>NZ_JCBCUX010000011.1:0-241836 GCF_059862645.1 Pseudomonas sp. MF08831 | reverse complement strand
AACCACGCTGGCCGAACGCAGGCTTGAATCCGTGGGTAACCCGGCAGGACGCCGGGTTAGCCGTGTTGGGCCATGGATGGCCCGTCACGGCGGCCCACGGATTCAAGCCTTCGTTCGGGCACACCGAAGCGTGAGCGAGGTGCCGAGTGGTGGGGCAAGAGCCCTTTGGTTACTTTGGGGCTTTTCCAAAGTGACCCGCTGTAAGAGCGGAACCGATATCCGCCATCACCCAGCCAACGGATATGCCCCCCACCCCCCAAAGAGCCGCCAACTCAATTCCCCCAGAGCGCCAACTACCCAGACCCAAGAACCCGATAAAACCCACCTCAACCCCACTAACACCGCGAAAAAATCCCCAGCAAATCAAGCGGCCAGCCTCAGGCCTGCACAGACGCCACCTGCTTCCAATCCAGCGCAAACCGCGCCAGGTACTTACGCAAACGGTCCGCGTCATTCGGTTGCGCCTTGGCCTGACGCGACACGCCGAACAACCGGCGCCCCGCATCCGAGAGGCTGTCGGACTGCCGACACACCTCAATCACCGCCTTCAGTTGCACCTGATCAAACAGATCCAGCTCCGCCGGCAGCAAGGCTTGCCAATCAGCCTGCGGCGCAGACAACCCCCAGGCATAACGCAAACGCTGAATTTCCTCTTCAGCCTGCGCCTCATCAATACGCCCACTGTCCGCCAGCGTGGCCATGCGGGTGATCGAGGCCGACAACTCACGAAAGTTACCCCGCCAGGCGGCTTCGCTGGAGCAGGCAAACGCCAGGTAACGCCGCCGCGCCTCCAGGTTGAAACGCACGCGCCGGCCTTGCTCGCGGGCATGGCGCTCCAGTTCGAAATCGATATTGGGTTCGATATCCTCACGCCGGCCCGCAAGGCCCGGCAGGTCAAAGGTCCACAGGTTGATCCGCGCGTAAAGGTCTTCACGAAACAACCCTTGCGCCACCCGCTCGCGCAGGTCGCGGTGGGTGCCGGCGATGATCAGGAAGTCGCTGCCCACCTCTTGGTCGGCACCCAATGGGTAAAAGCGTTTTTCTTCGATGGCCTTGAGCAGCATCGCCTGCTCATCCAGCCCCAGTTCGCCGATTTCATCGAGAAACAGCATGCCGCCATCCGCCGCGCGCAGCAGGCCATCGCGGGCATTTTGGGCGCCGGTGAAAGCGCCCTTGATGTGACCGAACAACGCCGACATCGCGCCATCGCCGCGCAATGTCGCGCAGTTCACTTCAACAAAACGCCCCTGGATTTGGTGGCGGCTGCGCTTGAGTGCGTAGATGCGCCGGGCGAGGAATGATTTGCCGGCGCCGGTGGGGCCGATCAGCAGCATCGGCGCCTTGGAGCGCACGGCCACGCGTTCGATCTGCTCGATGGAGGCATTGAAAGCGCTATTGCGCGTGGCGATGCCTGACTTGAGAAACGCCAGGCCCTCCAGGCGCTTGTGGGCAAAGCGCGACGCGATGCGGTCGTAGCGCGACAGGTCGAGGTCGATCAGCGTGTGCGTGCCGGTGGCGGGCGCGGTGTCGTCACGGCGGCGGGCCGGTGCGGTCTGGATCAGGCGCGCCGGCAGGTTGCGCGCCTCGGTCAGCAGGAACCAGCAAATCTGCGCCACGTGCGTGCCGGTGGTGATGTGGACCAGGTAGTCCTCGTGCTCGGTGTTAAAGGCATAGTCGGTGGTGAAATCGTGCAGCGCGGCATAGACCTCTTCGAAATCCCACGGATTTTGCAGCGGCATCGCGTGCAGGCGCACCTCGGTGTGCGGGGAGATCTGCAGGATGTCGGCGCGCACCCGTTCGGCGAGGCTGACGTCGCGGGCATCGACGTCGTGGATCAGCTCCAGGCGATCAATCAGCACATCGGCCTGCTGGCACAGACCGACGCTGGGGCGCCAGTGGTTCCAGCGGTTGGCGCCTTTGCCGACGCGGTCCAGCTTTGACCCGATAAACCCGATGGCGACGGTGCGCTTGTGCTTCATGGCTAGACCAAAATATAAGTGACGATAAGCAAGGATATGAATTGGCGAAGATGCTTGCCATCGATTTTCAGCGTTTAAATTCCATACCGGATGAATATCTATACAAAACAATGAGATAAAGATTTTATCTGGGTTTCGTAAAAAGCTGGCACGCCCGCTGCTATAGCCTGTTCAACGCCGCGATGACGGCTTTCCAAAAAAAGAATCGAGATCATGCAAGAGAAAACCTACCAACTGCTGGAAGTGGCCAACGGCAAGCCGATCAAACTCTGGACCCAAGGCGTACCGGTTGAGCCTGAAGCCCGCCAGCAACTGATGAACACCGCCAAGATGCCGTTTATCTTCAAGCACCTCGCGGTGATGCCGGATGTGCACTTGGGCAAGGGTTCGACCATCGGCAGTGTAATCCCCACGGTGGGCGCGATTATCCCGGCGGCGGTGGGTGTGGACATCGGCTGCGGGATGATTGCCGCGCGCACCACGCTGACCGCCAGCGATTTGCCCGACAACCTCCACGGGCTGCGTTGTGCCATCGAGGCCGCCGTGCCCCATGGTCGTACCCGCAGCCGTAAAGGGCGTGACAAAGGCGCCTGGGAGGACGTGCCGGCCCAGGCCGATCAGGTATGGGCGACGCTGCGCCCCGGGTTCAAGGCAATTACCGATAAGTACCCGCAGCTTGAGCACAGCAACAACCGCCAGCATTTGGGCACGCTCGGCACGGGTAACCACTTTGTCGAGGTGTGCCTGGATGAAGCCAACCGTGTCTGGTTCATGTTGCACAGCGGTTCGCGCGGCGTGGGCAACGCCATCGGCAACTTGTTTATCCAGTTGGCGCAGGCGGACATGCGCCAGCACCTGGCCAATTTGCCGGACCGCGACCTGGCCTATTTCGAAGAGGGCAGCCAGCACTTCGATGACTACGTGCAAGCCGTGGGCTGGGCGCAGGATTTTGCCCGGCAGAACCGCGAATTGATGATGCGCGCGGTGGTTCAGGCCACGCGCCAGGTGATCAGCAAGCCGTTTGAGGTGGTGCTGGAAGGGGTGAACTGCCATCACAACTACGTGCAAAAAGAGCGGCACTTTGGTGAAGAGATCCTGGTGACGCGCAAAGGCGCGGTGTCGGCGAAGAAGGGCGAGCTGGGGATTATTCCGGGTTCTATGGGCGCAAAAAGTTTCATCGTGCGCGGCCTGGGCAACGAAGAGTCGTTCTGCTCGTGCAGCCACGGCGCCGGCCGCACCATGAGCCGCACCAAAGCGAAAAACACCTTCACGGTGGCCGACCAGATCCGCGCCACGGCCCACGTGGAGTGCCGCAAGGACGCCGATGTGATCGATGAAATTCCGATGGCCTACAAGGACATCGACGCCGTCATGCATGCCCAGCGCGAGCTGGTGGAAGTGCTGCACACCCTGCGTCAGGTGGTGTGCGTAAAAGGTTAAGAGGAGCACAACGATGGAAAGGGAAGAACGTCACCCACTCAGCGACGCCATGCGCGCGCGGGTGCTGGATGAGTTGGAACGCATAGAGCGCGAGCGCAACGTGAGCGTGCTGTATGCCTGTGAGTCGGGCAGTCGCGCCTGGGGGTTTGCGTCTACCGACAGCGACTACGACGTGCGCTTTGTCTACGTGGAAAAGCCTGATTGGTTTATGCAGGTGGATGCGCCGCGGGATGTGATCGAGCGCCCGCTGGATGACGAGCTGGATGTCAGCGGATGGGAGCTGCGCAAGACCTTGGGGCTGTTGCGCAAGTCCAACCCTACGTTGCTGGAGTGGCTGGATTCGCCCCTGGTGTATCGCCAGGAAACTGAGGCGACGGCGCAATTGCGGGCCTTGGCCGAAACGTTCTACAGCCCGCCGGCGGCGCGTAATCACTACTTGTCGATGGCCAGGAAGAATTTTCGTGGTTACCTGCAAGGCGAGGAGGTGCGGTTCAAGAAGTACTTCTACGTGCTGAGGCCGCTGCTGGCAGTGCGTTGGATCGACCTGGGCCTGGGACGCCCGCCGATGACGTTCGCCGACTTGCTTGGCACGGTGGATGACCCGCAACTGCTCGACGAAGTGGCAACGCTGCTGGCCCTCAAGCGCAATGCCGGCGAGGCCGCTTATGGACCACGGCGCCCGGCGCTGCACGCATTTATCCAGCGCGAGCTGGAACGCGAAGTGCCGGTTTTGCCACGCACGCAAGCAGACGCAAAGCGCCTGGATCATTACCTTCGACACACGGTTAACCGCTACGCATAAGGACGAACATGAAACAGGACGTGATTGAACTCGACGGCGCCATTGGCGGTGGCCAGGTGTTACGCAGTGGCTTGAGCCTGGCAATGGTGACCGGGCTGACGTTGCGCATCAAAAACATCCGCGCCAGGCGCAGTCGGCCAGGCTTGATGCGCCAACACCTGACCGCCGTGCTGGCCGCCGCCCACGTGTGTGGCGCCAAGGTGCAAGGGGCTGAGCTGGGCTCGCAGAGCCTGCTGTTCGAACCCGGGCCGATACAAGGCGGCGAGTACCGCTTTGCGATCGGCACGGCCGGCAGCTGCACCCTGGTGCTGCAGACGTTGCTACCGGCGCTGTTGCGCGCGCCAACCGCCAGCCGCGTGACGATCAGCGGCGGCACCCATAACCCGCTGGCGCCGCCGGTGGACTTTTTGCAGCGGGCCTGGCTGCCGCTGTTGCGGCGCATGGGCGCGCGCGTCGAGTTGAACCTCATACGCCATGGTTTCGTCCCGGCGGGCGGCGGCGAAGTGGAGGCGTTTATCCAGCCATCGGACCTGCAGGCGTTGCAGCTGATGCAGCGCGGCAAGCTGCTGGAAAAACGCGCCATCGTCCTGAATGCCGGCCTGGCGGATCAGGTGAGTGAGCGTGAATTCAAGCGCGTCCGCCAGCGCCTGGGGTTCACCGAGGCGCAGCTGTTCCCGATAGACATTGACCCGCAGCAAGGACCGGGCAATGTGCTGATGCTGGAATACGTCCACGCGCAGGTCACCGAAGTATTCAGTGCGTTCGGCATGACCACCGTGCGAGCTGAGGCCGTGGCCGATGAGGCCATCAACCAGGCGATGGAGTGGCAGGGCACCGACACCGCGGTGGGTGAGCACCTGGCGGATCAACTGCTGTTGCCGATGGCGTTGGCCGGCGGCGGGCGTTTTACCACGCCACACATGAGCGAGCACTTGCACAGCAATATGACGGTAATTCAACGCTTCCTGCCGGTGGTGATCGAAAGCCGTGTGCGCGAGGAGGGCGGGTTGCTGGTCGAGTGTCGCAGGGTCTGATCTGCTAACCTGCGCGGGTCAAAACCGCCCTTAGCCTGTGGATGTTTATCATGAATACGTGCCCCGTTCAGCCACCCCTTGAACCGCAGTCCGTCTGCCACCCCATCACCAGCAGCGCGATTTTCATGGTCGCCACCCTGACGCCCGGCAATCTCGACACTGTGCGGGCCTGGTGCGGTGACATAGCCGGGCTGGTGCGTTCGGTCGGCAAGCGCGTACCGGCAGGCAACCTGACCTGCGTCTGCGGGTTTGGCTCGGATGCCTGGGACCGGCTGTTCGGCGCCCCACGCCCGGCGGCGTTGCATCCATTTCGCGAGTTTGGTGTGCAAGGGCGCAAGGCCGTCTCGACCCCTGGCGACATCCTGCTGCACATCCGTGCCGAGCAGATGGACCTGTGCTTCGAGTTGGCCACCCAACTGATGGCGGCCCTGGGCGACAGCGTCCAGGTCGTGGATGAGGTCCAGGGTTTTCGCTACTTCGATATGCGCAGCATCATCGGCTTTGTCGATGGCACCGAGAACCCGGTGGGGCGCAAGGCGGTGGGTTTCACAATCGTCGGCGACGAAGACCGCGAATTCGAAGGTGGCAGCTACGTGCTGGTGCAGAAATACCTGCACAACATGGCGGCCTGGAACGACCTGACCGTGGAAGCGCAGGAGAAGGTGATCGGGCGCACCAAGCTGGCAGACATCGAACTGGATGAAGAGACCAAACCGAGCAACTCACACAGCGCGTTGACCGTTATCACCGACGAGCACGGTGAAGAAGTGAAGATCCTGCGCGACAACATGCCCTTTGGCCGCCCGGGCGCCGGTGAGTTCGGCACCTACTTTATCGGCTACGCGCGTTCGCCGAAGCCGCTGGAGCAGATGCTGGAAAACATGTTTGTCGGCCGCCCCGTGGGTAATTACGACCGCTTGCTGGACTTCAGCACGGCGGTCACCGGCGGCCTGTTTTTCGTGCCCTCGGCCGACCTGCTCGAAGCGTTGGCCGACCGCCAGCCTGGGGCTTAGCTCGGCACGGTTTAACTCAAGAAGCCGGTGCTGACCGCCACGATCAGGAAAATCCCCAGCAGCGCGCGGTAGATCACGAACGGCCAGGTGGAGAACCGCTCCAGGAACTTCATCAGGCCCCAGATGGCGAAGAATGCCGAGACGCTGGCAACCACCAGCCCAAAGATCAAGTGTGACCAGGCGTGGGCGGGCATGTCGGCGTGCAGCAGCACCCACACTTCTTTCAAACCGGCGAGGGCGATGGCCGGCAGGCCCAGCAGGAAGGAAAAACGCGCAGCTTCTTCACGCTTGAAGTTCAGGAACAGCGCGGCGGTGAGTGTCGAACCGGAGCGCGACACCCCAGGAATCAGCGCGCCAATCTGCGCGATACCGACAATCAGCGCATCGCGCAGACGCATTTCGCTCATCTCACGGGTGTGGCGCGCGCGCACTTCGGCCACTGCCAGCAATACCGCCATCACCACGCAGGCAATCCCGATCACCATCAGGCCGCGTAGCGGCGAGTTGCAGGTATTCAAGGTCGAAGACAGCGCCAGGCCGGCAATCCCAATCGGGATAGTGGCCAACACAATCGCCACGGCCAGTTTGAACCACCGGTCGTTGTAGTCGCCGCGGCGCACCGCGCTGATGCTGCCGGTGGTCACCTGGCGCACGTCACGCCAGAAATAACTGACCACCGCCGCCAGCGCCGCCAACTGCATGGCCGCGGAAAACGCCGAGCCCGGGTCTTGCCAGCCGAGCAGGGCGGGCACCACTCGCATGTGGGCCGTGGACGACACCGGCAACAGCTCGGTAATGCCCTGGATTACGCCCAGGATGAAGATCTGCAGGTAGTCCAGGGAGGCAAAGCCCACATCCAGGCCGGCGGAACAGACGTTTGTCAAAATACGTGTCCTTGAAAAAAGAGGCTTTTGAAGAATCAGTGGGCGAAGTTTATTCTAAATGTTTCAGGATATTGGACGCGGAAAAGCAAATTCGCAATCGGTTCAGCAAACAGAAAGGTTATGCAATGTATTGGCGTGTGTATCACTTTTGTGAACAATGGGGCCTTGCGTATTTTCACCGAGAGCCCAATGTCTGAAACCACCGTCGAATTGATCCAGACCGGCCCCGATGCGTCTGAGCTGATCCGTAATCTTTACCAGTACTATGCCTATGAGTCGTCAGACTGGGAGCAGGAAGATGTGGAGTCGGATGGCCGTTTCTACATCCATGACGAGCACCTGACCCGCTACTGGCACGACCCGCAATGGAGCGCCAACCTGCTGCTGGTGGATGGCTACATCGCCGGTTTCCTGCTGATCGAAGGCAGCGAACTGCCGGGCATCGACGCGCTGGAACTGGCCGATCTGTTCATCCTCAAGCGCTACCGCCGCAAGGGCATTGGCCGCGCTATCGCCACCCAAGTGCTGCGCAGTGGCGAGGCCAATTGGCTGGTGCGGTTCTACGATCAGGATGAAGTGTCGCAGGCGTTCTGGCGCGCGGTGCTCGATGACCTGCCGCGCCCGGTGCAGATGCTTGAGCTGGATGACGATCCGCAGTTGGTCAGTTATTTGATTACGCGGGCCGCGCTGCATTAAACACGATGTTGAACTTGGCCGGGCACGGCCGCACTTGAACTCGTCGGCCGGTTTCGCCCTGAATGGCACACGCCCAAGGGCGTCGCATCTGCTCTATTCGCAGTGCGTTTTGCCTGAATATCCGAAGGGCACGGTGACCAGCCCTGACCGGGATACGGGTAAACAACCTAAAAGCCAAAGCCCTGATCACTGCCGCTAGGCACCCGCGTTGAACAACACTTGCTGCATCGCTTGCGGCGGCTGCCCGAACGCGCGCAGAAACGCCTGGCGCATGCGCTCGCGGTCACCGAAGCCGGTTTCGCGGGCCACCACTTCGACCGGGTGACGGCTGGTTTCCATCATCGCCCGGGCAGCTTCCACCCGCAGCGACTCGATGGCCTTGGCCGGCGTTTGGCCGGTTTCTTCGCGGAATACTCGGCTGAATTGACGTGGGCTCAGCCGGGCCACCTCGGCCAAGGCTTCCACCGACAGGTCGTGGGTCAGGTTTTCGCGGGCATAGGCCAGGGCCAGTTGCACGCGGTCGGATTTGGGGTCCAGTTCCAGCAACGCCGACAATTGCGATTGCTCACTGCCGCGGCGCTGGGCAATCACCAGCTTGCGGGCGATACGCCGGGCGAGGTCGCTGCCCAGGTCGGCTTCCACCATGGCCAACGCCAGGTCGACTCCGGCGCTCATGCCGGCGCCGGTCCAGACCTGGCCGTCAACCACGAACAGCTTGTCTTCTTCGAGTTGAATATCCGGGTAGCGCTTGCGAAACGCCGGCGCGTGGATCCAGTGGGTGGTGGTGCGCTTGCCTTCGAGCAAACCGGCTTCGGCCAGCACAAAAATGCCCATGCACAGCGAGGCCACGCGCCGCGACTGGGCAGAGGCGGCTTTGACCAATTCCAGCAGGTTGGCCTCGGGCAGGCGAAATTCCAGGTAGCCGCTGACGATCAGCGTGTCATAACCCTGTGGCCGAATCGGGCTGGTATTCACCGAAAAGCCCTGGGAGGTCATGACGGCGCCGCCGCTCTCCGAGACCAGATGAAACTCATAAGCCGGCTCACCGCGCAGCAGGTTCGCGCACTCGAACACCGAACCCAGGCTGAGGCTCAGGGACTGGAAATTCGGGTAAACCATCAGCGCAACGCTGTGCATCGTCATTCTCCAAAGGGCGCGGGAGAGGGGATTGTCGGCGGGTGCCAGGTAAACGGCAACCGACTTTGTGCCATGTCCGAAATCCTTGCGGATATGACATTGTTGAAGTTTTTCTCGACGCCTAACATCCCCTCAACGAACTAGACGACTGGTCTAATCGGGACGGGATAAATAATGACTAACGCGACTAACAGTACAAGGCAGACCATTCTGGATACGGCGCAATTGATTGTGAGCCGCAAAGGATTTTCTGCGGTGGGGTTGAACGAAATACTTCAAGCCGCCGATGTACCCAAAGGTTCGTTTTATCACTACTTCCATTCCAAAGACGCATTCGGCGTGGTCTTGCTCGACACCTATTTCGACCAATACCTCAAAGGCATGGAGCAACTGTTCCAGCAACCCGGACTGTCCTGGGCCGCCAGGTTGATGCGCTATTGGCACACCTGGATCGACAACCAGACCAGCTGCACCGACTCGGGCAAATGCCTTGCCGTCAAACTCGGTGCCGAGGTGTCAGACCTTTCAGAGCCAATGCGTTTGTCCCTGCAGCGCGGCACCACTCGCACCATCGCTTTGCTGGCCGAGGCCTTGCAGCACGGCATCCAGGACGGCTCGCTGGCGGTTCGGCAACACCCCGACAGCCTGGCTCGGCGCTTGTATGCGCTGTGGTTGGGGACCAGCGTCATGAGCAAGATCACCCGAACATCCGCGCCTTTTGACGAGGCGCTGCTGCTGACCCGACAGTTATTGGGTTGCCCTGAACCTGCTGATGCATACACCTACTGAAACCATCGATCGAGGCACTGGAAAATGAAAGTATTAATGGTACTGACCTCTCACGACCAGCTTGGCAATACCGGTCGTAAAACCGGCTTCTGGCTCGAAGAATTTGCGGCGCCCTATTACACCTTCAAAGACGCCGGTGCCGAACTGGTACTGGCATCCCCGGCCGGCGGCCAACCACCGCTGGACCCGGTCAGCGATCAGCCGGATGCACAGACCGAGCAAACCCGTCGTTTCGCTGGCGACCTGGCAGCCCAACAGGCCCTGGCCAACACCGTCAAGCTGGACACGGTCAACGCCGACGACTTCGACACCGTGTTCTACCCAGGCGGTCATGGCCCGTTGTGGGACTTGGCCGAATCGCAAACGTCGATCGCACTGATCGAGGCCTTTGAGCGTGCCGGCAAGCCGATCGGTTTTGTCTGCCACGCGCCGGGCGCTCTGCGTCATGTCAAGGCCGTGAATGGCGAGCCGCTGGTCAAGGGCCGTCGCGTTACCGGCTTCTCCAATGCTGAAGAAGCTGCGGTTGGCCTGACCGATGTGGTGCCGTTCCTGATTGAAGATGATTTCAAGGCGCTCGGCGGCCACTATGAAAAGGGTGCTGACTGGCAGTCTTTTGTGCTCGAAGACGGCTTGCTGGTGACCGGGCAGAATCCTGCCAGTTCCAGTGCCGTGGCCGAGGCCCTGCTCAAACTCACCGCCTGAATTAATCACACGCGTTATTGATTGGCGGCTCCTTGGAGCCGCCAATGCTTTTGCTCGCCCTGAATTTGGAAGTTTCACATGAATCATCATTTAAATACCCCGGTAAAACTGGGTCATCACACGCTCAATAACCGAGTTGTCTTGCCGCCTCTGACGCGTCAACGCAGCGCGCAACCCGGCGATATCGCCACCGACCTGATGGCCGAGTATTACCGCCAGCGCGCCACGGCCGGTTTCATGGTCAGCGAAGGCACGCAGATCGAACCGCGCGGCCAGGGTTACGCCTGGACGCCGGGTATCTACAGCCCGGCGCAAATCGATGGCTGGCGCAAAGTCACCGACGCCGTGCATGCCGAAGGCGGCGTGATCTTCGCCCAGCTGTGGCATGTGGGGCGTGTGTCCCATAATGCGCTGCAACCGGAGGGCGCCGCACCGGTCGCGCCGTCGGCCATTGCGGCGGAACAGGCGAAAGCCTTTATCGAAACCGGGCCTGGCGTCGGCGAGCTGATGCAGCCGCCCGTACCGCGTGCCTTGAGCAGGCTGGAAATTGAAGAGTTGGTAGGGCACTACGCACAGGCGGCGCGTAATGCGTTGGACGCCGGCTTTGACGGGGTGGAAATCCACGCCGCGAATGGTTACCTGGTCAACCAGTTCATCTCCGCCCACGCCAACCAGCGTGACGATGAATACGGTGGTTCACTGCACAACCGCCTGCGCTTTCTGCGCGAGATCGTCGAAGCCGTGACCGCCGTGGTCGGCCCGCAACGCCTGGGTGTGCGTTTTTCTCCGCTGTTCAGCGGCACGGACCAGGACCGCGTGTACATCGGCCTGGTCGAGGAAGATCCGCATCACACCTACATTGAAGCGATCAAGGTGCTTGAGGCATCGGGCATTGCCTATGTGTCTATCGCCGAGGCTGACTGGGACAATGCTCCCGACCTGCCCGAAACTTTCCGTCAGGCGGTGCGCAGCACGTTCAGCGGGCGCATCATCTACGCCGGTCGCTATACCGCTGAGCGCGGGGCAACACTGGTGGAGGCGGGGCTGGCAGACTTGATTGCCTTCGGCCGTCCGTTCATTGCCAACCCGGACCTGCCGCAGCGACTGTTCAACGGCTGGCCGCTGAACCCGCTGCGGGCGCAGGGCATGTACGGCGGCTCGGAACAGGGCTACACCGATTACCCGGCATTCGCCGAGTAACTATTCGATGCCCCGGCACAGCTGCGTTGTCGGCGCCGTCGAGCAGTAGCACGGCGGCGAAGGCGGCGGGGCAGGCAACAACAGGGTGACCCTGCCGCCGCCATCGCAGCCTTGCTGGCTCTACAGCTGCCACCGTTGATCTTCAGCAGGGCAGATGAGCGTCATTCCACGCGCAACACGATCTTGCCAATGTGATCGCCGCCTTCCATCCGCGCATGGGCCTGGGCGGCGTCGGTGTATTCGTACACCTTGTCGATCATCGGCAGGCAGCGTCCGGCGGACAGCACCGGCCACACGTATTCGCGCAGTTGTTCGGCAATGGCAGCCTTTTCGTCCTTGGTGCGTGCGCGCAGCAAGGAGCCGGTGATGACTGCGCGCTTGCCGAGGATGGTCAGCAGGTCGACGTCATTGGCCTTGCCGCCGCCGAGGAAGCCCAGCATCACCAGGTGCCCGTCCATGGCCAGGGACTTGAGGTTATTGTTCAGGTACGAGGCGCCCATGATGTCGAGGATCACATTCACGCCCTTGTTGTCGGTCTTCTGCGCGATGACCTCGGCGAAGTCCTGCTCGCGGTAGTTGATCGGCTCGGCGCCGAGCTTGGCGATCGCCGCACATTTGTCGGCGCTGCCGGCGGTGGCGAACGCCTGGATACCGTACTCGCGGCACAGCATCAAAGCGGTGGTGCCGATGCCGCTGGTGCCGCCGTGGATCAGCACGCGCTGGCCGGTATGAGCGTCACCCAGGCCAAACAGGTTGGCCCAGACGGTGAAGAACGTTTCCGGCACGGCGGCGGCTTGAATCCAGTCCATGCCATCCGGAATCGGCAAGGCCTGGCTGGCAGGCACTGCACAAAATTGTGCGTACCCACCGCCGTTGGTCAGGGCACACACCTTGTCACCCAGCGCGTACTCGCTGACACCTTCGCCCAATGCAACCACTTCGCCGGCCACTTCCAAACCTGGAATGGGGCTCATGCCGGGCTTCATCGGGTACTTGCCGGCGCGTTGCAACGCATCCGGGCGGTTGACGCCGGCCGCGTGCACGCGGATCAGGATTTCACCGGGACCTGCCACCGGCACATCGGCCCGGCGTGGTTGCAGGACCTCGGGGCCGCCAGGGGCGGTGATTTCGATCAGGGTCATTTCTTTTGGCAGTGACATGTGCGATTACCTGCAGCGATGAGCGTATGGGTTGGGACCGCGTCGGGCAGTCGCCGGTTCAGCCGCATCATACCGAGGGTCAGCGCCGGTCGAAAAAAAAACCGGGCAAGCCCGGCAAAATAAGGAGAGGGTGATTCACTCGCTTCAGCGATTGAGGAACGCCAACAAGTCTTCGTTCAACTGCTGGGTGTGGGTGGCGGCAAAACCGTGCGGCGCATCCTTGTACACCTTCAGTTGCGCGCCCTTGATCATCTCGGCCGCGACTTTGCCGGTGGTTTCGAACGGCACGATCTGGTCGCCGTCACCGTGGATCACCAGGGTTGGCACCTCGATCTTGGCCATGTCCGGGCGGAAGTCGGTCTCGGAGAACACGGTGACACAATCCACGGTCGATTTAAGCGACGCCAGCAGCGCGACCTGCAAGGTCTGCGTCAGCACGCCCTGGGAGACTTGCTGGCCCTTGTTGATGCCATAGAACGAGACATTGAAGTCGCTGATAAATTGCGCGCGATCCTTCAGCAGCCCGGCCTTGATGCCATCGAACACTGCGGTAGGCACGCCCTGCGGGTAATCCGGTTTTTGGCCGAAGATCGGCGTGACGGCGCCCAGCAGCACGAGGCCGGCCAAACGCGAGTTGCCGTGGCGAGCGATGTAGCGCGCCACATCGCCGCCGCCCATCGAGAAGCCCACCAGGGTCACGTCTTTAAGGTCCAGGTGTTCGATCAGTTGGGCGATATCGTCGGCGAAGGTGTCGTAGTCGTTACCGGTCCACGGTTGGTCCGAGCGGCCAAAACCCCGGCGGTCGAAGGCGATGGTGCGAAAGCCACGGCTGCTCAGGTATTCCATCTGGTATTCCCACATGTCGGCATCCAGTGGCCAGCCGTGGCTGAACAGCACGGGCTTACCGCTGCCCCAGTCCTTGAAATAGATCTGGGTACCGTCTTTGGCAACGAATGTGCTCATGGAAAACTCCTTAGGGTCAGGGGGCAAACGCTAAATCTCACTATCGCGTTAAACCGGCCCAGGGGCTTGTACGGATGTGCTCGGTTGAACGCTTGCGCGTCTGCGTTGGTCCACTGACCTCTACCGTCAGTTCAACAGGTGAACCAAATGGCCAAGACTTACAGCTACGCCGCTCGGGATTCCAAGGATGCACTCAAGCCTTTTACCTTCGAGCGCCGCGCGCCGGGGGCGGACGACGTTCAGATCGATATTCTCTATTGCGGCGTGTGCCACTCCGACCTGCACACCGTGCGTAACGAATGGCACAACACCTTGTACCCGTAGGTGCCCGGCCACGAAATCGTCGGCCGCGTCACGGCAGTCGGTGCCAACGTGAAAAAATTCAAGGTCGGTGACCTGGCCGGTGTCGGTTGTATGGTCGACAGCTGCCAGCACTGCGCATCCTGCGCCGAGGGCGAGGAGCAATACTGCGAGAACGGGTTTACCGGCACCTACAACGGCCCGGTGTACGGCGGCGAAAATACCTTTGGCGGCTACTCGGACAATATCGTGGTCAAGGAGAAGTTCGTGCTGCGCATCTCCCACGATGATTCGAACCTGGCGGCCGTGGCGCCGCTGCTGTGCGCCGGCATCACCACTTACTCGCCGCTGCACCACTGGAAGGTGGGGCCCGGCAAAAAAGTCGGGGTGGTCGGCCTCGGCGGGCTAGGGCATATGGCGGTGAAGATCGCGCATGCCATGGGCGCACATGTCACGCTGTTCACCACCTCGCCGAACAAGCGCGAAGACGGCCTGCGCCTGGGTGCCGATCAAGTGGTGGTGTCGAAGGACCCGGACGAGATGGCCAAGGTCGTCAACAGCCTGGACTTTATCCTCAACACCGTTGCCGCGCCGCACGACCTCGATGCGTTCCTCAACCTGCTCAAGCGCGATGGCACCATGACGCTGGTCGGCGCACCCGACAGCCCGCATCCGTCGCCGACGGTGTTCAACCTGATCTTCAAACGCCGCAGCCTGGCCGGTTCGTTGATTGGCGGTATCCAGGAAACCCAGGACATGCTGGACTTCTGCGCCAAGCACAAGATTGTCTCGGACATCGAGATGATCGACATCCAGGGCATCAACGAGGCGTACGAGCGGATGCTCAAGGGTGACGTCAAGTATCGCTTCGTGATTGATATGGAGAGCTTGAAGAAGGAAAGTCACGCGGCTTAAAACGCTGCAGACCTGCTGTGGGAGCGGGCTTGCTCGCGAAGGCGCGGGGTCAGTCAAAAAATGCATCGACTGATTCGCCGCCTTCGCGGGCAAGCCCGCTCCCACGTTTGTTCAGTGCGAGCCGTTAAGCCGACAAATGCTCGTAGAGAATCGTCGCACCCACCAGCATCAACACCACGCCGCCGACCATTTCGGCGCGCTTGCCCACCACCGTGCCCAGCACCCGACCGAGCATCATGCCGATGGTTACCATGGTCATGGTCGCCAGGCCGATGGCTGCCGACGCCACCAGAATATTCACATCAATAAAGGCCAGGCCCACACCGACGGCCATCGCATCAATGCTGGTCGCAAAGGCGGTGATGGCCAGGATCATGAAGGAATGCTGGGTAGGCTTTTGCGCCTCCTCATCGTCCGCCTTGAGCCCGTTGTAGATCATGTGCAAGCCCAGCGCGACCAGCAGGGTAAAGGCGATCCAGTGATCCCAGTCCTGCACCCAACGCGTGGCCGCATGGCCGATGGCCCAGCCGATCATCGGCGTAATGGCTTCGATCACACCAAAGATCAGGCCGGCGCGCAGTGCTTCGGCCAGACGCGGTTTGTGCAGGCTGGAGCCTTTGCCGATGGCCGCCGCAAAGGCGTCCGTGGACATGGCCAGGGCGAGAAAAATCAGAGAAATGGGGTTCACGGTGAGGCTTCCAGTCGGGCTGTATGAGTCAACGACACAACCACACGCCCGACTTTAGGCATGGATGTGTCGCTGGTCTCACCAACCTCAACGGTGTTCGTACCACGGCAGGTTGCCGAATATGTTGATACGAACGCTTCTGAGCGGGTCAGAAGCCGGTTACTCCCCAACGAAGGGGCGCATCATAGACAGCCCAATATGAAAATTGCGTCAACGCCCTTCAAATACCGGTGGACGGCGCTCGGCGAACGCTGCCAGCCCTTCACCGAAATCAGCACTGGCGCACGCCTGGCGGCGCAGTTCGGCGATGTGCTCCATGGCTTGCACGGGCATCGGCTGCAGATCTTCGAGGATGCGCAGTTGTTCCTTGACCGCCTGAATCGCCAGCGGCGCCTTGGCCGCAATGCCCTGGGCGTATTCCAGGGCGGTGGCCTCGAGGGCATCGGTAGGCACCAGCCGGTTGATCACGCCAAAGCGCTCGGCCCGTTGGGCGTCGAGTTTTTGCGCGCAGAAGAACATTTCCTTGAGCACATGAATCGGCAGGTTATTGAAGAACCGCAACAGGCCGCTGGTGGTGTAGGGCAGGCCGATGTTGGCCGGGGTCATGGCGAAGCTGGCGCTGGGGTCCGCCACCACCAGGTCGCAGCTCATGGCCAGGTCCACGGCGCCGCCCCAGGCCGAGCCCGAGATCAGCGCGATGACCACGCCAGGGTAGGCGCGGATACGCCGCAGTACTTGCTCCAGCGGTTTGCCGTAGGCGACGGGGTCGCGGTCACGCGCCACTTCGCCGATATCGTGGCCGGCGCTCCATACGCTTTGGCCGACGTCGGCGCCGAGGATCACCACGCCGACGCGCTGGGCGGCGAGGGCGACCAGGCTTTCGTCCAGGCTGTCGAGCAGCTGCGCGCTCAGGGCATTGCGCTGGCTGGGGTTGCTGAAGGTCAAGCGCGCAATGCGCGTGTCGAGGAGCTTGAGTGACACAGTGGCAGTCATGGTGCAGTTCCTGTTGAACGGTCGGGTGGAGTGGCCTGCAACAGCACGTTGGCCTGCAGCAAGGTTTGCACCGAGGCCGGATCAAAGCCGGCTTCGAGCAACACCTCGACGCTGTGTTCGCCTAACAACGGCGGTGGCCGCTGCGCGCCGGCCTGTGCGGCCTCGGTGAACACCGGCGTCACCACCTGGCGTAATGCGCCCAGAGTGGGATGGTCCAGGGTTTGGGTCAACCGGCTGTGCAGCACCTGTGGGTCGGCGAACACTTCGTCAAGGGTGTTGATGGGGCCGGCGGGCAAGCCGGCGGCGGTGAAACGCTCGGTCCAGTCGCGTTTGCCGCGGGTTTTCAAGCGGCTCTCCAGCAGCGCTTTCAACGCATCGCGGTGCTCCACGCGCGCTTCATTGCTGGCAAAGCGCGGGTCGTCCGGCAGCTCGGGCAGGTCCAGCAGCACACACAGCTTGCTCCACATGGCCGAGGTGATCGGCGCCAGGTTCAACGGGCCGTCCAGGGTCTGGAACACGCCGTATGGCGCGATCACCGCGTGGGCATTGCCGGTGCGCCGTGGGACATCGCCCAGGCTCAGGTAGCGCTGGCCGTGCACGCTGAGCAAACCCATCAGGCTGGCAAGCAACGAGGTGTGTACGTGTTGGCCGCGACCGCTGCGTTCACGCTCCAGCAGCGCAGCAAGGATGGCGGTCACCAGCCACATGCCCGACGTCAGGTCGCCGATGGCGGTGCCGGTACGGGTAGGGTCGCCGTCGCTGAAACCGGTGAGGCTCATCAGCCCGGAGTAGCCTTGGGCGATCTGATCAAAGCCCGGCCAAGTGCTCATCGGGCCGTCACTGCCAAAGGCGTTGATGCTGCCCAGAATCAGCCGTGGGTTGCGGGCGCTGAGCACCTCGAAACCCAGGCCCATGCTCTGCAGGGTGCCGGGTTTGAAATTCTCGATCACCACGTCGGCGCCGTCGATCAATTGCTGGATGGTGTCCAGGCCGCGGGGGTTGCGAAAGTCCACGCACAGCCCGCGTTTGTTGCGGTTGCACGACAGGTAGTACGTGCTCACGCCACGGTCGAACGGGCCCCAGGTGCGGCTCATGTCGCCGGCGGGGCCGGGTTCGACCTTGATCACATCGGCGCCCAGGTCGGCCAGCACCATGCTGCAGAACGGGCCGGACAACGCGCGGCTGAGGTCAATGATCTTGATGCCTTGTAACGCTTGCATGGGCGTCTCCAAATAGGGTTACTGCGGCAGGGTCTGGTGGCGGGTTTCAACCGCAAACGGCAGGATCAGCACGCCCAGCACGAAGGCGGCGGCGGTCCAGGCAATCGGTACGCCGATAGAGCCGTACGCATGGATGGCCGCGGCCAGCAGGAAGTTGACCCCGGCACCGATAAAGCGCCCCACCGAGGCATTGAACGCAAAGGCTGTGGCGCGGATGCGGGTTGGGTATTGCTCGGGCAACCACAGGGAAAAGATCGCGAAGTTGCCGCCGAAGAACCCGAGGAACACCAGCGAAATCATGAATAGATGCAAGCCGTCGTCGAGGTAGAACACCCAGCCGAACGCAAACACGATGGCCGCCGCCATGCCGATAAAGTACAAGCCCAAGGCGTTGCGTCGGCCCACGCGTTCCGCCAGCCATGGCGCCACCAGGCAGCCCACAATCGTGCTCAGCGACAACACCGCCGCGCCGATGGACGCCAGGTGCACGGCGCCGACGTGATCGATACCGGCGCGGGTGGCCAGGGTGACCACGGCGGTGGCTTCGTACACCGAACCGGCCCACAGGCCGACAATCGCCACGCCGACCAAGGCTGAACTGGTCAAGGTGCGGCGGCGAAAGGCGGGCGCAAAGATTTCCCACCAGGGCGTGCGCGGGGCGGCCTTGACGATGTGGCGCTGCGGTTCCTTGACCTTCAAGGCGGTGTAGATCGCGACCACCGCCGGGAACAACCCGCACAGGAACATCACGCGCCAGCCATAGGTGGCGCCGACGGTGTAGTTGAGCAACGCGGCGATGAAGAAGCCCAGGTAATAGCCGGTTTGCAGGTAACCGGCGCCCATCTTGCGGCGGTCCTCGGGCCAGCTCTCGGCCACGTAGGTGCCTGCCAGCGCCCATTCACCGCCGACGCCGATCCCTGCGATCAAGCGGAAAATCGCCAGTTGCCAGAGGTTGTCGGAAAACGCCGCCGCGCCGGTAAACAGCGAATACACCAGAATGCTCGCCGCCAGCACCTTGACCCGGCCGAAGCGGTCGGCCAGCGGTCCCCAGATGAACGACAAGCCCCAGCCGACCAGAAACAGCCCGAACATGATCGAGCCGTACATGGCGATATTCGCGGCGGTGGGGGCCAGGCCCGAGCGCGGCAGCAGTTCGGTAAGGGCGGGGATCAGCACCAGGGCGAAGATGACGGAGTCCACGCCGTCCAGGACCCAGCCGAGGTACACCGCCCAGAAGCCGCGGATCTGCTCGCGGGACAACGGTGTTTTGTAGGGTTTTACCCGCATCGCCGACGCGATTAACGTTTTGGACATGACGACCTCCCATGGCCCTGAGCGGGCCTTTTTGTTGTGAGGTCAATCTAGGCTTGAGGGTCATAAGCAACAAATATGAAATTCCTTTGGTGGCATCGGATTTCTATATAGAGTCGAGGCTTTCCGGGAGGCTCCCATGGACCTGCGCCAGTTGCGGTACTTCGTCAAAGTGGTCGAGTGCGCCAACATCACCCGCGCCAGCGAGGCGTTGCACATCGCTCAACCGGCGATCAGCCAGCAGATGCGCAACCTGGAGCAGGACATGGGCATGCAACTGCTGGAACGCAGCGCCCAAGGCGTGGTGCCCACCGCCGCCGGCCAGACCTTGTACCGACACGCCGTCGACCTGTTGCGCCAGGCCGATGCCACCCATGAACTGTTGCGCCAGGACGCCGAGTACCCGCAGGGCAAGGTCTCGGTGGGCATGCCCTCGAGCACCGCGCGGATGCTCGCGATGCCGCTGGCACGCACGATTCGCAGCCGTTATCCGGGGATCAAACTGGAGCTGATCGACGCGCCAAGCGCCGACCTCGCAGGCCTGATCACCGTGGGGCGCGTGGCGCTGGCGGTCGAAGTTGATGGCGTGCCGACACGCGGCGTGGTGTCCCAGCGGTTATTCAGTGAAACCCTGTACCTGGTGGCATGGCCGGAATTTGAATTGGCGCAGACGTCGGTGAGCCTGCAGAGCCTGGCGCAGATGCCGTTGGTGTTGCCTTGCGTGCCCAACACCATTCGCAGCCGCGTAGAGTCCGCCATGCAGGAAGCGGGGCTGCCATTCGCCGTGGAGTTTGAAGCCAATTCCACTGATCTATTGTTCTCGGCGGTACGGGCGCGCCTTGGGGTAACCATCCTGCCGTGGGCGGCGGCGCACGTGGAGTTGGCGCAACAGTCGCTCAAGCTGGCGAGCATCGATCACCGCTTGTTCAGCCGCGAACTGTCGTTGTGCTGGCCGGATACGGCGGTGCACAGCAATGCCGTGCAGAAAGTCAAAGAGACGATTCTGGAATTGTTCGAAGCGTTTGAGCAGCAACAAGGCTGGGCGGCGGCTGGCTGATTGCGAACCGGCCGCCGCTGCCCCTTGGATGGGTCTTGATCGGGTCGCGAGTGTGCGGCGGCAGGGTCAGCACGAACGCGTTGGACTGCTCGATCAGCGACATGACCCACATGCGGTACACGCTGTGGGTGGTCACCCAGTGTTTGAATTCCACCAATTGCGGCTGCATCGGCGCGAGGGGGCTAGCCTTTTTCATGGCGTCGATGTAGTCGCGCAGTGGCACCAGAAAGTTGACGGTGGCCCACACGCGGTTGGGCACCCAGAAGCCCATTTGCACGGGGCCGGCGTTGTCCAGGGTGAGCAGGTTTGAACCGCTGCCCTCGAGGGGTGGCGGAGTCTTGCGAGGTTGGGTGGCGGGCGAAGAACGGTCGGAGTGCGCCATATCATTAGTCCTTTAAGCGTAACTGCGTGGGAAAGCTCCTTTTGAGCATTCTCAGCGTAGCTAGCGCGGGACCGGGGTTTGTAATGGTTGGCTATAACCAGGCGCGCCCGCCGACGAAAATCATTTTCGACACCAGCTCCACGATGTTTTTCACCTCGAGTTTCTTCATCAGCCGTGCCCTGTGCACTTCCACCGTACGGTGAGAGATCGCCAGGCGCTGGGCGATTTCCTTGGATTTAAGGCCGTTGACGATGTGCATGGCGATTTCCCGCTCACGTGGCGTCAGGTCGCCGGTGCCTTGGTGCGTGCGGTCCAGGCGCTCGAAGTGCCAGATCATCAGCTTGAACGGGTCTCTGGGCGTGAGGGTGTAGCCGTGGGACTTGGCCCAGAACACCTCGCCGCTTTTGTGCTGCATGAAGCGTTCATCGGAGTAGAAGCCATTCTCGCTCTCCAGCAGCCAGTCGTGGCTACGCTTGCCGATGGCGTGATAATCGGCCTGGGACGGGTAGATCAGCAGGGTCAGTTGGTTGACCAATTCGTCGCGCGAATAGCCGAACAACTGCAGGAAGGCCTCATTGCAATCGACCATCACGCGGTTGCGCGTGACCAGTTGCGGGGCCGGGGAGAGCTGGAACGCCAGGCGTTCGATATCTTGAAGTTGCTGGGTAAACGCGTTCATTGGGCATCCTGCCTCGTTGCTTTTCTCACCGGGCCTACTTATCCATGTAAGTAGTTACACGAATTGGCGAGCGCTCAGCGGTGCGTCATTGTAGGTAAATGTCCGCATCAAAAATAGAAGAAAATTGATTATGCCAGCTGATTGCGTCTCCATTGTTGCCGCCGGTCATTCGCGTTTTGGTCGCCTGGAAGGCACCACCCTTGAAGACCTGATCGTGCAGGTTACCCGCGAAGCCCTGGCCGACGCGGCCATTGATGCGTCACAAATCGATGCGTTGTTCCTGGGGCACTTCAACTCGGGGTTGGTGCCTGACGGGTTTGCCAGCTCCTTGCTGTTGCAGGCCGACCCGGGCCTGCGCTTCAAACCGGCCACGCGCTGTGAAAACGCCTGCGCCTCCGGCTCGGCGGCGATCCAGGCCGGGGTCAATGCGATCCTCTCCGGCAGCGCCGACCTGGTGCTGGTGGTCGGTGCCGAAAAGATGACCCACACGTCCACCGCCGAGGTCACCCAGGCCCTGGCCGGCGCCGGTTATCAGAATGATCCGGCCGAAGCCGGCTTGAGTTTCCCGCAGTTGTTCGGCCGTGCGGCGCGCCAATACACCGAACGCTACCACTGCCCGCTGGGCTCGATGGCCGCCATCGCCACCAAGAACCACACCAATGCCATGGCCAACCCGTTGGCGCAAATGCACCGGGTAATGGATTTCGAACACTGCAACAACGTGTCCAAGAGCAACCCGTTTGTGGCCGAGTCGCTGCGCCTGACCGATTGCTCGTTGATCAGCGACGGCGCCGCCGCGATCATCTTGGCCTCACCCAAGCGGGCGCGCGCGTTTCGTCGGGATGTGCAGATTCGCGCGATGACCCAGGTCAACGACTGCTTGCCCATTGCCCAGCGCGACATCCTGGCGTTTGAAGGCCCGCAACGGGCCATCCACTCGGCGCTGCGCGGGGCGAATATCACCCTGGCCGACCTGAGTTTCGCCGAGGTACACGACTGCTTCACCATCGCCGAACTGCTGATCTACGAAGCCATGGGCCTGGCGCCCAAGGGCGAGGGCCATCGCGTGCTCGACAGTGGCGTGGTGCGCGCCGGCGGGCGGCTGCCGGTGAATCTTTCGGGTGGGCTCAAGGCCAAGGGGCATCCGGTGGGGGCCACCGGCGTATCGATGCACGCCTTGGCGTTCCGCCAATTGACCGGCGAACCGATTGGCCTGGCGGTGCCCAACCCGGAGTTTGGCCTGGTGTTCAACATGGGCGGCATGGCAGTGGCCAACTACGCCTCGGTCCTGCACGCGCGCCGGTACTGACCCATGAACATTGCCAACTGGTTGCACGACACCCAGCGCCGCGACCCGCAGCGACCGGCATTGTTCGAAGGCACGCGGCTAGTGGCCGACTACGCTACCTTTGCTGCGCATGTTCGCCAGCGCGCCGCGCACTTGGTAGACCAGCACGGCGTGGCGGCCGGTGATGCGGTCGCCGTGCTGATGAAGAACAGCTGCGATTACCTCGAAGTGCTCTACGCCATCTGGTGGCTGGGCGCGGTGGTTGTGCCGATCAACGCCAAATTGCACCCGGCTGAGGCGGCCTGGATCGCCGATAACGCCCAGGCGCGCCTGATCTTTACCGACGGCGGCCGAGTATTTTCGGCGTCGCGGGACTTGCCCCCGCCCTGTAAGGAACTGGACGGCCACACACTGCCGCCGACACGTGGCTGGCCAACCCTGGCGCAGCCCGAGCCACGCCAGGACCAGGACCTCGCATGGCTGTTTTACACCTCCGGCACCACCGGGCGCTCCAAGGGCGTGATGCTGTCCCATGGCAACCTCATGGCGATGTCGTTGTGTTACCCCACTGACGTGGATCCGGTCAGCGCCGATGACGCGGTGCTGTATGCCGCGCCAATGTCCCACGGCGCCGGGCTCTACAACTTCATTCATGTGCGCTGCGGCGCGCGGCATGTGGTGCCGGCCTCCCACGGTTTCGACGCCGCCGAGCTGTTTGGCCTGGCGGCCGAGCTGGGCAACGTCTCCCTTTTTGCGGCGCCGACCATGGTCAAGCGCATGGTCGAACAGGCGCGGCGCCAGGGCTATCGCGGCGAAGGCATCAAAACCATCGTTTACGGTGGCGGCCCGATGTACGTGGCCGATCTGTGTGAGGCCGTCGACACCTTTGGCCCGCGGCTGGTGCAGATCTACGGCCAGGGCGAGAGCCCGATGACCATCAGCGTGCTGCCTCGCGCGCTGATCGCCGACCGCCAACGCGCAGACTGGGCCACGTTGGCTGCCTCCGTCGGCCACGCGCAATCGTGCGTTGAAATCCGCATTCTCGATGCACAGCACCAGCCGGTGCCGACGGGCGAGCGCGGCGAAATCGCTGTGCGCGGTGCCACGGTGATGCAAGGCTACTGGCGCAACCCCGAGGCATCGCGCCAAACCCTGGTCGAGGGCTGGCTGATGACCGGTGACGTCGGCTTTCTCGACGCGGCGGGTTATCTCACCCTCACGGACCGTTCCAAGGACGTGATCATCAGCGGTGGCAGTAACGTGTACCCGCGTGAAGTCGAGGAAGTGTTGGCGCAACATCCTGAGGTGTTCGAGGTGTGCGTCGTGGGGGAGCCGGATGCGCAATGGGGCGAATCGGTGGTGGCGTTTGTGGTGACGCGCAGCGGCCAGCCCCTCGATGAAGCCGAGCTGACGGCATGGTTTTTACAGCGCATGGCCTCGTTCAAGAAACCCAGGAAGTACCTGTTTCCCGGCGAATTGCCAAAGAACAGTTACGGCAAAATCCTCAAGACTGACTTGCGGCAGTGGCTGAAAGCAGCGAGTATCGCCGCGCTTCCCTAGACCCGTTTTTCATGGACAGAACATCAGACAAGGAGTCCCTTCGATGGGCAATCAAGCGCAAGACACGGTCCGCAAGCGGCGCCGTGCGTTTCTCGGTGCCACTTCCGGTCACTTGATCGAGTGGTACGACTACGGCGTCTACGGCTTTCTCGCCGTGTACATCGGCCAGGCATTTTTCGTCTCCGATGACCCGACCACCAGCTTGCTGGCCAGCTTCGCAGCGTTTGCCCTGAGCTTTTTCATCCGGCCACTGGGCGGGCTGTTCTTCGGTCCGCTGGCGGACAAGATCGGGCGCCGCAAAACCCTGATCATGGCGCTGGTGATGATGACCGGTTCCACCGTCATGCTCGGCCTGTTGCCCACGTACGCCACGCTGGGCATTGCTGCGCCGGTGCTGCTGATTCTGGTGCGCTGCGTGCAGGGTTTTTCGGCGGGCGGCGAGATCGGCACAGTGACGAGCTTTATCTCCGAATACGCCGGCCCCGGCCGACGCGGCTTTGCCACGTGCTGGCTGATGGTCACCGCCGTGCTCGGCCTGTTGCTGGGCGGCGCCGTGGCCAATGGCATGACCTGGATCCTGGGCGCCGAGGTGATGCAGGAATGGGCCTGGCGTGTGCCGTTCCTGATCGCCGCACCGTTGGGTTTTATCTCCATGTACATCCGCCTCAAGCTGGAAGACAGCCCGGAGTTTCTCGCCTTGCAGCGCGCCGGGCAGACTTCCCGTGCACCGTTGCGCGAAGTCTGGCAGTGGAAGCGCGCGATTGCCCTGGTGTTCTTCATCATCACCTTGCACAGCTCGATCTTTTACCTGGTGCTGACCTTCGCCTCGACCTACATGGCCAAGATCCTCAAGTTCGACAGCGGCACCACGCTGCTCTATGTGTTCGTCGCGAGTTTCTCGGCCGCGTTCGTGATGCCGTTTGGCGGTGCGTTCACTGATAAATACGGACGTAAGCCGTTTCTGATGGTGATCGGCACCCTGGCCACGCTGGCGATGTTCTGGCTGTTCAAGTCGGCGCCGACCGCCACTGCTGCATCGTTCTTCGCGCCATTGATGGCAGTGGCGATCCTGTTCGGGCTGTATGCCTCCTCGACCTATGCGCTGATGAGCGAGCTGCTGCCCACGCGCATCCGCTCCACCGGGATTGCCGTGGCGTACAACGTGCCGGTCGCGGTGTTTGGCGGCAGCGCGCCGCTGATCTCCACCTGGCTGATCAAGGTGACGGGCGACATCACCTCACCCTGGTATTTCTACGTGGCAACCGGTGTGGTGTCGTTGATCGCTCTGGTGGTGCTGCGCAAGGAAGATTTCGTCGCCAGTGGCAGCCCGTTGGTGGCGCCGGCGGGGGCCGTGCTGGCCACCGCCGCCTGATCGACTGCGGTTTTCGAAAACCCGGCTACGCTGTTTCAGGCGCCTATCATTGATCTTCAAGGAAGACCTGACCATGAGTGAACTGATCAACAGCGTTACCCCGAAAAGCCTGACTGAATTGCTGCAGGAAGCCGGCTATCGCGTCAACCAGACCGAACAGAACGGCATCGTGCAATTGCTCAGCGCGAGCCAGGGTATCGGCTTTGCCGTGCGCTTCGGCAACCCGGCGGCGGAGCAGGGCAGTTACGTCGACTTCACCTACAGCTGCGCCCTGCGCGTGCAAGGCGAATTGCCCGAAGGCCTGGCCCAGGTATGGAACGCATCGCGCCGTTTTGCGCGGTTGTCGGTGCAGGGTGAGTTCCTGCTGATGGAAATGGATGTGGTGGTGGCCGGTGTTGGCACCACGCACCTGCGCAGCCAGCTGGAACTGTGGGATCGCCTGCTGCAGGAATTCATCGTCTACCTGCGTGACTACAGCCAGCAGGCGGCTCAGTTGCAGGCCCAGGCCGCCACCGCTGTGGCCAGCGAAGAAGCGCCCGTCGTCTGACACTCAGCGCTGCAGCACACCGCGAAACGTTGCGCTCAACGCGCGCAACGTTTCGCGCGAGCGTGCATCACTGATCCGGCTGTACAGCAGCACTTCACTGACGGGTAATGCGGGCAGGCCGTATTGCTCGCTCACGTCCACCGCCCCGGCCGGGGCCACGCGGGGGGCGAGGGCGGCGACCCCCAATCCGGCGCTCACGGCCGCGCCTACCGCCATCACACCACCGCCGACAAACACTTCGGTCCAGTCGATACGCGCTGCATCCAATGCTCTGACCGCCAAGTGCCGAACGCCACAGGGCGCGGCCATGGTCGCCATGCGCAGCGGTGTGCCGGGGCTGTGTTGCCAGTGGGGCGCGGCGAACCAGCCAAAGCGTTCGACCGCCAGCACTTCGCCGTCCTGGCGATCGCCTTCGTTGCGCACGATCACCGCGTCCAGTTCATTGCGATCAAACGCAGCCACCAGGTCGCGGGACGAGGCGATGCGCACCTCGAGAATCACCAGCGGGTCGTAGGCCGCGAGGCGGCTGAGCCAGGTGGGCAAGTCCGGCCCGGCCACGTGGTCGCTGATGCCGATCACCAAACGCCGTGGCGCGTGGGTGCCCAGGTCCGCCAGTGCCCGCTCATGGGCATTGAGCAGGGCACGCGCGGCCACGATGAACTGCTCGCCCTGGGGGGACAGTTGCACATGGCGAGGCGTGCGTAGCAACAGGCGGTAACCGAGGCGTTCTTCCAGACGCTTGAGCTTCAGGCTGATGGCGGCCTGGGAGGTGTCGAGCGCCTCGGCGGCGCGGGTGAAGCTGGCAAAATCAGCCACCAGCACGAAGGCGTGCACGGTGTCGATGTCCAGGGGTTTGAGCGCGTCAGTCATATCCAATCCTTATCGCACTTATATTCGGCCATATCTTGTTGAAATCATCGCCAGTGCGCAAGCTCAGTCCACATCTTGCACAGGAGCTTTGCCATGTTTGCCAAACAGTATTCACACCGCCTGCCAGCCGACTACGACATGGACGTGATACGCCGGCGCGCCGCGCAATTGGGGCCGTTGTGGGATGACGCGCAAGGGCTGCTGTTCAAGGCGTTTATCGCGCAGACGCGTGGGCAGGCGCCGGGCAATGTGTATGCGTCGGTGTACCTGTGGGCCGACCCGTTGCAGGCCGCCGACTTTCTACTGGGCGAGCGTTTTCAAAAGGTGCTCGACAGCTTTGGCCGTCCGCACATCGAAAGCTGGTTGCCGGTGGATGTGCAGCGTGGGCCCGCGCAGCACGCGTTGAGCCTGTACCGAGAGGAGTGGCCGCTGGTGCCGGGGGCGGATCGGGCCGGGATCGTCGCCGAGGAGAAACGGCGCAATCAGCAGGTGGCCGACAGCCGCGACACGTTCGCGGTGTGCCTGGCGCTGGATGTGCAGGCTTGGCGGCTGGTGCGAATCACCTTGTCGGGCAAGGCGCTGGATGCGGCGCATCCCGGAACGGGCTATGAGGTGTTGTACCTGGCCCGCCCCGGGAGTCAGTTCAAGGGTTGAAGCGCGCTTTTGGCTGGCTGAGCTTGCGCTCGGCCACCGCGCCAAACACCAGGCCGAGGGTGGTCCACAGCACCAACTGGATACCCAGCGACGCTACGCGGAACTTCCACAGCAGCACAGCCGAAAACGCCTCCGGCACTTCGTTGATCACCGGGAACAGGCTGCCGGCCACCGACACAATCACGATGTACAACGCCGCACCCAGAATCGCCCCGGCCCAGATGCCACGGCGGGCAATCAGCTTGCGTGCGGCGTTGATCGCAATCACCGCGGCCGCCACTGACACCAGCAGCATCAGGAAGAACAGCTTGGTGCGCTGCGCGATGGTTTCGGGGTCGCCCACCGATGGCGGGTTGGCCGGGTACTTGAGCCCTGGCACCACGGTAATTGCCACACATGCCGCCAGTGCCAGCAGCGCCGCCAGGCCACGCGGGCCGACCTTGCCGATGCGGCCCAGGGCGTAAGCGAACACCAGGGCGAAGAGGCCGCCCAGTGACACGCTGTACACCACCACGCCGGTGAACAGGCCAAAGGTGCTTTGCACCTCGCGGCTCACCAGTTCCTCTTCCGGCGCATCGCCGTGCATGTGTGCCATGTGGTCTTCAAAGGCGATGGCCTTGTCGATCTGCGGTTCACCAAAGGCCTTGGCGAAGCCGAAAGCCAGCACGCCGGCGAGCAAGCCCACCAGCATCCCGCGTAGGAGTAAATGCCCTGTCATGTCGTGTCTCTCTTATCGATTAATGGCAGGGGAAACCCAGCAGGTGGCGGCCGTCGTGCACAAATTCATGCACATACATGCCTTTGAACACAGCGGTGGCGCCTTGCTCGGCGCCGACAAAATAGAGCGCCAGCAGCAACAACAGGCCACCGAAGATCGCCCAAGGCAGAATTTCGCCCAAGGGCAGGGTGGGTCCATACACATCAGGGTTCGTTGCAGCAGTGTTAGCCATGAAAACCTCCAGGGATGACGCGTCCCGAAATGGATTGCGATTGGGCTGAAACAGGGTCTGGCTTACGGCTAAAAGGCCGAATACAGTGGCGCGACCGCGCCGGATTCGAACCGGCTTCCTCTTTCATGTTCGTTGTAACATGTTGAAACAACTTTGCCAGTCTACGCCGACTGCGCGTCGAAACAGAGTGAATTGTGATGCAGGCCACCCGCTTGACCTTGATATGCCATGCCGCCACGCCGTTGCAAAAACAGGGGCGGTTTCCCGATGACGAATCGGTGGCAATGCAGTGGCAGCCCGCGGCGTTGTCCCTGGCGGGGCGTTTCAAGAAACGCTCGCGACTGGTGTGTGGGCCCGAGGCCCGAACCCGACAAACCGCGGGCTTGTTCGGCGATAACGCGCAGGTCGAAGACGCGTTGCGCGACGGTGATTTTGGCACCTGGAAAGGCCAGGCCATCGCCCAGCTCGACAGCCATGCATTGAGTGACTGGATGACCAACAGCACCAGCGCGCCTCACGGCGGTGAGTCGGTGGAGCAGATTTGCGTGCGAGTCGCTGACTGGATGAAAAGTCTCGAAACCCAGCCCGGGCACGTAGTGGCTATCACCCACCCGTTTGTGATTCGCGCCGCGATGCTGTACGTGTTGCAGTTCCCTGTCTCGATGTTCTACCTGATTGACGTCGAGCCGCTGTCCGCCACTGAACTGCGCTTTAACAACGTGTGGCGCCTGCGTCTGGAAACTCACGCCTGAGCGCGTGAACATGGCAAAATCCACGCCCCGCAATGAGAGCAACCCATGAAACGCATCCTGATCATCGGCATTGGCGCCGGCAACCCTGACTACATCACGATGCAAGCCGTCAAGGCGCTGAACCGCACTGACGTGTTTTTTCTGATGGACAAGGGCCAAAGCAAAGACAAGCTGATCGACCTGCGCCGCGAGATCTGCCAAACCTATATCACCGAGCCTGGCTACCGTTTCGTCGAGGCCGACTGCCCCGAGCGCGTGCGCGGCGATATCGACTACACCACCGCCGTGCAGGACCTGAATCGCGACAAGCAGCAGACCTTCGAGCACATGATCAACGAGCAGATGGCTGACGGTGAAGTGGGCGCGTTCCTGGCGTGGGGCGACCCTGCGCTGTACGACAGCACCATCCGCATCCTGCAGGCGATCCTGGCCAGTGGCCGCAGCGTCTTCGAGTTCGAAGTGATCCCCGGCATCACCAGCGTGCAAGCCCTGGCCGCCCAGCACAAGGTGGCGCTGAACCGCATCGGTCGGTCCATCGAGATCACCACCGGGCGCCGGTTGGCGGCGGGGCAGGCGAGTGATGCGGACACTTTGGTGGTCATGCTCGACGCCGAAGATTCCTACCGCAGCGTGGCCGATCAGGATATGGATATCTACTGGGGCGCCTACCTGGGCACGCCGGACGAAATCCTCATCAGCGGCAAGGTCAGTGAAGTGGCTGAGCAAATCCAACAGGTGCGCAAGGCGGCGCGTCTGGAAAATGGCTGGATCATGGACACTTACTTGTTGCGCAAACCCTGAGGTCACTTTCCCATGCTCAAACTGTTTGCCCTGGCACTGACCCTGATGGCCAGCGCCGCCCACGCCGACGCCACGCTGCACACCGATTTGCCCCTGTCTTATCTGGAACAGACCCAGAGCGATGCGCGCAATCAGCCGTTGGTGATTTTCCTGCACGGTTTTGGCAGCAACGAGGAAGACCTGTTTGGCATCAAGGACGCGCTGCCGTCCACCTGGACCTACCTGTCGGCACGTGCGCCGATGCCCGTGGATCCCCAGGGTTATCGCTGGTTTACCAAGACGCCGGGTGACGGCGACTACAATGGCGAAACCGCCGACCTGCAACGCAGCGCCGCGCTGATCGAAGACTTTGTGGGCAAGGCCACCGCCAAATACCACACGCACAGCGATCGGGTGTTTCTGGTGGGGTTCAGCCAGGGCGCGATCATGTCGTACGAGGTGGGCTTGCGAAAGCCCGCGTTGGTGCGCGGCATCGCGGCCTTGAGCGGCAGTGTATTGCCGGTGCTCAAGGCTGAACTCAAGCCCAGCGAATCCTTGGGCAAATTGGCGATCTTTATCGGTCACGGCACTCTCGACCAGGCGCTGCCGTATGCCTCGGCGACGCAGGCCAATGAAGTACTGGTGGGCCTTGGATTGACGCCGGAGTTTCACGGGTATCCGGGCATGCCGCACACCGTCAGTGACACCGAAGTGCAGGACCTTAAAGCCTGGCTGGAGAAAAGCCTGAAGTGAACCCGCGGGTGAGGGCTGCTGCGATAGTCATTTTTCGATTTAGCTTTGAGTGCCTGCTGGTTGCTGCGCTAATGGCCTTTCTGTGCGAGCAGGCTTGCCCGCGATGCAGGCGCCTTGGTGCATCAGGCATACCCAAGTGATGCCATCGCAGGCAAGCCAGCTCCCACATTTGACCGGGTACACCCTCGATTGGGTGCACCAAGATCCAACTGTGGGAGCGGGCTTGCTCGCGAATGCGGTGTTTCAGTCAGCTCATGTATCACTGGCACACCGCCTTCGCGAGCAAGCCCGCTCCCACAAGTTGACCGAGTTCAGCTGCAAGCACCGCACTGCTTGGCTTTTCTGTGAGAGCGGGCTTGCCCGCGATGCGGGCGCCTCGGTGCATCAGGCATACCCAGTGGATGCTATCGCAGGCAAGCCAGCTCCCACATTAGATTGAATACAGTTTCGAGAATCAGGTCGGCTGTCAGGCCGCCTCGGCTTAGCTTTTGCTTCTACCACTCAGGTCGGCTACTAGGCCGCCGTGCTGTAGATCTTGATCTTGATCTTAGGCGCCCCGTTAAACCACGCTGGCCGAACGCAGGTAGTACGGAGCGGGTAAACCGGCAGGACGCCGGTTTAGCCGCGACGGGGCAGGGACGGCCCGTCGCGGCGGCCCGCTGCGTAGTACCTTCGTTCGGGCACACCGAGCCTAGGCGAGGTGCCGAGTGGTGGGGCAAGAGCCCTTTGGTTACTTTGGGGCTTTTCCAAAGTGACCCGCCGTAAGGGCGGAACCCATACCCGCCATCACCCAACCAACGGATATGCCCCCGCCCCCCTGCAACACCCCGCACCATCACCCCTCAATCACCCGCAAAACCCGACTACTTACCCCCAGTAATCTGCTTCACCAACTCCGCATGCCCCTTCACATCATCCGCCCGCGAAATCGCCTGAATCACCAGCAAGTGATTGCCCGAGCCTCCCAGGAATGTCGAGTTCAACGTCTTGCCGCCACCCTGGGTGGCCGTGCTGTCGACCTGACGCAGGCCAAGACCTTTGAAGGTCAGTTTCTTCTCGTTCTGCTTCTTGAAATCAGGCAGGGCAGCGCTCTGGTCCTTGACGAAATCAGCCACGGCGCCATCCAGAAACTGCGGGTCATTGTCTTTGATTGTGGCCCCGTCGTTGCGCACCGTTTCAGCCACGATCACCACACTCTTCGTGGTCGAGTTGGCGTACAGCGTGCCTTGGGTGTCGGCGGTGCCATCCTCAACCTTACCGGTCGGCAGCGTGTCGGCGACGTAAGCCTTGGGCAAGTTGAAGGTGAACTTGCCACCCAGCGTCGAAATGGTTTGTGTAGCGGTCGGCTTGGTTGCCGCGAACACGCCGCCGGCGGTAAGCGCCAGGGCCAGCAGGACGGCGGTCTTGGTGAAAGTGGCCATGAAGCGCTCCAGTGGATGAACGAAATTGCGGCGTATTCTGTCAGAAAACTCGCCAGATCGTTCATCCCTGTCCTCACACTTTGTCGGACTCTTCCTCAAGCCGATCCATCTCAAACAGCCGCGCCAGTTCCGTACGCGCTTCCTGGGCGGTTTGCATGACCTTGGCCGCATCGTCATATACCGCGTGTTGCGCAGCGAGCACTTGCAGGTCGTGGTTTTTGAAACGGGTGATGCGCGCATCGGCCTGGGCCTGGGTCAGACCGAGACCCACAAGGGTGCGGCGGCTCATTTCCAGGCTGGAGTAAAAGGTTTCGCGCACGGGTGACGCGTCCAGGTCGACCAGGCGGTGTACGTGTTGGCGGTTACGTGCACGGGCGATGATTTTCATGTGCGGGTAGAGGTTGCGCACCAGTTCGGCGGTCTTGATGTTGATCTCCGGGTCGTCCATGGCAATCACGAAGAACTCGGCCTGATCGACCTTGGCCGCGTGCAGGATTTCCGGACGCTGCGGGTCGCCGTAGAACACCGGCATACCGCCGAAACTGCGGGTCAGCTCGATGGTTTCCACCGAGGTGTCGAGGGCAATAAACGAGATGTTTTGCGCACGCAGAATCCGCGCCACGATCTGGCCCATACGGCCCATGCCGGCAATCACCACACGCGGTGCATCGCTTTCGATGGCGCGGTATTCCTCCGGCACTTCCACCGGTTTGACCTTGGGCTTGAACAGCTTTGGGCACACCAACAGCAGCAGCGGCGTCACGGCCATGGACAGCGTGATGGTCAGCACCAACACATCGTAGAGGTGCGGTTCGAACAGGCCCTGGTCGCGCCCGATCTTGAACACCACAAAGGCAAACTCACCGCCGGCGGCCAGCACCACGCCCAGGCGCAGCGCGCTCTCGCGATTGAGGTCGCCTGCCATCCGGCCAACCGCATACAGCAGCGGCAGCTTCAAGCCGATCAACAGCAGGGTCAGGCCGATCACCACCAGCGGCGAACTGAGCAGCAGGCTGAGGTTGGCGCCCATGCCCACACTGATGAAAAACAGGCCGAGCAACAGGCCTTTGAACGGTTCGATCTGCGCTTCGAGTTCGTGGCGGTATTCGGAGTCCGCCAGCAGCAGCCCGGCGAGGAAGGCGCCGAGGGCCATCGACACGCCCACCAGCTCCATCAACCAGGCCGTGCCGATCACCACCAGCAGCGCGGTGGCGGTGGACACTTCGCGCAGGCCGGTCTTGGCGACAATGCGAAACACCGGACGCAGCAGGTAGCGTCCGCCGATGATCACCACCGCGATGCTGCCGAGTATCTGCAACACGTGTTGCAAGCCCTGGGCTTCAGTGGTCGGGTGATCACTGCCGGCCAGCAGCGGCACCATCGCGATCAGTGGAATCGCGGCGATGTCCTGGAACAACAGAATCGCAAACGCCAGGCGCCCGTGCGGCTGATTCAGCTCTTTGCGTTCGGCCAGGCTTTGCAGCCCAAACGCGGTGGAGGACAGCGCCAGGCCCAGGCCCAGCACAATCGCACTGTTCCAGGCCTGGCCAAACAGCCACAACGCCACCACCGCCATCACCAGCCCGGTCAGCAGCACTTGGGCCAGGCCCACGCCGAACACCGCTTTGCGCATCACCCATAAACGCTTGGGCGACAGCTCCAAACCGATGATGAACAGCAGCAACACCACGCCCAATTCAGAGAACTGCGCCACGCTTTGCGGGTTGCCGATCAGGCCCAATACAGAAGGGCCGATGATCACACCCGCGAACAGATAACCCAGCACTGCGCCCAGTTGCAGACGCTTGGCCAACGGCACGGTCAGCACGGCGGCGAGCAGGAACACCACGGCTGCTTGTAACAGGTTGCCTTCATGGGGCATTGCGAACTCCAGGATCTTTAAAGCCAATCAACAGGGCGCCATTAGAGCGCTTTTTTACATTTCGAAACTTGTATTTTTGACGCGACAGGCAATGGATATTGGCTGTAGTCCCATTCTTACAGGGCGCTTACGAAAGTATTAATACCATTTAATTCAATGACTTTTCTGTAGGTCTACTACCGTTTCGACAAACTAGATCAGTTGTCACCACGGTCAGGTATTTCGAATTCGATGCGTGTGGGTCAATAGCGTTGGGCTTCTGCGCATTCATGGATGAAAGCTTGGACCACGAAGGAGTTGGACGTGGATAGAAGACTTGCTGCTGCCGGTGTATCGCGTATCGCCCCTCTGAACATGGCCATTCGACTCGGGATTGTCGGGTTGATGGTTGGCCTGGCAAGTCCTGAGGCATTAGCCACCTGTTCGACGGCAGGTTCTACCGTGACCTGTACGGGCGTGCCGAGCCTGCCGCTGTTTCTGAATAACTTCAGCAGCGCCACCAACGGCTTGACCGTGAACGTCAACGCGGGCGCGCAGATGAATGCGACGCTGGGCGGCCACGTGCTGGACCTCACCGGCGTCAACATCAGCTTGAACAACTCGGGCACCCTCGACCCGGCACTTCTGGGCCTCGTGTCGGTACTCAGTGGTGGCGCTTTCATCGGCACTGGCGCGTCGAGTACGGTCAGCGTACTCAACAATGCCAGCGGGATCATGCGCGGCACCGGGATGTTGCTTGGGCTCAATCTCACGAGCCTCGGCGGCCTGGCGCTTTCAGTTAACAACGCAGCGACCGGCACCACGAGCATCACCAACAACGGCACGATTACCTCCACCGGTTTGTCGGTGGGCGGCATAACGCTGGCCGACACGCCGGTGGTCGGGGTATACGGCGGTTCCCAAGTCAACATGGTCAACAGCAGCACCGGCGTTATCAATGGTCGGGTGGCGTTCGAAACCTCTGCGGCGGGCAACACGTTTACCAACGCCGGTGCGATCACGGGCGGCGTCTCGATGGGGGCGAACGGCACCAACACCTTCACTGCCGTTACCGGCTCCAGCGTGAGCGTGGGCGACGGTCTCCAGGTCAGTGTGGGGTTGGGCGGCCTGGCTGGGATCAATTTGACCTTTGGCCCGACGGGCACGGTCGATGGCGGTGCGGGGGGCGTCAACTCGCTGATTCTGCAGAACCCTGTCGGCGTCGGCGGCGGTACTACGGGTGTGGGCACTGCGTCGAGCGCCAATTACGTCAACTTCAACAACCTGACGATCAACAGTGGCACCTGGACCCTGCAAGGTCCGCTGGTGTCGGGCAGTACCACGCTCAATGGCGGGGTTGCGCAGTTCAATAACAATGCGTCGTTTGGCAGCGGCGTGCTGACCTCCAACGGCGGCGTCCTGCAGGCGAGCAACGCGGGCTTGAACGTCAGTAATCTGGTGTCGCTCGGCGCGGGCGGTCTCACGGTCCAGGGTACCAACGCCACGACGTTGTCCGGCGTAGTCTCAGGCGCCGGGGGCTTGACCAAGGTCGGCAGCGGTCAACTGTCCCTGACCGGCATCAACACCTACCTCGGTAACACCACGCTCAACGGCGGCACGGTGCAACTGGGCAATAACCAGGCTTTCAGTACCGGCACGGTGACGTTCACAGGCGCGACGTCACTGTCGGCGCCTGGCACGATCGACCTGAACAACCTGATCACCCTCAACGGTGCCATGACGGCCACCGGCACCGGCGCCCTGACGCTGGCCGGCGCGATCAGCGGCGCGTCGGGCATCAGCAAAACCGGCACCGGCAGCCTGACCCTCAGCGGCAACAACAGCGGCTACACCGGCACCACCAGCCTGGGCGCCGGCACGTTGGTGTTGACCAGTGGCAATGCCCTGGGCAGCGGCGCCTTGAGCGTGACGGGCAATGCCAACCTGGACGCCAGCGGGGCGCCGACACTGAACAATAACCTGGCCCTGACCGGCGACCTGACGCTGACCGGCACCAACCCGCTGACCCTCGCTGGCGTGATGTCCGGCGCCGGTGGCTTGATCAAAACCGGCGCAAGCCTGCTGACTGTGACCGGCAACAACACCCGCAGCGGGCTGACCTCGCTTAACGGCGGTGGCCTGGTGGTGGGTTCCAACACCGCCTTGGGCACGGGCGCGCTGAATACCGCAGCGGGCACCTCGCTGGACGCCAGCACCGCTGTCACCCTCGGCAACGCCGTCAATCTGACGGGCGCGTTGACGGTTGGCGGCACCCAGGCGCTGGGCCTTGGCGGCGTCATCTCCGGCAACGGGGGCCTGATCAAAAACGGCGCCGCTGCATTAACCCTCACAGGTGCCAACACCTTCACCGGCAACACCAGCCTGAATGCCGGTGCGCTGGTGCTGGGCAACAACACGGCATTGGGCGCAGGCGGCACGCTGACCACCGCCGACAACACCACGCTGGATGCCAGCAGTGCAATCAACCTCAACAACGGCCTGAACCTGACCGGCAACCTGAACATTGCCGGTAGCAATACCCTCGGCTTGACGGGCGTCCTCAGTGGCGCAGGCGGGCTGACCAAGAATGGCACGGCCGCGCTGATTCTCAGCGGCGCCAACACTTTCCTTGCCGGCACCACGCTCAATGGCGGCACGTTGAACGTCGGTAACGACCTGGCCTTGGGCACTGGCGCGCTGAGCGTGGCCGGTGTTTCGACGCTGGATAACGCGGCGGGTGTCAACCTGGCAAATGCCATCAACCTGGGCGCCGACCTGACCCTGGCCGGCACCACCCCATTGACCCTCAGCGGCGTGATTGATGGCGCCTCGGGCCTGATCAAAAACGGTGTTTCCAGCGTCGTGCTCAATGCTGCGAACACCTTCCAGGGCGGCACCACGCTCAACGGCGGTACGCTCACAGTGGGCAACGCAAGCGCGCTGGGCACCGGTGCCCTGACCGTAGGCGGCGCAGCCAGCTTGAACAGCAACGCGGGGCTCGCCCTCAATAACGCGGTTACCCTCAACGCCAACCTGACGGCAGGCGGCGTCAGCCCGCTGACCTTGAACGGCATCATCAGCGGCGCGAATGGTTTGGTCAAAACCGGCACGTCGAGTCTCACCCTCAACGGTGTCAACACCTACACCGGCCCCACTGCACTGAGCGCCGGTTCGTTGGTTGTTGGCTCCAACACCGCGCTGGGCACTGGCGCGTTGAACGCAACGGGCGGCACCACACTGGACGCCGGTGCTGCGGTGAGCCTGAGCAACAACGTAAACCTGGGCGGCACCGTGACCGTGGGTGGCAGCAACGCGCTGACCCTCAATGGCGTCGTCGCGGGCATTGGGGGATTGATCAAAAACGGCCCGGCCGACCTGGTCCTGAACGGTGCCAATACATTCCTGGGTGATACGGCGCTCAACGCCGGCAAGCTGGTGGTCGGTGCCAACACCGCGCTCGGCGCCAGTACGCTGAATGCCGCCGCCGGTACTGGCCTGGACGCCAGTACCGCAGCCAGCTTGAACAACGCGGTCAACCTTGCCGGTGCGTTGGCTATCGGCGGCACTGCCGACCTGACACTGACCGGGCTGGTCAATGGCGCAGGCAGCCTGGTCAAGAATGGCGCGGCTAACCTGATTCTCAATGGCGCCAATGGGTTTCTGGGCGGCACCACGCTCAATAACGGCACGTTGGCGGTCGGCAGTAACACCGCTCTGGGGCTTGGCGACTTGACGGTTGGCGGCGCCGCTACCCTGGACAGCAGCGCGGCTGTCAACCTGGGCAATAACGTAGCCCTCAATGCCGGCCTGAGCGTGGGCGGCACCAATGGCCTGACCCTGGGTGGCGTGATCAACGGCACTGGCCCCTTGATCAAAAACGGCGCCGCCAACCTGACCTTGAATGGCATCAACACCTTCAGCGGCGGCACCACCCTCAATGCTGGGGTCTTGACCTTGGGTAACGCCAATGGCCTGGGCAGCGGCGCGTTGACTGTCGGTGGCGCGGCGACCCTGGACAACAGCGCATCCTTCGGCATCGGCAATGCCATTGCGCTGAATGCCGACCTGACCGTCGCCGGTAACAACAACCTCAACCTGAACGGTGTGGTCAGCGGCGCCGGCAACCTGATCAAAAATGGCCTGGCTGACCTGACATTGAGTGGCACCAACACCTTTACCGGTGCGGTGAATATTCTCTCCGGCAGCGTGACCACGCTCAGCGCCGGTGCCCTGGGCAACACCTCCGGCGCCAACATCAGCGCCGGGGCGGCACTCAACCTCGGCGTGGACAGCAGCCTTGCAGCATTGACCGGCAGCGGTTCGGTGCAGCTCGGCACAGGCACCACACTGAGCGTCGGCGGCCTCAATACCACCAGCACCTTTGACGGCGACCTCAGTGGCGGCGGCGGCCTGACCAAAGTCGGCATCGGCACCCTCAACCTCACCGGCATCAACGGCCTCACCGGCAACACCACCATCAATGCGGGCACCTTGAACCTCAGCGGCTCGTTGGGCAGCAACCTGGTCGATGTCAACAGCGGCGGCACCCTGACCGGCACCGGTTCGCTGTTGGGCACAGTCAACATCAACACAGGCGGGCACCTGGCGCTGAGCAGCGGCAATACCTTGTCGGCCGGCGCGCTGGCATTGGGGGCAGGCGCCAATCTGGATGTGGCCCTGGGCGCACCGTCGACGACATCCTTGCTCAATGTGGGCGGCAACCTGACCCTCGCCGGCAACCTGAACGTGACCGATGCCGGTGGTTTCGGCGTTGGCGTCTATCGCTTGATCAACTACACCGGCGTGCTCACCGACCTGGGCCTGAATGTGTCGAGTGTGCCGGTCGGATTTGGCCTGGGTGACCTGGTGGTGCAAACCTCCGTGGGCAACCAGGTCAACGTGCTGGTATCGGCGCCCAACGCCAATATTCGTTTATGGGACGGCAGCCAGACCATTCCTAACGGTACCGTGGATGGCGGCACCGGCATCTGGACCAGCGCCGGCACCAACTGGACCAACGTCAACGGCACGCTCAACCAGGCATGGGCCAGCGACTTTGCGGTGTTCCAAGGCGCGGCGGGCACTGTCACGGTGCAAGGGCCGCAACTGTTCACGGGCATGCAGTTCGCCACCGACGGCTACACCCTGGTCAGCGGCGCCGGCGGGCAATTGACGGCTGTCAACGGCACCACCGGCAACACTGCCATTCGTGTTGACCCAGGCGCCACCGCGACCATCGGCGTGAACATCGACGGCATCGGCACGCTCAATAAACTCGACACCGGCACCCTGGTCCTCAGTGGCGCCAACACATACAGCGGCGGCACCACGCTCAACGGCGGCACGCTGATGGTTGGCAGCAACACTGCGCTGGGCAGCGGTGTGTTGACGACGGTGAGCGGCACGACTCTGGACAGCAATGCCGCAGTGACCCTGGGCAATGCGCTGGTCTTGAACGGCAACCTGAGCGTGGCGGGCAGCAATGCGCTGAGCCTCAACGGTGCGGTCAGCGGCGTCGGCGGCTTGATCAAGAACGGCACGGCCAACCTGACATTGGGCGGCACCAATACCTTCCTCGGCCCGGTGGCCTTGAACGCGGGTGGGCTGATCCTGGCTTCCAACACGGCGTTGGGCAGCGCCACCTTGAATGCGGCCAACGGCACGACGTTGGACGCCAGCACTGCGGTCACGGCCAATAACGCGATCAATCTTGCCGGTAACCTGGGCATCGGCGGAACGGCCGACCTGACACTGGCGGGCAGCATCAACGGTGCGGGCAGCCTGACCAAAAACGGCGCGGCCAACCTGATACTCGGTGGTGCCAATGGCTACCTCGGCGGCGTGACGCTGAACGCGGGTACCCTGACCCTGGGAACGGGCACCGCCCTGGGCCTGGGTAACCTGAGCGTCGGCGGTGCCTCGACCCTGGACAACAGCGCCGCGCTGGCCGTGGCCAATAACGTGGCGTTGAACGCCGCGCTGACGGTGGCCGGCAGCAACGACTTGAACCTGGGCGGTGTGCTCAGCGGCAACGGGGCACTGGTCAAGAACGGCGCGGCCAACCTGACGCTCGCTGGCGTGAATACCTATCAAGGCGGCACCACCCTGAATGCAGGCACCCTGACCCTGGGCACCGCAACCGCCCTGGGCACTGGCGCCTTGACCGTCGGCGGTGCAGCCAGCCTGAACACCGCTGCTCCTTTGGTGCTGGCCAATGCGGTCAACGTCAATGCAGCGTTGACGGTGGGCGCTCTCAATAACAACCTGGGCCTGACCGGCGTGCTGGCGGGCAGCGGTAACCTGATCAAGACCGGCACCGGTGACCTGAATCTGGCCGGCAACAACAGCTTCTCCGGCCTCTTCGATGTACAAGCCGGCAGCCTGACCACGGTGGGCAATGGCGCGCTGGGCGTAGGCGCCGGGGTCAACCTCGGCAGCGGCACGCAACTGAACCTGGGCGGCTCGGCCAGCCTCGGCGCCCTGAGCGGCAACGGCGTGGCCCAGGTCGGCACCGGCAACACGTTGAGTGTGGGCGGCAACAACCTGGATGGCAGCTTCGGTGGCGTGCTCACCGGCGCGGGCAACTTCACTAAAATCGGTAGCGGTGCATTGACCCTCGGCGGCATCAGCTCGCTGACCGGTGATACCCAGGTGAATGCCGGCAGCTTGCTCGTCAACGGTTCGCTGAGCAGCGCCACTGTGGGCGTCGCCAGCGGCGCCACCCTGGGCGGTACCGGCACCCTGGCGGGCAACGTGAACATTGCCGATGGCGGCCATCTGGCGGTGAACTCGGGCAATGCCCTGACCGTCGGCTCGCTGGTACTCAATGGCAACTCCAACCTCGATGCGGGCCTGGGCGCGGCGTCCACCGGCGGCACGGCACTGATCAATGTGGGCGGTAACCTGACCCTCGACGGCACGCTGAATGTGCACGATATCGGTGGCTTCGGCGTCGGTCTCTATCGCCTGATCAACTACACCGGCAGCCTGACCAACAATGGCCTCGCACTCGGCAGCGTGCCGGTGAATGTGTCGCTGGGCGATCTGGATGTGCAGACCAGCATCGGCAACCAGATCAATTTGCTGGTCAATGGCAGCACCAACGTGCAGTTCTGGGATGGCAGCCAATTGTTGCCGAACGGCACTGTCGATGGCGGCACCGGCAGCTGGAATGCCGGCGGCACCCACTGGACCAGCCTCAACGGCCTGGCCAACACTGCCTGGAGCCCCAACAGCTTCGCGATCTTCCAGGGCGCGGCGGGTACTGTCACCGTGGACGGCGCTCAAGCCATTACCGGCCTGCAATTTGTCACCGACGGCTACAACCTGGTCGGCGGCGCGGCGGGGGCCTTGACCTTGTTCAACGGCACCGGCGGCAATACGGCCGTGCGTGTTGACCCTAACGCCACCGCGACGCTGGGCGTCACGCTCAACGGTGGCGGCACGTTAGCCAAACTGGACGCGGGCACCCTGGTGCTCAACGGCGCCAACACCTATACCGGCGGCACCGTGCTCAACGGCGGCACCTTGGTGGTCGGCAATAACAGCGCGCTGGGTACCGGTACGCTGACCACGGCCAACGGCACGACCCTGGACAGCAACGCTGCGGTCAGTCTGGCCAACGACGTGACTGTCAACGGCACGCTGACGGTTGGCGGCAGCAATGCGCTGACCCTGGCCGGCACGGTGGCGGGCACCGGCAGCCTGATCAAAAATGGCATCGCCAGCCTGACCTTGAGTGGCAACAACAGCTATGCCGGGCCTACCGCGCTGAACGCTGGCGGGCTGATTCTGGCTTCCGACACCGCGTTGGGCGCCGGCGCCTTGAATGTCGCTGCCGGAACCACCCTCGACACCCGTTCCGCCGTGACCCTGGCCAATGCGGTGAACCTGGCGGGCAACCTGGGCATTCTCGGCAGTGCCGACCTGACCCTCAACGGCCTGGTCACCGGTGCCGGTGGCCTGACCAAAAGCGGCGCGGGCAACCTGACGCTCAACGGCAACAATGCCTACCTCGGTGGCACGCAGTTGAATGCAGGCACCTTGACCCTGGGCAACGGCGCGGCACTGGGCAGCGGCGCGCTGGCCGTCAACGGTGCGGCAACGCTGGACACCAGCACTGCACTGGCGTTGGCCAATAACACCACGCTCAATGCTGCGCTGACCGTCGGCGGCACCGATGGCCTGAGCCTTGACGGCGTGGTGGATGGCAGCGGTTCGTTGAGCAAAAACGGCACCGCCAACCTGACACTCAATGGCGCCAACACCTACAGCGGCGGCACCACCCTCAATGCCGGTACGCTGACCATTGGCACCGCCACCGCCCTGGGCTCGGGCGCGCTGACCGTGAGTGGCGCGGGCACGCTGGACAACAGTGCGCCGCTGGTACTGGCAAACGCGGTGAATCTCAACGCCGACCTCAGCGTGGCCGGCAGCAATGACCTGACCCTGGCCGGTGTACTGGCGGGCAACGCGGCGCTGATCAAGAACGGCGCTGCAGACCTGCTGCTCAGCGCCAACAACACCTTCACCGGCCCGCTCACGGTGGTGGGCGGCAGTGTGACCACCGTGGGCAATGGAGCGCTGGGTAACACGTCGGGCGTCAACGTTGGCGCGGGCACCCGTCTCAACCTGGGTGGCAATGCCAACCTCAACAGCCTGGCCGGCAACGGCACGGTTCAGGTGGCGGGCGGCACTACCCTGGCGGTGGGCGGCAGCAACCTGGACAACACCTTCGCGGGTGCGCTGAACGGCGCCGGTAACCTGGATAAAAACGGCACCGGCGCGCTCAACCTGACCGGCGCAAACGCCATCAGCGGCGCCGCCAACGTCAATGGCGGCACCTTGAATGTCAGCGGCTCGCTGGCCAGCGGCACCGTCGCGGTCAACAACGGCGCGACCCTGACCGGCACCGGCTCGTTGGCGGGCGCCGTGACGGTGGCCGACGGTGGTCACATCGGCCTGAACACCGGCAGCACCTTGTCGGTGGGCTCGTTGGTGCTGGGCGGCAACGCCAATCTGGACGTCGGACTCGGCGTTCCGGTGGTGGGTGGCGGTAATGGGCTGCTCAATGTCGGCGGCGACCTGACCCTGGGCGGCAACCTTAACGTCACCGATGTCGGTGGTTTTGGCAGCGGCGTCTATAACATCATCAATTACGGCGGGGCCTTGACCAATAACGGCCTGACCCTCGGCACGCTGCCCGGCAGTGTGATCCCGGGTGACGTAGAGGTGCAGACGGCCATCAGCAACAAGGTCAACGTGTTGGTGACGGCGCCCAATACCACCGTGCAATTCTGGGATGGCGGCAACCTGATCGGCAATGGCGCCATCGAAGGCGGCAACGGTACCTGGGGCACCGGCCTCACCAACTGGACCAATGTCGATGGCACGCTCAACCAGAATTGGGGCAGCAGTTTCGCAGTGTTCCAGGGCGCTGCGGGTAACGTGAGCGTGGATGGCACGCAAACGATTACCGGCATGCAGTTCGTCACCGACGGCTATAACCTGGCCTCCGGCACGGCGGGCGTGCTCAATCTGGTCAACGGCGGCACCGGCAACACCGCGATTCGGGTCGACCCGAACGCCACCGCCACCCTGGGCGTGACCCTGGCTGGCGCGGGCACCCTGGCCAAACTCGACAGCGGCACCCTGGTGCTCAACGGCAGCAACACCTACACCGGCGGCACCGCGCTCAATGGCGGCACGCTGGTGGTGGGCAGCAACAGCGCGCTGGGCACAGGCACGCTGACGGCCGCTGACGGCACCACGCTGGACAGCAACGCAGCCGTCACGCTCGACAACGCTGCGGTACTCAACGGTGCATTGGCCATTGGCGGCAGCCGTGCGCTGACGCTCAACGGCCGGTTCAGCGGCAACGGCAGCCTGTTGAAAAAAGGCGCGGCGACACTGACCCTCAACGGCGCCAACACCTACAGCGGCGGCACCGGCTTGAATGCCGGCCAACTGGTCCTGGGCAACAACGCAGCGCTCGGCACCGGCGCGCTGACCGTTGGCGGCGCTGCCGCTCTGGATACCAGCACCGACCTGCAACTGGCCAATGCCATCAACCTGGGCGGCCCGCTGACGCTGGCCGGCAGCCATGACCTGGCCCTCAACGGCGCGGTCAGCGGCACCGGCAGCCTGGTAAAAAATGGCACTGGCGCGTTGCTGCTGACCGGCGCCAACGCTTACAGCGGTGGCACCACACTCAATGGCGGCAGCACCACCGGCAATACCACCAGCCTGCAAGGGGCGATTGCCAACAACGCGACACTGACCTTCGAGCAGGGCGCCGACGGCACCTACACCGGCAACCTCACCGGCGCCGGGGTGTTGAATAAAACCGGCACCGGCGCGTTGCTGCTGACCGGCAATAACACCTTCACCGGCAACACCAACGTCAACGCGGGCAGCGTGCTGGTCAATGGCACGTTGAACAGTGCGGCGGTACAGGTTGCCAACGGCGCGACGCTCGGCGGCAGCGGCACGCTGGGCGGCGCGGTGAACATGGCCGATGGTTCGGTGCTCAAGGCCGGGGCGGCGACGCCGCTGTCGGTCGGTTCGCTGGCGTTGTCGTCCGGCACCACGCTGGACTTCACCCTCGGCGCACCGGGTGCGTCGACCACGGCGGTGAATGTGGCGGGTAACCTGACCCTGGATGGCACGCTCAACGTCACTGACGCGGGCGGCTTTGGTGCCGGCGTTTATCAACTGTTCCGCTACGGCGGCAGCCTGACCGACAACGGTTTGACCCTTGGCACACTGCCCGTCGGCGCAGGCGACCTGACCTTGCAGACGGCACTCGCCAACCAGCTCAACCTGCTGGTGCAAACCGCACCCGGGCAAATCCAGTTCTGGAACGGCGGCACCACCAACCCCGACGGCACCATCACCGGTGGCAGTGGCACCTGGGGCCCTGGCACCAACTGGACCGATCCGACCGGCACCCAAGGCCAGGCGTCGAACAACCAGTTTGCCGTGTTTGGCGGGCAGGGCGGCACGGTCACCGTGGTCGGCAACCAAGGCTTTACCGGGCTGCAATTTCTTGACCCTGGCTACACGCTGACGGCGGGGGCAGGGGGCACCTTGTCGCCTACCGGCACGGCGGTGGTGCGGGTCAATTCGGGCGTCACCACGGAGATTGCTGCGCCGATCGTGGGCGGCGGGGCGATCAACAAACTTGATGCCGGCACCTTGTTGCTGACCGGCGCCAACACCTACACCGGTGGCACTACCGTCAGCGGCGGTACGTTGGCCGGTAACACGCTCAGCTTGCAAGGCCGGTTCCTGAACAATGCGCGCATGCTGTTCGTGCAGGCCACCAATGGCACCTTCAAGGGCACGTTGACCGGCACTGGCAGCCTCACCAAACAAGGCGCAGGGGCGCTGCTGCTGACCGGTAATCAGCCGTTCAGCGGCACCGTGGCGGTGGATCAGGGCGTGCTGCAAGTCGGCAACGCGGCCAATCCGGGCACGGTGTTCGGCGGGCAGGTGACGGTCGCCAATGGCGCGGGCCTGACCGGTAACGGCAGTGTCGGTTCGCTGGTCAACAACGGCAGCGTGACACCCGATGGCGGCAAGCTGACAGTGGCCGGTAACTTCACCAACGTCAGCACGGGCGCACTGAACCTGGTCATCACGCCTTCGGTCAGCGGTTCTCTGGCGGTCGGCGGCACGGCTAACCTGGGCGGCACCCTGAATGTGATCAACCTGGCGCCCTACACCGGGGCAACCACCTACACCCTGCTGACTGCCGGCGCGGTGAACGGCACCTTCAGCAACACCAACCTGGAGAACCTGGCGTTCCTCTCCACCTCGCTGGACTACAGCCCCACTCAAGTGGCGTTGGCGGTCAGCCGCAATAACGTCAGCTACGCCAGCGTAGCGGCCACCGGTAACCAGCGTGGCGTGGCGGCTGCACTGGACAGAGGCGCCGCCGTGGGCGGGGCCGCGGTGCAAAATGCGTTGCTCAACACCGATGCTGCCGGGGCGCGTGCCGCTTTTGACAGCTTGTCCGGCGAGATCCACGCCAGCACCGCCAGCGCAATGCTTGAGGATTCGCGCTACATCCGTGACGCGGTCAACGAGCGCCTGCGCCAACCTGGCTGCTATCGCGAGGACGACCCACGCAACAGCCTGGCGCCAAGCGAAAACCGCCTGAGCAGTGCCGGTTGCCACGGCGAGATGGTCGGCTGGATGCGCGTGCTTGGCACCTGGGGCCACATGGGCGGCGACAGCAACGCCGCCAAGCTGGACCGCAACCTTGGCGGCTTCCTGCTTGGCACCGACAAGCAAGTGGATGACGCCTGGCGCGTCGGCGTGGCCGCCGGCTACACCCGCAGCGACCTGGACGCCAAGCGCCGCAGCTCCAGCGCCGACGTCGACAGCTACCACTTGATGGCCTACACCGCTTACCAACAGGAAGCATTCGCCGCGCGTATGGGCGTGGCCTACAGCTGGCATGACATCGAAAGCAAACGCGACGTGGCGGTCGCTGGCGAAGGTCAGCGTCTGAAAGCCGATTACAAGGCACGCAGCGCGCAAGTGTTCGGTGAAGTGGGCTACACCCTTACAGCCGGCAGCGTGGCAGTCGAACCGTTCGCCGGCCTGGCCTACGTCAACTACGACAGCGACACACTCAAGGAGAAAGGCGGGTCGGCGGCGCTGCGCGGCGATGCTGATCAGGACGTGACTTTCTCCACCTTGGGCGTGCGTGTTGGCCAGACCATCACCCTGGGCAACGGCTCGAAAATCACCCCGCGGGGCAGCATCGGCTGGCGCCACGCCTTCGGCGATACCAAGCCCGACGCCGACTTGAGCTTTATCAACGGCGGGGGTTCGTTCAGCACCCAAGGTGTACCGATTGCCAAGGACAGTGCGGTACTGGAGGCGGGGCTGGATTACCAGATCAGCCAGAACGGCAAGCTGGGCCTGGGCTACTCGGGTCAACTCTCGCGTAACGATAAGGACCACGCGATGACCGTCAGTTTCTCCCTCGGTTTTTGATCAAGGCCGAGCACCTTTAACCGCCCTAAGGGCGGTTTTTTTTGGGTTTTTGATCGCCCCAGTTACCCGACACGCTCTTTGTGGCGAGGGGGCTTGCCCCCCGTTGGGTTGCGAAGCAGCCCTTCAAACAAGGATGCGATGTGTCAGATACTCCGCAGCGGCTGAATCCGGGGCTGCTGCGCAACCCAACGCGGGGCAAGCCCGCTCGCCACACGCTGTGTTTCAATCTGGGAATACGCCCATTAAAAATAGTGAATCGCGACGTTTGCCGGTGGCGAGGTCATGATCGACAACTTCGCTGACTAAGTCGCATTGAGGCACTCACATGAACCAACTTCTCGCCCTGCGCGCCTTCGTCCGTGTCGTCGATACCGGTTCGTTCAGCCGTGCGTCCGACCAGCTGGCGCTGCCACGCTCCACGGTCAGCAAGCTGATCACCGACCTTGAAAAACACCTGGGCCTCAAGTTGATACACCGCACCACCCGCGCCCTGGCGCCGACGTCCGAAGGGCTCGAATACTATGGCCATGCACGGCGGCTGGTGGCTGAGCTGGATGAAGTGGACAGCGCCGCGCGCGGGCAAATCCTCAAGCCCGGCGGGCATCTGCGCGTGGACGCACCGGCCTCGTTTGCCAATTGCCTGTTGATCCCGGCGCTGGTGGATTTTCATCGGCAGTACCCCGACATCACTATTGCCCTGGGGATCAGTGACCGTGCCGTGAACATCGTCGGGGAGGGCGTTGACTGCGTGATCCGTGCCGGCACGCTGGACGACATGGCAATGATCGGGCGCAAGGTGGCTGACCTTGAGTACCTCACCTGCGCGGCGCCCAGTTACGTTGCCCGCAGAGGGCTGCCGGCCTCGCCCGAGGACCTGCAGAACAACCACCTCAAAGCCGGTTATTTCTTTACCGGCTCGGGCAAGCCGGAGCCGCTGATTTTCGAGAAGGGCGGGCAGCGTATCGAGGTCAACGGCTGCGCCTTCTCGACCAACGAGGGCAATGGCCTCAAGGAAATGCTGCTCGCCGGCCTTGGCGTCGGGCAGCACTTCACCTCCATCGTGCAGTACTACCTGGACACCGGCCAGTTGGTCAGCGTATTGCCGGACTGGTCGCGCCCGCCCACGGCGTTGCACATCCTTTACCCGCCCAACCGTCACCAGAGCGCACGGCTCAAGGTATTTACCGAATGGGTGATGCATACGTTCGGTGTCAGGGAATAATCGCGGTCACACGAATCTCTACACGCATGGTCGGCAGACCCAGCGCCTGCACGCCGACCTGCGTCCAGATCGGCGCGTGGTCGGGCATGTAGCGCCGGTACTGCTTGACCATCGCCTCGTTGACCTCCGGTGGGAAGCCACCGACGTGGTAGGAGTTGACGTGAATCACGTGCGCCCACTGCGCGCCAGCGCTGGCCAGGGTGCGCTCCAGGTTATGAAAGGCCCGGGCGATTTCTTCGCCGAGGTCGGCAGGGATCTGGAAGTCATCATCCCAACCGCCCTGGCCGGAGGTTTCCACGCGGTTACCGACTTTGACCGCCTGGGAATAGTGCAGGTGTTCGCGCAGGTAATCGCCATAACCTGGGGTGACAAAAAACTCGGGCGTGCTCATGGTGTTTCCTCGGTTCAGTACAAGACTGAGCGAATGCTAGTGGACTGAATGCGCGAACAACATCCCGGTTTTTTGCCATGACTATCTATCGGTTTGCACAATCGGCTTGCGGTAAAGCCCTATCGCCAGGCCGCTGATGATGACCGTGATGAACACCAGGTGGGGCGTGGAAATGCGCTCGCCCAGTATCAGCATCGAACTGCCGATGCCGAATACCGGTATCAGCAACGACAGCGGCGCCACGGTCGAAACGGGGTAGGCCTTGAGCAACGAATTCCAGCCCCAATAGGCAAAGTGCGTGGCCAAATAAACCTGAAACAGGATCGACATCACCGCGGTGAGGTCAAGGCTGGCGGGCACGTTCTCGAACGCGGTGCTACCGTGCATCCACCAGGCCATCAGACACAACGGCACCGGCGGAAACAGGCTGGCCCACACCATGAACGAGAAAATTTCCTTCACCCCCGACGCTTTGATGATGATGTTGCCGATGCTCCACGCCAACGCGCTGAGCACGATCAGCAGCACGCCGAGCACCGCATGCTCGCCGTCTTGGGTGCAGATGATCCCCGTCAGGCCAATCAGGGCGAGCAAAGCGCCGACCCACTGCGCACGGCGAATGTGTTCCTTGAACAACAGATAGCCCCAGCCCAGCGTGAAAAACACGCTGAGCTGAATGATCAGCGAGGCGATTCCAGGGCTGACGCCTGCCTGGATGCCATAGTTGATCACGCCCCACATGCCCAGCCCGAAGATAACGCCATAGGCCGCCACATAGCCGAAATTGACGGCGGGGCGCTTGATGAAGAACACCAGCGGCAAGGCGGCGAGGGCAAAGCGGATGCCGGTCAGCACAAACGGGTCGATTGAGCGCAAGCCCAACTGGGTAATGGGGAAGTTCAAGCCCCACACCAGGGTGACGAGCAGGGCGAGGGCTAGGTGTTGCTTGTGCATGGGCGGGCCTTTGAATGGGTTGATCCGGGCCATCATGCTAGGGCGGGGCCGTATGGCCCGCTTGCTATGTCAGGTCATAGTTTGACACTATCGGGCCATGATCCCGACATTTGAAACCACTGACCCTGAAGCCGTCGTCACGCTGCGCGACTATGCGTGCGGCACCGTCTTCGAGCGGCATACCCATGCACGCGGGCAATTCGCCTACGCCTCTACCGGTGCGTTGCGGATGTTCACCGACCTCGGCAATTGGGTGGTGCCGCCGCAGCGGGCGATCTGGGTGCCGGGCGGTGTGCCCCATGAAATGCACATGCGCGGCGATGTGGTGATGCTCAATACCTACCTCGATGACCAGGCTGCCAAGCGGGCAGGGCTGCGGGATCGTTGCCAGGTATTCGAGGTGTCGCCATTGCTCAGGCATCTGTTGGAAGCGGCACTGGCGATCGCGCCGTCGGCGGCGATTACGGTCCGTCAGCAGTGCATATTGACGCTGTTGATCGACGAAATAAGCGCCATGCCCGAAGTGCCCCTCAGCGCGCCGTTGCCTGCCGAGCCACGTCTGGCCCAGGCTTGCCGGCGTTTTCTGCAGGCCCCTGCGCAGACCATCTCTCTGGATGAGATGGCCCAGTGGTCGAACATGAGCCGACGCACCTTCACTCGCCATTTCCACGAAGGCACCGGCATGACGTTTGTGGCCTGGCGTCAGCAGGTCTGCCTGCTTGAAGCCACTGCGCGGCTCAGTCATGGCGCCTCCATTACCGAGGTGGCATTGGGGTTGGGTTTCAGCAGTTCCAGCGCCTTTACCGCGGTGTTCCGCCGAAACCTGGGAGACGCGCCCGCGCGCTACCTGGCCAAATCCAGGGCAGCGTCTGCGTTCTGAAAACGGCACACGTCGGTCAGGATTCACCTTCACCAAGGTCATGCTTTGTTACTATCGCCGTCCATCGTCACCAGGAGTCACCGGCCCATGCAACACCAGTGGGATGAAATGCACCGCACCCGCAAGCCCACGTTTGTACTGTGCGGCGAGCCTCAGGGGGATGTGCTCAATCTCTACGTTCACGGTTATTCGGCCTTCTTCAACCGCCAGCAACTGGGCAATTTCAAGCAGCAGCTGGCGAGCATCGAAGGCTCGACCAACCTCATGCTGTTCTGGCCGGCGGGGCATTTTCTCGAAAACCTGTTTGCGCCCTTCAAGGATGTGATCACCTCGATGCTTGGCGGCGGCGGCCTGGGCGCCGCAACGGTGGGCGTGGGCAAGGCGATTGCCTATTTCCTCGACCATTACAAAAGTGTCGAGGCGCGCGTCGATGAAGTGGCCAAGACCCTGTTGCCTGAACTGGCCAATTACCTGCACGCGGAGTCGCTGGAGGTACGGCGCATCAACCTCATCGGGCATTCGCTGGGCGCGCGCATTCTGGTCAAGAGCGTGCTGGCCAGCCCCGAGGTGGCTCGCGAACTGCCGCTGAACAACCTGTTGCTGATGGGCGGGGCGATCTGTACGTCGAGCCCGTGGGATGAAGTGTCGGCGCCGCTCAAGGGCCGTGTGATCAACTGCCACTCCAGCAAAGACTGGGCGCTGGCCATGAAACCGGACACCGAACGTTGCATTGGGCGTTATGCAATTGATGTCACGCCGGCGCTCAAGGCCAAGGTCACCAATGTGCACCTGGCGACGTTCGACCATGCCGCCTACTGGCCGCAGCTGAAAACGGTGGTGCAATACACCGACCTGTTGCAGGAACGGCGCGGCATGATCCGCGCCGATCAGCGCAGCACTGAGGTGCGCTTTGCCGAGGAGGACGTGGAGTTGTTCCCCGCGTTGGTGCAGGCGCGGCCGGACGAGTTGAAGTTCCTGGCCGAATTGATGGCGCAAAAACGCAGTGCATCGATCGATGCCGGCGTGCGCGAACCGCTGAAACTGGCCATCGAGTTGCAGCGCATGGGCGGTGACAGCTTTATGAACCTGGCCCGTGGCCATGGCGTGAGTTATCGCCAGATCGCCGAAGATGTGGCGCAGCGCCTGGGGATCAAGTTTGACCAAGCGCTGGAAACCGTTGCGCTGGCGGACATCGAGGCCCAAGTCGCGGAGAAACTGATCGAGCAATACAAGGACAAGCTCAGCCGTGCGGACCGTCAAGCCTTCGACGCCGAACTCAAGGCGGCCGCGCAAAAAGAGCAGGGCTTGTTCAACCGCTTCGATGTAGGCCGCTCGGCCACCACGGCCTTGAGTGGCACGGCGTTGGCGGGGTTGACCGGGTTTATCGTGCGCCGCGGTGCCGCCACGGCGATTCCGGTGGTGGGCCAGGCATTGGCCGCGGCGATGCTGCTGGTGACGGGCGTGCGGGCGTTTTCCGGCCCGGCGTACTCGATTACCACTTTATCGGTGTTGATGATCGGCATGATTCGCCAGCGCATGGAGCGCGAGGCGCTGAACCAGGAGATGGACCTGGTGGTGCAGGTCGTGGAAACGTTCCACCTGCCGCGGGAGACGGTGATGCGCACGGTCGTGTCGGACTGATAAGCTGCGGCTCTGACTTGTATGTTTGCCTGGGATACCGCGTGAAATTCAGCCTGCCGAAAATCGCTACTGCCCCATTCTGCCCGCCGGAAGTGGCCGGCTCCGTTATCGTTGACCCCAAGGCTTCGTTTTTCAAACGGGCGCTGATGTTCGCCGGCCCCGGGCTGCTGATTTCGATTGGCTACATGGACCCCGGCAACTGGGCCACGGCCATCGAGGCCGGCTCGCGCTACGGGTACAACCTGTTATTCGTGGTGCTGCTGGCCAGCCTGGCAGGCATGGCTGTGCAATGCCTGTGTTCACGGCTGGGCATCGCCACCGGCAAAGACCTGGCGCAACTGTGCCGTGAGCGCTACAGCAAACGTTCGGCGCGCACGCAGTGGGTGCTGGCGGAAATTTCGATCATCGCCACCGACCTTGCCGAAGTGCTCGGCTGCGCCCTGGCGTTTCACCTGTTGCTGGGCGTGTCGCTGACCACCGGCATCGTCATTACCGCATTCGACACGCTGTTGATCCTGGCCTTGCAAAACCGGGGTTTCCGCCGACTGGAAGCGATCATGCTGGCGCTGGTCGCGACCATCGGCGTGTGCTTCTTTATCGAACTGGTGCTGATCAAACCCTACTGGCCGGACGTGTTGAGTGGCTTCGCCCCGTCACTGTCGGCCATCAGCGACGCTGCGCCGTTGTACCTGGCCATCGGGATCCTGGGTGCCACGGTAATGCCGCATAACCTTTACCTGCACAGCTCCATCGTGCAAACCCGGCTGATCGGCAAAGACCTCGCCAGCAAACAGGACGCGGTCAAACTGGCGCGTATCGACACCATCGGCTCACTGGCCCTGGCTTTGCTGGTCAACGCGGCAATCCTGGTGCTGGCCGCCGCTGCGTTCTACAAGACTGGCCACACCGACGTGGTCGAGATTCAGGATGCTTACCACCTGCTCGACCCACTGGTGGGCGGGGCTTTTGCCAGTGTCCTGTTTGGTATCGCGTTGCTCGCCTCCGGGCAAAGTTCGACCTTCACCGGCACGATTGCCGGGCAGGTGATCATGGAGGGTTACCTCAACCTGCGCATTCCCTGCTGGCAGCGCCGCCTGATCACCCGAGGCCTGGCACTGATCCCGGCGTTTTTGGGGGTGTGGCTGATGGGCGACGATGCCATTGGCAAGTTGCTGATTCTGAGCCAGGTGGTCCTCAGCCTGCAGTTGCCGTTCGCGCTGTACCCACTGATCCGCATGACGGGTGACAAGCAATTGATGGGGCCGTTTGTGAACCGCCTGCCCACGCGGCTGTTGGCGTGGTTTCTGTTTGCCGTGATCAGCGGGGCGAACGCGTGGTTGATTGGGCAGTGGTTGTTTTGAGTCACCGGTCCCAATACGGCACCGCGCCAAAACACTCGACAAAATAATCAATCACCGTGCGCACCTTCAATGACAGCCGGCGGCTGCCGGGCCATAACGCGGCAATCTGCTGCGGCTCAAGCGTCGTCGCCACGTCGTATTCGGTCAGCACCGCCTGCAAGGTGCCGGCGCGCAAGCCTTCGCCGATCAGCCAGGACGGAAACACCACCAGCCCCAGGCCTTGTTCGGCAGCGTGGGTGAGGGTGTCGGCGTGGTTGCCGGTGATCGGGCCTTTGACGCTGTAGGGCGTCCAATCGCCCTGGTCGCGGCGGAAAAACCAGCGTTGCTGGCCGGTGATGCCCTTGTAGGCCAGGCACTGATGGTTGACCAGCTCGTCGGGGTGGCGCGGTGTGCCATGCCGGGCCAGGTAGGCAGGGCTGGCGGCGATGCGAAAGCGCTGCGGCGCGAAGATGCGGGCCTGCATGCCGGAATCGTTGAGCACGCCGATACGAAACAGCAAGTCGGTGCCGTCTTGCAATGGGTCGACGTAGGTGTCGGTTTGCTGGATATCCAGTTGCAACTTGGGATAGCGCCGGCACAGCTCGCCCAGCCACGGCGATAGATGACGCTGGCCGAACACCATCGGCGCGTTGATGCGTACCAGGCCGCTGGGTTCGCTTTCCTGTTCCTGCAACGCCTGGCCGGCTGTTTCCAGTTGCTCCAGCATCAAGCGCGCATGATGCCCGAGCAGGCGCCCGGCTTCGGTAGGGCTCACGGCGCGGGTGTGGCGGTACAACAACTGTTGGCCGAGTGCCTGCTCCATCAACTGGATCTGCCGAGAAATGGAGGAGGGCGCCAGGCTTTCCCGGCGCGCGACTTCAGAAAAGCTGCCGTGATCCAGCACTGCGACAAACAGGCGCAACGCCTTGAAACTCAATTCATTCAAGCCCTGCATCATGGCCTCCAAGCTGTGCGTTATGCGCAAAGGTGTTATCCGCATGCTCCCATTTATCGCACAGCACGGCCACCGGATAATGCGCGCCATGTCTACTTCTTGAAGCGCAGGTGATGTATGCAGGCAAGTTCGATCGAGGGTGTGGCTCAGGCCACGCCGAAGAAAAACCTTCTACGGCTGTCGTTGTTGCCGTTGGTGATTTTGGCGGGCATGGGCCTGTCGGTGGAGGCCGGGTTGCTCGGGCCGCTGGGCGTACAGGTAGGCCACTTGTGGGCGACCTTGAGCATTTTCGGCGTGGGCACGGCGATCCTGTTTTTGCTGTTGCTGTTCAGCGGCCCGCAAAAAGGCCCGGCGCTGACCGACCTGCCACGCTGGCAGTTGATCGGCGGCTTCCTGGGGCCGATGTATGTGGTGGTGTTGACGTTGGCCACGCCGCATATCGGTATCGCCATGACCATGATCGCGATCCTCTCGGGCCAGGTGGGCAAGAGTGTGTTGATCGACCATTTCGGCTGGTTTGGCACGGCACCCAAGCGGGTCAATGGAGAGCGCTGGATTGCGTTGGCGCTGATTGTGGCGGCACTTGTTCTGATTGCACGAGGGTAAGGCGATGAATCTGATTCTGTTGTTGGTACTGGTGATTGCCGCCGGTGCGGTACTGAGTGTGCAAGCGGCCATTAACGGCCGCCTGGGCCAGGCAGTGGGCGTATTGCGCAGCAGCTTGCTGACCTTTGCGGTGGGCGCCATGACCACGGCGCTGTTGATTTTCTTTTTCGAGCCGGCCCAGGCCGTCAGCTTGCTCGAGGTGCCCAAGTGGCAACTGACCGGCGCGTTGTTCGGCGTGGTGTACATGATGGTGATGGTTGGCGCGGTGCCCATCGTCGGCACGGCGGTGGCAACGGTGGCGGTGATCGTCGGGCAGTTGGGCATGGGCATGCTGATCGACAACTTCGGCTGGCTGGGTAACCCGGCGATCGAACTGTCGGGCAGCCGTATCGTGGCGATGCTCTGTCTGGCGCTGGCGCTGGTGTTCATGTACCGCAGCAATACCCGTCAGGCCGATTAACGGGCTGAACCTTGCTGCGTTGCCGGGAGTCATTGCTTAAGGTGCTGCGTTCGCAGCACTTGGACGACCATGAAAAGGAGTCTGACCATGCCAGATAAAACCTGTGCTTGCCCACACTGCAAATGTGTACTGGGCGCCGACGCGGTAATGAAGGACGGTAAAGGCTATTGCTGCCAAGGCTGTGCCGAGCACCATGCCCATGGTGAGCCGTGTATGGCGCCAACGGGCTGTGAGTGCGCCAAGTCGGCTCACGGCTAAGCGTGTTGGCGGGAGGCCGGTGTTACCGGCCTCTTTTTAGTGGGGTTTGAGTTCGAACCTGACGCTGTGGTCGGCCAGGCGCTGACGGCCTTTGACCACCGCGCTGATCCGCCGTCCCTGGAGCGCAAACACCACGGTTTGCGCCGCGTGCAGATCATCCGGCAGCGGCTGGAACACCCGCAGCACTGTGCGCTCCGGTGTGCGCTGAACACTCACCTGGCACTCGGCATGCTTGGACATCGGTCCGAATAAAGTGTCCTGGGTGTAGTCGATGCGCGCCTTGCCATTGACCGGTTCTGATCCGTCCATTGTTAGAGCTCCCTACTCTCAAGGTGTAAGCAAGTGATCGTTGCGGGCAGCAAAAATTCACTCGGATTGTGGGGCGCCGGTCATTACCATGGCGGCTCACCCTTGATGATGTGTAGCCCATGGCCCTGGCCGCGCCCCCCGACCTCAGTGATCACGCCGTGCCCGTGCAACCCCTGGCGCGCACCTACCCGCGTGGGTTGTACGTCGAGCCCCACAGCCACGACTGGGGCCAGTTGCTCTACGCCATGAGCGGCGTGATGTGGGTCGAAACGCCTCGCGAAGCGCTGGTTGTGCCGCCCCAGCGCGCGGTGTGGCTGCCGCCGGGCGTGGAACATGGCATCCGCGTGGTCTCGGACCTGCAGATGCGCAATATCTACCTGCGCCCGGCCCTGGCGGCGACGCTGGACAGCCAGGTGCAGGTGATTGAAGTCGGCGGGCTGTTGCGCGAGCTGATCGTCACCTTGGTCGACCAGGGCGACAACGGCGATACGGCCTACTACGACGCCGTCGTCGGCCTGGCCCTGCTGGAATTGCAGCGGGCCCGTCGTTCGCAGATCCGCATCGCCATGCCGGTGGGCGCCGACCGTCGCTTGATCAACGCCTGCCAGGCGGTGATGGCGGCGCCGTCGCTGGAGGTCCCGTTCGAGCAACACGCCGAGGCCGCCGGTGCCAGCGTGCGCACCCTGGCGCGGCTGTTCCAGAACCACCTGGGCATGGGCTTTGCCGAATGGCGCCGCCAAGTGCAACTGGCCACGGCGGTGGCGGAGCTGATCCAGGGCCAGTCGGTGAGTGGCATTGCGCGGTCTCTGGGCTATTCGCCCAGCAGCTTCAGCGACATGTTCCGGCGTGAACTTGGCGTGGCGCCGTCGCACTACACAGGTTGAGGGTTTGGCCGAAATCCTGAAGCACTTGGCCGATGCTTCAGGCAGGCGCTCACTACACTGAGCGCATCAACCTACAAGGCGCCGTCCTCATGAACTACCTGCTTTCCCTCGCCATCGGCCTGTTTGTCGGCGTGATCTACGGCGCCTTGGACTTCCGCTCACCCGCGCCGCCCGCCATTGCCCTGGTGGGCCTGATGGGCATGTTGCTCGGCGAGAAACTCTGGCCCATGGGGCGCGAGTGGGTCAGCGGTTGGTTGTCCTGATTCCCTTTTTCCCTTCGATGGATATTGGCCATGAAAGCACTGCAATTTTCCGCCACCGGCGACCTCGCCGCCCTGAGTTTCGTTGACGTCGCCAAGCCGGTGCCGGCTGCCGGTGAAGTACTGGTGCAAATCAAGGCTGCCGGCCTGAACCCCAGCGACGTCAAGAACGTGCTCGGTCGTTTCCCATACACCACATTGCCGCGTATTCCCGGCCGGGATTTTGCCGGGGTTGTGGTCGAGGGGCCGCAGGCACTGGTCGGTCAAGAGGTGTGGGGCACCGGGCGCGACCTCGGCTTTTTCGCCGATGGTTCCCACGCTCAATACCTCACCGTGTCGGCCAAGGGTGTGGCGCATAAGCCAACGCATTTGAGTTTTGCCCAGGCCGCCAGCCTCGGTGTGCCGTACACCACCGCTTGGGATGCGCTGGAGCGCAGCGGTGTGGTTAAAGGCACGCGGTTGTTGGTGATTGGCGCCAATGGCGCCGTGGGCAGCGCGGCCTTGGCATTGGCGAAAATCCGGGGTGCGCAGGTATTGGCGGCGGTGCGCAAGGCTGATCAGGTTGAGGTGCTGCAAGCCCAAGGGTTTGACGCGATCACGCTGGGCAACCCGCAAGAGTTGGGCGCGCAGGTTAATGCCGTGTTCAAGGGCGGCGCGGATGTGATTTTCGACACCACCGGTTTCTGGTTGCCGGCGTCTGTTGCTGGTTTGGCGCCGTTCGGCCGCATCGCAATCATCGCCGCGCCGGTGGATGGGCATGTGCAACTGCCGGCCCTGGCGCTGTATCGCAAAGGCGGTTCGGTGGTGGGGATCAACTCGTTACTCTACAACTGCGAGCAGTGCGCGGTGATGTTGGAGCAGTTCGGGCGCTTCTTTGATGAGGGGTCGTTGCCGTTGCCCACTGGCTTGCGCGAAGTGGCGTTGGCGGATGGCGTGCAGTGCTACGAAGAAGTGAACACGGGCAGTGCGGACAAGATCATCTTTGTGCCTTAACTCACTCGCCAATGTGGGCGTTGGCTTGCCTGGGATGGCGTCACCTTGGTTTGAGTACATATCCGTTGCTGCGGTAACGGCCGCTTATGGTTCCGCTCTTACAGCGGGTCACTTTTGGCAAACGCCCCAAAAGTAACCAAAAGGTCTTTGCCCCACCACTCGGTGCCTCGCTTAGGCTCGACATGCCCGCACTCCGGCTTGAATCCGTGGGCCGCCGTGACGGGCCATCCATGGCCCAACACGGCTAACCCGGCGTCCTGCCGGGTTACCCACGGATTCAAGCCTGCGTTCGGCCAGCGTGGTTGACGGGGCCTGTCAGATCAAAGTCAAAAGCAGATCAAGATCAAGAGCAGAGCACGGCGGCCTGGTAGCCGACCTGAGTGGTTGAAGCAAAAGCAGGGCAAAAACAGGGCAAAAACAGGGCAAAGGCAGAGCTGTTTTTCTGTGGGAGCTGGCTTGCCTGCGATGCAGACACTTCGGTACATCAGGCATAACCAGTTGATGCCATCGCAGGCAAGCCAGCTCCCACCTTTGACCGAGTACACACATCTACCTGATGTACTGGGCTCAAAATGTGGGAGCGGGCTTGCTCGCGAATGCGGTGGGTCAGTTAAGAATAAGCTGACTGACACACCGACATCGGGGGCAAGCCCCCTCCCACAATTCAACCGAGTTCAGTTTCCAACATCAGGTCGGCTGTCAGGCCGCCTCGCTCTTGCTTTTGATCTAACCACTCAGGTCGGCTACTAGGCCGCCGTGCTCGGCTTTTGATCTTGATCTGCTTGTGATCTTGATCTTAGGCGCCCCGTTAAACCACGCTGGCCGAACGCAGGTTTTGGAGCGGGGGTAAACCGGCAGGACGCCGGTTTAGCCGCGCTGGGCCATGGATGGCCCATCGCGGCGGCCCCCGCTCCAAAGCCTGCATGAGGGCACACCGAAGCGTGAGCGAGGTGCCGAGTGGTGGGGCAAGAGCCCTTTTGGTTACTTTTGGGGCTCTTTTCCAAAAGTGACCCGCTGTAAGAGCGGAACCCATATCCGCCATCACCCAAACAACGGATATGTACCCAGCGGCCCCCGCAACCCCCACAGAACTAAATTCGTAAAAAACATGTGTAGATACCTATGCTGCGACAGCGGTGAGTCAGCCCACAATTTTTTACCTGATAGGCCGCCATCGCGGGCAAGCCCGCTCCCACATTTTGATCCTCATTGGGCTTCAGGAGGCGCGCTCGATCAGACGTTTCCCACAAGGGTTTCAGGTTGTCGCTCGGAAGGGCGTTGACTAACCTCACTGCCGTCGCTGCCCATTCAGCGGCCGGATTTGACCGTCCGACCTTGTTAACGAAACGCTACGCCCTGTACCTATCTCAGGCGTTTTTTTTATGCCTGAGGTATGGTGTCGCGGCAGTTGTGCGCGGGATACCTTTGGGTATGCCGGGTTCGTTGACAACCGGTCGGTCAACCCGCGTACAGCTGCCACCTTAACTCGCTTGACCGCGAGCGTTGGCAGCTCCACTTGTCGACGGAGTTCCACCATGATCAAAGACAGCCCAAATCCCCCAGGCCAACCAGACTTCGATACCAGCACCCTGCACGAAGTGGCCTACCGCGCGATCAACCACTACCTCAACCCCGCAAAACCCATCCCCGAAGCTGCCGACGGGCTCTTCACCGTGCGCGCCGATCTGGGCACAGAAACCTTGCTGGTCAATGCTTCCCAGGATTTGGCGTCCATCAGCGAGATTGCTCACCATATGGCGTTTGAAATCGAAGGGTCGCAACGTAATGTCGCGCTGGGCATCTGCCGGATGCTGGATGGGGTGCAGCTGTTGGTGGATAAGGCGCTGAATGTGGCCCATCCGACGGCATAAGGATTGTTAACACGGTCGAAAAAATGTGGGAGCTGGCTTGCCTGCGATGGCGACGCATCAGTCAACCACTCTCGGACTGACAGATCGCTATCGCGGGCAAGCCCGCTCCCACAGTTTGATTTGTATCAGGCTTCGGGGACGCCTTTTTCCCAGGCGGACCAGTTCTTGAGAATCGCCTGTACCAGCGGATTGCCCGTGCGATACAGGTTTTCCAACGCCGGCACAAACCCGCCTTGGTCGGCATATTTCAGCAGGTTGTCCACCTCGCTGTAGCCAGGGTACGGCCGGTCGAAATCGGACCCGGCACGCACCACGGCCAGGCGCTGGATATCCACCAACCCTTCGCGGCTGGCGCGCAGCAGGGCTTCATAGGTGGAGTTGTCTTCCTGCTGAGTGGTGCAGTACTCGCCTTTGTTGTCGGTGAGCAGCTTGGTCCAGACCTCGGCGCGCTCGCTCAGACGTGTACCGGAGAACCAGGTGTTGCCGGCCACGGTGTCACATTGGGTCACTTGCGGCGGCTGATTGGCCGGGGCCGCCGGGTAGTGTTTGCGCCAGGCGGTGGATTCCTTGCTTTCGCTCAACTCAACCTTGTGCGACAGGGCAAACGCCTTGGCTTGCAGCTTGGGGTTGAGCTCAAACACTTCGGTTTTGTAGTCCAGCGGCGGTTTCTCGTTCGGGCCTTTGGTGTTGATGCCGATGTAACCGGTCGGCCAGCCTTTAGGCGCATCGCGCGAGTCGATTTCCCACTGGGTGCCGAACTCCACCAGGTAATGCGCCCAGGCGGCGGTGCCAATGGTGCCGTGTTTGGGGCTGATGCCGGCAATCCCGGCAATCAGGAAATAGCTCTGGCGCAGGTCGAACTTGGGCGACAAGGCCAATGCCAGGGTGGAGGCGGCGGCGTTGGTTTGGCCCATGCCGGTGACCAGCAGGCACACGTCCTGGGTGTTGCAGCGGATCACCGGGTATTCGGCGGACAGGCCGGGCACGCGCACTTCCTGCTTGAGTTCCAGGCGATCGATCCAGGTTTGCGCCTCGGGGGCAAACATGGTGATCAGCATCACTTTAGGCTTGATCGGCGCGGTGTCCGCCAGCACCACATGGGGCAACACAGCCAGGCCGACGGCCAGCGAAAGACGGGTTAATGCGTTCATCTAATACTCCTTGATCAGAATTGGTAGCCGACACCGGCGTAGTAGCCCCAGCCATCCGAGCGGGCGCGGAAGTTGCCTTCGCCAAAATTAAGCTCGCTGCCGTCCTCCCAGTTGCCGCCGTTGTGAAAGTAACGGCCGACCAGGGTGAAACGCAGGTGGGTGAACGAGTACAGCAGCACGTTGGTGGCCACCACCGAATTGGCGGTACGTGCCGGGTTGTCCTTGTGCAGGTCCGAGCCGAAGTCGTAGTTGGTGAAGCCGATGTAGGTCAGCGACGCGCCGTTGTCGAACTTGCTGATGGGCACGATGTACTTCATTTGCGCACGGTAGCCATCCCACTGGTATTCATTGCTCGCGCCATAGTTTTCCCACTGGTAACGCCCATAGAAGTTGGCCGACAGGTTGACCCGCGAGTGCGTGTCGATGTCGGTGCCCAGGCCGCTGTACAGGGTGTTGGCGCGGTTCGACTTGTTGCTGCCGTGGTCGTAGATCCAGTCAAACGCCACGTACCATTCCTTGAACGGCCCGATGGCCAGGCTGCGACCGGCCAGGTAGTCGATGGAGATGCGCGGCTCGTGCTCCATGAACACCGGCGAGCCATGGTCCCATGCGCCTTTGTCATTACTGTTACCGATACCGAGAATTTTCGGCACGTCGATATAGCCATACAACTCGAACGGGCCCTTGCGACCGAAGTACTCGTATTCCAGGTACACGTCATCCTGCGGTTTGGGGCCGAAGCTGATGTCTTTGCTGCCGATCAGTGTCAGGTCCTGGTTGAACCATTCCGACAGGTACGCGCCTTTTTTCGTCGGGCTGGCTTCAGGGGCCAGGGTTTCGCCCTGTGCTGAGTCATCGGCGGGTTTTTCCTGCGCCAAAATGGGTGCGCTGAGTACTCCCGTAACGGCGGCCAGTAGCAAGGAAACACCAAAGGAAGCAGGACGCCTTGAGGTGGAGTGCATGGAAAATCCCTATTCGTACGCGGTTTGACCCGATTCCTCGGGCAAAGGAGAACTTGCCTACCAAGTTCGTTCCGCAAACGTTTGCACAGGCTGTACCAACTTTGCTCAATGGCTTGAATAAAATGGAGAAAAGCAGAATTAGTCGACGCTTTGATCAAAAATGACTGGGTGTCATTTTCTCGATCCGGTTGAACAAATGCATCGCCGTCTCCCGTCGATACTCGCTCGGCGTCTGGTTCATCTCGATCCGAAAATGCCGGTTGAAGTTGGACAGGTTGGCGTAGCCCACTTCAAAACAGATATCCGCCACCGACATGTCGCTTTGCAGCAACAGCCGGCAGGCGCGCTGTACGCGAAACTTGCGCATCAGGTCGATAAAACCGTGGCCGGTGTTGCGTTTGAAAAACCGCGAGAAGCCCGGCTCGCTCATGTCCAGCTGTTGCGCGATGACGGACAAGCGCAAGTCGCCGGTCAGTTCCCTCATCAGGTAATCGAAGGCTTTGTTGATGCGCTCGGCGCTGCGTGCGTCCAGGGTGGGGGCGTAGCAGGGGCTGGCCAGCGCCTGCACGTTGGGCACCGGGGCGTTTTTCAGGGTGTCGAGCAGTTGCAGGAACAGGATCAGCCGTTGCAGGCCTTGGGCGCTGCCGATGTCTTCGAGCAAGCGCGCGGCGTGCACGGCGGTGTCGCCGCTGAATTGCAGGCCGCGCCGGGCGTGTTCGAACAGCGGTTGCAGGTCGCCGAGTTCCGGCAGGGTTTTGCGCAGGGCGAGGAGGGCGGCGCCGTCGAATTGCAGCACCACGTCGCGCCCGGTCAGGTATTCACCGGGGGCCAGGTCGCCGATCCAGTCGTGGGGCAAGTCCGGACCGATCAGCGCGACATGCCCGGCACTGAACGCGCCGATATAGTCGCCGGCCACCAACTTGCCGCTGCCCTGGCGGATCAGGTGAATTTCGAACTCGGGGTGGTGGTTCCAGCGCGCCAGGTCATAGGGGTAGTCGTGTTCGAACCAGCGAAAGCAGTGGTCCGGCTCGGGCAGGATGACTTCGAGTTCGGCGGGGCGGTGCTCGAACAGTTTGGCGCGGCTGATGGGCATGGTGATGCCTCTTTTACGGCTGGAATTCCAGCAAAATACCCGCGTTGGCAGCGGCTGCGCTACCCCCGGTTTCGCTCGGCACTGATACTTTTTTGATCTGCGCGCCTGGGTTAAAAAAGTATCAGTGGCGCATTCGCCATTCGTTTGTGAGGGCTTGGCCAAGCTGCTGTAATCGGCGCTCGACAACAAAAACAACAGGTGGATACCGCCATGTCAAAGCTCCCGCAAGCGCTTTTCCTGCTGTCCGGCCTGGCCTTGGCCCTGCCCAGCTATGCCGCCGACACCGTCACCATCGCCACCGTCAACAACAGCGACATGATCCGCATGCAACGGCTGTCCAAGGTCTTTGAGGCCCAGCACCCGGACATCAAGCTCAACTGGGTGGTACTGGAAGAAAACGTGCTGCGCCAGCGCCTCACCACCGATATCGCCACCCAGGGCGGCCAGTTCGACGTGCTGACCATCGGCACCTACGAGACGCCGTTATGGGGCGCCAAGCACTGGCTGGAACCCCTGACCCAACTGCCGGCCGACTACGACGCCGAGGATATTTTCCCATCGGTGCGCCAGGGCCTGTCGGTCGATAACACCCTGTACGCCTTGCCGTTCTATGGCGAAAGTACGGTCACCTACTACCGCACCGACCTGTTCAAGCAAGCCGGGCTGAGCATGCCCGCGCATCCCACCTGGACCCAGCTGGGTGAGTTCGCCGCCAAACTCACGGCCAAAGACAAAGACCAATACGGCATGTGCCTGCGCGGCAAGGCCGGCTGGGGCGAGAACATCGCGCTGCTGAGCACCATGGCCAACGCCTTTGGCGCACGCTGGTTCGACGAACAGTGGAAGCCGGAACTGACCAGCCCCGAGTGGACCGCCGCCGCCAACTATTACGTCAACACCCTGAAGAACTACGGCCCGCCTGGTGTTTCCAGCAATGGCTTCAATGAAACCCTGGCGCTGTTCAACAGCGGCAAGTGCGCGATCTGGGTCGACGCCAGCGTCGCCGGCTCCTTTACCACCGACAAGAGCCAGAGCAAGGTCGCCGACGACGTAGGTTTTGCTGCGGCCCCCACCGAAGTCACCGACAAAGGCTCTTCCTGGCTCTACGCCTGGTCCCTGGCGATTCCGGCGACCTCCAAGCACAAAGACGCCGCCAAGGCGTTCATCACCTGGGCAACGTCCAAGGATTACATCCAACTGGTCGCTGATAAGGAAGGCATCACCAACGTACCGCCGGGCACCCGCCAGTCCACCTACAGCGAGGCTTACCTGAAGGCCGCGCCGTTTGCCCAGGTGACCCTGGAAATGATGAAGCACGCCGACCCCGCGCACCCCTCGGCCAAGCCGGTGCCGTACGTGGGCATTCAGTACGTGACCATTCCGGAATTCCAGGCCATCGGCACCTCGGTCGGCAAGCTGTTTTCGGCGGCGCTGACCGGCGGCATGACGGTTGACCAGGCGCTGCTCGAAGCTCAGTCCACCACCGAGCGCGAGATGAAACGCGCCGGCTACCCGAAATAATTTCTACAGGACAGCCCCATGAAACGACTCGAAGGTAAGAGCGCGCTGATCACCGGATCGGCGCGCGGCATCGGTCGCGCCTTTGCCCAGGCGTATATCGCCGAAGGCGCTACGGTAGCCATCGCCGACATCAACCTGCAACGCGCCCTGGCCACCGCCGCAGAGCTGGGCCCACAGGCGTATGCCGTCGCGATGGACGTCACCGACCAGGCCTCCATCGACGCCGCGATTGCCGCCGTGGTGGCCCATGCCGGCAAGCTCGACATCCTGATCAACAACGCCGCGCTGTTTGACCTGGCGCCCATCGTCGACATTACCCGCGACAGCTATGAGCGCCTGTTCTCGATCAACGTCGCCGGCACGCTGTTCACCCTGCAGGCCGCCGCCCGACAGATGATCAGCCAGGGCCACGGCGGCAAGATCATCAACATGGCCAGCCAGGCCGGGCGGCGGGGCGAGCCGTTGGTGGCGATCTATTGTGCGACCAAGGCGGCGGTGATCAGCCTCACGCAATCGGCGGGGCTGAACCTGATCAAGCAGGGCATCAACGTCAACGCCATTGCCCCAGGCGTGGTGGACGGCGAGCACTGGGATGGCGTGGACGCGTTGTTTGCCCAGCATGAAGGGTTGGCGCCGGGCGAGAAGAAGAAGCGGGTAGGGGCCGAAGTGCCGTTCGGGCGCATGGGCACGGCAGAGGATTTGACCGGGATGGCTATCTTCCTGGCTTCCAAAGAGGCCGACTATGTAGTCGCCCAAACCTATAACGTCGATGGCGGCAACTGGATGAACTAGCGCCTTGCACCAATCAAAAATGTGGGAGCGGGCTTGCTCGCGAATGCGGTGGGTCAGCTAATCCATCCGGTGACTGACACACTGCTTTCGCGAGCAAGCCCGCTCCCACATTTGATCTTCATTGTTGGTGATATCGAGTCAGTCAGCAAAACTGCGATCAAAAAAATACACTTCCCCAGGCTTCAGGTTCTCCACCGTCGCCTGGGGCCTGCCGCCTTCGCCATTCTTCTTGCGCCCCGTCTCACGCAAATACCCCGCCTCAGTCAGCTTCAACAAACGCTGGCGAATACTGGTCTTCAACACCGGCCGCGCCAGCACCAGCGAGAAGATCGTGGTCGCTTGCGGCGCGCTGAACTCGTTGCCCAAAAACATCAACGGCAAGTTGCTGTACAGCGACTTGGACAACAGCCGCTCCTGCACGGCGGCGACGATCAGGTTGTGGTCGAACGGCAGCTTGATACTGCCGTCGGCCACTGCATTCAGCGAAAACCAGGCCTGATGCTCACCCAACGCCACGTCATCGGCCACGATCGCCAGGTAGTAGGTGGACGACGACCAGCAGCGCGGGTCGCGAAACGCATCGCCCACCGTGCCGACTTGCTCGCTCCAGGCCAGATCAAAGCCGACCTTATCACTGGCCCGCAAGCGCTCCACGGCGTCCTTGAGGCTCAGATCTTGCACGCCGCCGTTGACCACCACGCCCGGTAACGCCCAATGCCCGGCAAACGGCTCGGCTTCGCGCTTGTTCAGCAGCAGCTTCAATTCCCCGGAGGCGCGGCAGTAGAACAACACGCACAGGTCGACGGTGTGGAGGTAGGCGCTAAGTGGCATGTGACATCCTTCTGAACAGCGGTGGGGCACAGTCTAACGGATCGAACAGCGATGTCATGTACTTGCTCCAGGATAGATAACTAAATGTTTCTTGCAATGAAAGTACATGACGTGTACTTTTGTTTCCAGGCCACCGGAGAATCACCATGACCCTCTTGAGAACTGCCATTGCTTCATTCGACGTCGACGCCCAGAAGAGCTTCACGCCGCTGTGCCCCGACGAATTGCCGGTGGTGGGCGGTGACCAGATCGGTGCCGAACTCAACTACATGGCCAGCCTCGCCGGCCACCGTGTCGGCAGCAAAGACGCGCACACCCCGCACGCCCCATGGGTGGTCACCCAGCACAGTGAGATGCTGCAACCCACCGGGCTGGCCCACGCCGATGTCACCTGGGTCAGCCACTGTGTGCCGGGCACCGAGGGTTTTACGCTGCTGGACGAATTGCCCACGCCGTATGACTACGACTACTTCATCTGGAAAGGCGTCGAGCCCGATCTGCACCCCTACGGTGCCTGCTACCACGACCTGCACGACAAGCTGTCGACCGGCGTCATCGAATATTTGAACGCCCAAGGCGTGCGCCGCGTGATCGTCGGTGGCCTGGCCCTGGATTACTGCGTCAAGACCACCGCGTTGCAACTGCTCAAGGCTGGCCTGGAGGTGGTCGTGCATTTGCCGGCCTGCCGAGGTATCAGCGAGGAGGGCGGCGTACAGGCGGTGAATGAGTTGCTCAAGGCCGGTGCTGTCATCAGCAGCACCCGCGAAGAACTGGCCGCGATGGCCACGCGCTAAGGAGAAACACCATGGAAAGTGCCTACGACTACGATTCCCCGGTAATCCAGGGCTTGCTCGACACCGACTACTACACCTTCACCATGATGCAGGCCGTGCTGCACCAGCACCCGAATGTCGACGTGGAATACAACTTCATCGTCCGCGCCAAGGAAAAGCTCGGTCACCTGATTCCGCAATTGCGCGACGAGCTGGAGAAACTCGCCGGCCTGCAGATGCGCGAAGGCGAACTGCGTTTTCTGTTCAACCCACGCTTTCGCGAATACCTGACCCCCGATTACGAGCGCTTCCTGGGCCTGTTCCGCTTCAACCTGCGCTACATCCACGTCAGCGAGGTCGATGGCCAACTGAACATCCGCGTGGTCGGGCCGATGCTGCACTGCATCATGTTCGAGCAGCCGGTGCTGGCGTTGGTCAGCGAATTGCGCAACCGCGACAAATACCCCGACGTGAGCCTGGAAGACGTCACCCGCAAGCTCTACCAGAAGTTCGACTGGCTGGAAAAAAACCTCAGCCGTGAGGAGCTGGCCGACCTGCGCGTCTCGGACTTTTCCACACGTCGGCGCCTGTCGTTCAAGGCCCAGCGCGAAGTGGTGGACATCATGCGCCGCGACTTCCCCGGGCAGTTCATCGGCACCAGCAACGCCCACCTGGCCTACGAATTCGACCTGCCGCTGATCGGCACCATGGCCCACCAATGGCTGATGGTGCACCAGCAACTGGGGCGCCTGCGCGAGAGCCAGAACGCCGCATTGGAAAACTGGGTGCGCGAATACCGCGGTCGCCTCGGCATCGCCTTGACCGACTGCATCAGCACCGATTTTTTCCTCAAGGATTTCGACCTGTACTTCGCCAAGCTCTACGACGGCCTGCGCCAGGACTCCGGTGATCCCATCGTCTGGGCCGACAAAGTCCTGGCGCGCTATAAGCAGCTGGGCATCGACCCGATGACCAAGGACCTGATGTTCTCCGACGGCCTGAATTTCGAAAAATGCCTGCCGATCCTGCGACACATCCGTGGCAAGGCCAGGTTCGGTTTCGGCATGGGCACCAGCTTGGCCTGCGATGTCGAGGGTGTGGAGCCGTTGAGCATCGTGATGAAACTGGTGCGTGTGCACGGTGAGCCGGTGGTGAAGTTTTCCGATGACCCGATCAAGAACGTCTGTGAAGACGCCTCGTTTTTACAGTACGCGGCGAAGGTGTTTTCTGTGGGAGGGGGCTTGCTCCCGAAGGCGGTGGCTCAGCCTTGAAGGTGTTGACTGACACGCCGTCTTCGCGGGCAAGCCCGCTCCCACAGGTCAATCCACGTCATATAGAGAGGTGTGATATGCAAACTCAGGCACGTATCGCCCAAGAACTGAACATTAACCGCGCGCTCGTCAAGGGCGGCGAGCCGCAGGAGATTCAGCGGCGCATCGCTTTCATCAAAAGCACCTTGCGTAGCTCCGGTTGCAAGGCGCTGGTGCTGGGCATCAGCGGCGGTGTCGATTCCCTGACGGCGGGGCGCCTGTGTCAGTTGGCCGTGGAGCAACTGCGTGCCGAAGACTATGCCGCGCGTTTTATCGCCATGCGCCTGCCGTACAAAACCCAGGCCGATGAAAGCGACGCCCAGGCCTCTTTGGGTTTCATCAAGCCGGATCACATCGACACCTTGAATATCGCCGCCAGCGTTGACGGTCTGATGGCCAGCCTCACCGCGACCGAAGCCAGCGCCGCGCATGTCGACTTCGTCAAAGGCAACGTCAAGGCGCGCACGCGGATGATCGCGCAGTACGCCGTGGCCAACCTGCACAACGGTTTGGTGGTCGGCACCGACCATGGCGCCGAAGCGTTGATGGGCTTCTTCACCAAATTCGGCGACGGCGCCTGCGACCTGGCACCGCTGTCGGGCCTGACCAAAACCCAGGTTCGGCTGTTGGCTACGGCCCTCGGCGCTCCCGCGAACCTGGTGCACAAACACCCGACCGCCGACCTCGAAGAATTGGCGCCGGGCAAGCTGGATGAGCATGCCTATGGCTGCTCTTATGCAGAGATCGACGCGTACCTGATGGGCGAGCCAGTGAGTGAGCGGGTGCGGGCGATTGTTGAGGGCGCTTACAGCAAGACAGCGCACAAGCGAGCACTGCCGATTGCCCCGTGATCGTTCCCACGCGTGGGAACGATCATCAGCGCTCGATCGAGCGACTCCACCGCGCGTTCCACTCCGGCCGCGCCTGATTCACCTGGTCCCAATCAATCGAAATCGCCGTCTGCAAGTAGCCCTGCATGGCCTCCACCCGCGCGCGGGTTTTATCGGTGGTCGGCGTGGTCGGGTTCGACGGGATCTGGTCACCTTCCTCCAACGCCGGCGCCTGGGCTTGCGCGGTCAGCAGGAAAGCTGCGAGTTTCTGCGCCAATTCCGGCTGGTCGTTACGCGCGATCACGCACTCGGCCACATTGAGCACCACGGCGCCTTCCTTGGGTTGCGCATATTCCATCGGGATGCCCAGCAGTTTCTGTGTGGTCACCTGGGTCGGCGTCAGAGGGAAAATCGCCGCCTCGTCGGTTTGCACCATCTCGGAAATCTTCGCCGAGCTGGCGATGTATTCCAGCACGTTGGGGCCGATGGTTTTCGGCCAGGCCTTGAAGCCCGGTTCTACGTCTGTTTCGGAGCCGCCCTGGATACGGTTGAACATCAGGAAACCGTGCAGGCCGAAGGTGGAGGAGGCCAGGGACTGGAACACCACCTTGTCTTTGAAGCGTGGGTCGGCCAGGTCCATCCACGAGGTGGGTGCGGCCCAGCCTTTTTCCTTGAACATCTTGGCGTTGTAGCCAAGGCCGGTGACGCCCAGGGTTACCGCCACGGCTTCGTCCTTGATTTTGGCCTTGGCCGGGATCTGGTCCAGGGGCGCGCTCGGTGCAAGTTTGTCGCACAGGCCCATGGAGATGGCGCGGTACATGATGCCGTCGTCGAGGAACATCACGTGCATTTGCGGGTTGTCTTTGTTGGCCTGGACCTTGGCGAGGATGTCCGACGAGGTGCCGGGCACGATCACCACCTTGACGTTATTGGCTTTCTCGAACGCGGGCAGCACCTTGTCGGCGTACACCCGCTCCATGGTGCCGCCGTTCATGCCCAGGTACAGCGTGGGCGCGGCATGCGCGGTGGAGGCGAGCAACGTGAGGGACAAGCAGGACAGCGCGATACGTGTGTGCATGGGTGTTTTTCCTCTCAGGCTTGGAAACGACGGATGGAAAACGCTTCGATGGGTTGCCGGCTGGCCCCGCTGCAGACGATCTCTGCCAGGGCTTCACCGACCGCAGGGCCGAGCTGGAACCCGGCGCCGGCAAAGCCGAAACCGTGAAGCAGGCCAGGCTGGGTGCCGCTGGGGCCGATCACCGGTTCGTGATCGGGTAAGTAACCTTCGGTGCCGCTCCAGGTACGTATCGCCTGGGCACCTTTGAGAAACGGGTACAACTCGCCGGCGTTGCGCAAAATCTCCAGCACCGCCGCCTGCCCCGGACGCGCCGTCAGCGGGCCAAGGGCAAAGCCCCGGCCGCCGCCAAGAATGCAATTGCCACGGGCGACCTGGCGCGCATAAATGCCGCCGCCTTCGACGCCGGTACTCACGTCCATCACCACCGGCAACGGCTCGGTCACCAGCATCGCCGGGTGCGCCGAGGTGATCGGCACCGGTTCGCCAAATTGCGCGGCGACGGTCCCGGCCCAGGCGCCGGCGCAGTTGAGCAGCCACGGCGCTTGCAGGTGCAGGCCGTTGGCGCAGTGCACCTGGAACCGCTGGCCGTCATGTTCGATGCGCATCACTTCGGCCTGCTCGTATACCTCAGCACCCTGGCGCTGCGCGGCGCGGGCAAAGGCGGGCGACACCAGGCGCGGGTTGGCGTGCCCGTCTTCAGGGCACAATGAAGCGCCGACCGCGATATCGCCGACCCAAGGGAATCGCGCGCGCAGCTGCGCGTGATCCAACAACTGCAAGCCCAGCCCAAAGCCTCGGGTTTGCTCGGCATAGGTGTGCAGCGCGGCAAAATCGGCATGGCTGCGCGCCAACTTCAAATGCCCGGAGCGCACGTACTCGCCGTCGATGCCGATCAGCCCCGGCAAGTCGGCCCACAACTGATGGGCGCGCTGCGACAGCGGCAATTGATGCAATGGCCGACCCTGACGGCGTACGCCGCCGTAGTTGACGCCGCTGGAATGCGAGCCGCAAAAGTCGCGCTCTACCAAAGCTACGCGCTGACCTTTTTGCGCCAGCATCAAGGCCGCCGAAGCGCCGACGATGCCGCCGCCCAACACGATCACGTCGATCATGGCTGCACCTCTACGCCAAACGGCAGCGGCTTGATCGGCGCCTGGCCGCGCAGGCGCCCGACGTGTTCAATCCCGCGGCCACTGCGCTCGGCGACAATCTCCGCCGCTGCCAGCCCGCACATGCGGCCCTGGCAGCGGCCCATGCCGACGCGGCAATGGGCTTTGACCCGATTGATTTCCCAGTGGCCTTCATCCACCACTGCGCGCACCTCGCCGACGCTGACTTCTTCGCAGCGGCACAGCATCAATTCATCCGGCGCCTGCGCGGCCCAGTGTTCGGGGAAGGGGAATGCGGTTTCCAGGCCGTGGCGAAAGCGCTGGATGCTCGCCAGTTGCTGTTCCAGGAAGGCGATGCGGCGATGATCAGTGGCCATACCAGCGTCTTCCAATACCGCCAACGCAGCGCGCTCACCGGCCATCTGCGCCGCGTCGGCGCCCATGATTCCGGCGCCATCGCCTGCCAGGTACACGCCGTGGACACTGCTGCGCCCGGCGCTGTCGCGTTGTGGCAGCCAGGCGCGGTTCAAGCTGTTCCAGGCAAACTCACAGCCGAGCAAATCCGCCAGCTGTGTTTCGCTGCGCAAAGCATGGGCGAAGGCCACGGCATCGCATTCCACCGTGTGCTCGCCCCAATGAATACCGTTGACCCGTTGTTCGCCGTCGATCTGCGTGAGCGTCGCGCCCTGGTGCACGGGAATGCCATGGGCCGTGAGCCAAGCGCGGTAATACACACCCTTGGCCAGCGTCGCCGGTTGCCCGAGCAATGCAGGCAAGGCGCGGCATTGCGCGCTGAAGGGTGCGCTGTCGAGCACCGCGACCACCTTGGCCCCAGCCTTGGCGTATTGATACGCCACCAGGTACAGCAACGGTCCGCTGCCGCAAAACGCCACGCGCTCACCGATGGCGCAGCCTTGATACTTCAAGGCGATTTGCGCCGCGCCCAGGCTGTAGACGCCGGGCAAGGTCCAGCCGGGCACCGGCAGGATGCGGTCGGTGGCGCCCGTGGCGACGATGAGTTGCGCGTACTCGACGCTCTCGGCACGGCCGTTGTTGAGCATATCCAGGCGCCCGTCCTCGGCGTTCCACACCAGGGTTTGCGGCCGGTAGTCGATCAAAGGTGCCAGCTCATCCATGGTGCGGTGCACGGCCTCGGCCTTGCTGGCGTCAAACCCGTAAAGCTGCTTGGCCGAGCGCTGGAAGTTGGCCGGTTGGCGCCGGTAAATCTGCCCGCCGCCGCGCAGGCTTTCATCCACCAGGCACGGCGTGACGCCGTGGTCGAGCAGGGTGCGCGCCGCGCTGATGCCGGCCGGGCCTGCGCCCACAATCACAATCGGCTTCATGCTTGGCGCCCCGGATCGCGGCTGATCGCCTGGCCTTCTTCCAATAACGTCGCACAGGCGCGCACGCGGCGCCCGTCCTGTAGCCGCACCCAGCAGTCCTGGCAGGCGCCCATCAGGCAGAACCCGGCCCGGCGTTCGGCGCTGAAATCGCTGCCGCGCAGGTGCTCGGCACAGGTCAGCACGGCGGTCAGCAACGTGTCGCCGAGCAAGCCCGTAGCGGGTTGCCCATCCAGGGTGAAGGCCACAGCCGGGCGCTGGGTTTCGGCCAATCGTTTGAACAGCGCCATCAATGTTTCCCCACCAGCACGCGGTCCAGGCCGTAGACCCGGTCGAGCAGAATCATGGTTGCTGCGGTCAGCGCAATCACCAGCGCCGACACCGCCGCCATCATCGGGTCGATGGACTCGGTGGCGTACACGTACATGCGCACCGGCAGGGTTTGCGTGGCCGGCGAGCTGACGAAGATCGACAGTGTCACCTCATCGAAACTGTTGATGAACGCCAACAACCAGCCGCCGGCCACACCGGGCAGAATCATCGGCAGGGTGATCTGGCGAAACAGCGTAAAGCGGCTGGCCCCCAGCGACTGCGCCGCCTGTTCGGCGCTGCGGTCAATGCCGATTGCCGCCGCCAGCACCAGGCGCAGCACGTACGGGGTGATGATCACCACGTGGGCGAGCATCAGCCAGGTGAAGCTGCCATTTACGCCCATCAGCGCAAACAAACGCAGCATCGCTACGCCCAGCACCAGGTGCGGGATGATGATTGGCGACAGGAACAACGCACTGAAAAAGTTGCGCCCCGGAAACTGATAACGGCTGATCGCCAAGGCCGCCGGCACAGCAATCAGCGTGGCCAACGTGGCGGCGGTAAACGCCAGGATCAGGCTGTTATAGAACGCCTGGATAAAGTCGGCACGCTCGAACACCGCGCGAAACCAGCGCAGCGAGAAGCCCGACGTCGGCAGGCTTAAGGTGTTTTCCGGGGTGAACGCCACCAGGCACACCACCACCAGCGGCGCCATCATGAACAGCACCACCACACCATGAAAACCGAGGGCCAAAGGACCGTTTCTGGACATGCGCTTAAACCCCCAGGGACTTTTTGTAGCGGCTTTCGACCATGCGGTTCCAGCTCAGCATGATCAGCAGGTTGACCAACAGCAGCACCACCGCGATGGTCGCGCCCATGGGCCAGTTGAGTTCCGAGAGGTACTGGTCGTACACCACCGTGGCGACCATTTTCAGGCGGCGCCCGCCGAGCAGGCCGGGGATCGCAAACGAGCTGGCCGCCAGGCCGAACACGATCAACGTGCCGGACAGCACGCCGGGCATCACCTGCGGCAACACGATCTTGCGCATCACCGTGGCCTGGCTGGCGCCGAGTGACAGCGCCGCCTGTTCTGCCGACGGGTCGAGTTTTTGCAGCGAGGTCCACACCGGAATGATCATGAACGGCAGCATCACGTGCACCAGCGCGATGATCACCGCAAACGGTGTGTACAGCAGTTTCACCGGGCGCCCGCCGAGGGCCTGGATCACTTGGTTGACCAGCCCGTCGGCGCCGAGCAACAGGCTCCAGCCAAAGGCGCGCACCACCACCGAAATCAGCAGCGGCGTGAGGATCAGGATCAGGAAGATCGAGCGCCACGGCGTGCCCATGCGGCTCAGAATGTAAGCCTCGGGCACGCCGATCACGACGCACAGCAAGGTCACCAGCGCGCTGATCCAGAAGGTGCGCCAGAAGATTTCATAGAAGTACGCATCACTGAACAGCGACAGGTAATGCGCCAAGGTCCATTCATCCGCCTTCACGCCCACCTGGTAGTCGAACACGTTGAACGACAGCACCAGCGTCATCACCAGCGGCAAAATCAACAGCCCGGTGAACAGCGCCAGGGCCGGCAACGACAGCAGATAACCCCGACTCATGCGCGCACCTCATCCGCCGCCAGCACGCGCAGCAGGTCGGCGTGCCAGTCCAGGCCGACTGCCGCGCCGCAGCCGAGCGGCGCGCTGCCGTCGTTGCTGCGCACCACGGTGATTTCGCCAAGCGAGGTGTGGACGCGGTACAGCCATTGGCTGCCGAAAAAGTAGCTGTCGAGGACCTTGCCTTGCACGCGCCCGTTGCCTGCGGCCACCAAGGTGATTTTCTCCGGGCGCAGGCTCAGGGTCAGCTCGCCGTCGCCGCTGGCGTGGCGCACTTGTGGGGTGCCGAGTTCGTCGTAGTCGCCCGGCAGCAGGTTGGCCTTGCCGACGAAGTCCGAGATGAAGCGCGTGCGTGGGTGTTCGTAGAGCTTGTAGGGTGCGTCGATCTGCGTGACGCGTCCGGCCTGCATCACCACCACGCGGTCGCTGATCGACAGCGCTTCGGCCTGGTCGTGGGTGACCATCAAGGTGGTGATGCCCACGGCGCACTGGATGCGGCGGATTTCAAACTGCATTTCCTCGCGCAGGTTGGCGTCGAGGTTGGACAACGGTTCATCGAGCAGCAGCACCGGCGGCTCGATCACCAGCGCGCGGGCCAGCGCTACACGCTGGCGCTGGCCGCCGGAGAGCTCACGCGGGTAGCGCTCGGCGTGCGGCGCCAGGCGCACCAGTTCCAGCACGGTCTTGACCTTGCTGGCGATTTCGGCGGCCGGCACTTTGCGCATCTTCAGGCCGAAGGCGACGTTGTCGCGCACGGTCATGTGCGGGAACAGCGCGTAGCTCTGGAACACCACGCCCAGGCCACGGCTGGCGGGTTTGGCGTGGGTGATGTCGCGGCCGTCGAGCAGGATCTGCCCGCCGCTCACGTCGACGAAGCCGGCGATCATTTGCAGGGTGGTGGTTTTGCCGCAGCCCGAGGGACCGAGCAGGGAAACGAACTCGCCTTTTTCTACCGCAAGGTCAGTGGCGACCACCGCGTCGACGGCGCCGTAGCGTTTGCTCAAGGCGTTGAGTTGGAGAAAAGCCATGTCTGCGTTCCACCTTTTTGAGTCGCGTCGAAACGCGCTTTTTTGTTTTGGGCAGATGCGAAAAGAGTGTTGCGGGTGCGGTGGCGCTCGATCTCGAGTCGGCTGCCGTTTGTTGTTCATTTCGCCCCTGTGGACGCAGATTAGGACGAAGACTAGGATGGGCGGAAGATGGAATTTCACTCAACGGACTATTATTTTCCAATTTATTCATTCAGCAGAATTTACGCCGAGATTATGTGATATGGATTCCACTGAGCGGAATGACAGCGGCAAAGAAGTGGGTTCGGGCAGTGTGTCGCGGGTGTTCGCGCTGTTGCGTGCATTGGGCGACGTGCCTGAAGGCGGCGAACGCGTGACTCAACTGGCGCAGCAGGTGGGCCTGTCGCAGCCCACCACCCATCGCCTGTTGCGCAGCCTGATGGACGAGGGGATGGTCGAGCAGGACGCGCGCAGCAAGCGTTATCGCCTGAGCCTGGAGTTCTTCGCGCTGGCGGCGAACGCAGGCAAGACCGGCAACCTGCGCGACCTGGTGCGGCCGAGCATGTTGCGCTTGAGTGCGTCGTTGGGTGATTCGCTGTTTTTGCTGGCACGCAGTGGTTTTGATGCGGTCTGCCTGGACCGCAGCGAAGGGCCGTACCCGATCCGCACTTTTACCGGGGATATTGGCGGGCGTGTGGCGTTGGGCGTAGGGCAGGGCAGTTTGGCGATTCTGGCGTTCTTGCCGCAGGAGGAGCGTGAGACGGTGATTCGCTACAACTTGCCTCGGCTCAAGGATTTTCACCTGTATGACGAGGTGCTGTTGCGTTCGGAAGTGGAGAATGTGCGCAGCCTGGGGTATGCCGCGCGCAACACCGGCGTGCTGGAAGGCATGGCGGGGTTGGCGGTGCCGATTTTGAATCGCGAGGGGTATGCGGTGGCGGCGTTGAGTGTGGCGACCATCAGTGATCGTCTGGGGCCTAGCCGGTTGCCGATGGTGGTGGAGTTGCTCAAGCGTGAGGCGGCGGCGATCGGGCCGAGGATCAATCCGTTTGATCCGACGTTGCGCCGGCCTTCGCAGACTTTTGGTGGGTAGCTTGGGTGGTTGCCGACGGGAGGCCGTGGGTGGTTTTGGTAGATATGAGTGCGTATCCGTTGCTGCGGTAACGGCTACTTAGGGTTCCGCTCTTACAGCGGGTCACTTTTGGCAAACGCCCCAAAAGTAACCAAAAGGTCTTTGCCCCACCACTCGGTGCCTCGCTCAGGCTCGGCATGCCCTCACTCCGGCTTGAATCCGTGGGCAGCCGCGACGGGCCATCCATGGCCCAACGCGGCGGCCCACGGATTCAAGCCTGCGTTCGGCCAGCGTGGTTGACGGGGCCTGTCAGATCAAAGTCAAAAGCAGATCAAAAGCAGAGCACGGCGGCCTGGTAGCCGACCTGAGTGGTAAAAGCAAAAGCACAGCAACAGCACAGCAACGCGCTTCTATCTGATGCACAGAGCTCCAAATGTGGGAGCGGGCTTGCTCGCGAAGGCGGTGTGTCAGTCAGCTCATGTGTCACTGACCCAACGCCTTCGCGAGCAAGCCCGCTCCCACAATTTGACCGAGTGCAGCCTCCACCACCGCAGTGCTTTTGCTGTTCTGTGGGAGCTGGCTTGCCTGCGATGCAGACAACTCGGTGTATCAGTAAGACCCAGTCGATGCCTTCGCGAGCAAGCCCGCTCCCACAAGTTGACCGAGTGCAGCCTCCACCACCGCAGTGCTTTTGCTTTTCTGTGGGAGCTGGCTTGCCTGCGATGCAGACACCTCGGTGTATCAGGCATAACCAGTCGATGCCTTCGCAGGCAAGCCAGCTCCCACATTGACCGAGTACAGCTGAGAGATCAGCACAGTCTCTACGTGATGTACTGAGGTCCACACAAGCCCCACACCCATTCAGATGGCGGCCAACGCTACTGAGGTGGCGGCTGTTCGAGTCTCCACGCCGAGCTTCACATACACATGCTCCAAATGCTTGTTCACCGTCCTGGGGCTCAACCCCAGGATGTCGCCGATATCCCGATTGGTTTTGCCACACGCTACCCAACGCAGCACTTCCACCTCACGCTCGGTCAGTTGAAATCGGGCGGATAACAGTCGTTGCGCCGGGGCGTCCTCCAGGGTCAGCATGCTCGGCTGCGTCGCGGCACGCGCCGAGAGCAGGATCCGTGATGTACGCAAATGCGCTGCTACCCGCGCCAATACCTCATCCGTCTGGATCGGCTTGGTCACGTAATCGCTGCCACCCACCTCAAACCCCTGCACCACGTGCTTGCTGTCGGTCAGCCCGGTCATGAACACCACCGGGATGTCTGCGCTGGCCGGTTGGGCCTTGAGCCGACGGCAGGTTTCGAAACCGTCCAGCCCGGGCATCATCGCGTCCAGCAGGATCAGGTCCGGGCGCCGGCGTTGCACGCGGTTCAACGCGCTGAGGCCGTCCAGTGCCACCAGCACCATGTAGCCGGCGTCATCAAGGGCGTCGGAGAGCATGGCGAGGTTGTCCGGGGTGTCATCGACGATCAGCACCACGCCAGGTTCAGTGCTGCGGGTGAGCGCATTCATCTTCGGCCTCCTTTAAGGTTCGGTTGAGTTCATCCAGGCGGAACCCCTTGAGCAGCCCGCGCACTTTGGCGATGAAAGGCGCGGCGTCCGGGCGATGTTCCAGGATGGTGTCGAGTTTTTCGTGCAAGCCGCGCACGTAGCCGATGGCGCTGAGTTCGGCGAGGGCGGCGAGGTCTTCAGGGCTGGGCAATACGCTGGGCGGTGCAGGCGGCGTGGACGTTCGGGTACGCCGCAACCATTGCAGGTCCAAGTGCTGTTGCAGGCACCCGAGCAGTTCCGGGGTGCGCACCGGTTTGGCCAGGTAATCGTTGCAGGCGGCGGCGATGCTGCGTTCGCGGTCGTCGGTAAAGGCGTTGGCCGAGATCACGATGATCGGCGCGCTGGACAGCGCATTGCGGCGGATCAAGCGGCTGGTTTCCCAGCCATCCAGAGTTGGCATCGACAGGTCCATCAGGATCAGGTCCGGCGCCAGCAGCGCCACCTGGCGGATCGCGTCCTGGCCATTGCTGGCCTGGATCACTTCAAACCCCAGCGGTGTGAGCATGCCACTGAGCACCTTGCGATGGTCCACATGGTCGTCCACCACCAGGATGCGCCGGCGCACACCGTGATAACCGATGATGTCGTGCTCCACGTGCACCACCGCCTGCGGCGCGCGCACTTGCGAGAGGAACAGCCGCACCTGGAAACACGTGCCTTTGTCCAGCTCACTGGTGACGCGCAATTCGCCGCCCATCAGCGAGGTGAGCATGCGCGTGATGGTCAGCCCCAGGCCCACGCCCTTGTCCTGGCGCATCAGATCGCCGCGCTCGAATGGCTGGAAAATCCGCTCGATCTGCCCAGGGTCGATGCCGATCCCGGTGTCGATGATTTCAAAGTTGGCGGTCTCGCGCCGATAACTGACCCGCAGGCAGACCTCGCCGCTGTCGGTGAAATTCACCGCGTTGCCGAGCAGGTTGATCAGGATCTGGCGCACGCGCTTTTCATCGCCACGCACCACGGCCGGGATCTTGCCCACGCAGTCCAGGCGAAAGCGCAGGCCCTTGTCCTGGGCTTGTGGGGTGAACATCTGTTCCAGGTCGTGGATCAACTCGGGAAAGGGGATTTCCGTGAGTTCCAGGCGCAGTTTGCCAGCCTCGATCTTGGCCACGTCGAGCAGGCCATCGATCAGCGACAGCAGGTGCGAGCCGCTGCGCAGGATAGTCGCCAGCGCGTCCTGATGCTGCTCGGGCATGGCGTTGTCGCGCTGCAGGATCTGGGTGAAACCAAGGATGCTGTTCAGCGGCGTGCGCAGCTCGTGAGACAGCCCGGTGACGTAACGGCTTTTGGCGGCGTTCGCGGCTTCGGAGGCCTCTTTGGCGTGTTGTAGGGCTTGGTCGGTGAGGCTGTGGGCGTCGATTTCCTGCATTAAAAGCAGGGTCTGGCGGTCGGATTCTTCCTGGGCGACACGCCGGCTTTCGCGGGTCAGCACTACCCACCAGGCGAGCACGGCGGCCAATACCGATAGGGTGAGGAACGCCTTGAAAAACGCCTGATACAAGGTCTCCGAATGCGGCAACCCTTGGGCGGCCTGTACGTAGATCAGCGCCAGCGCGCCGGCGAGCAGCAGCACCAGCACCAGCAACAACCCCAGGTAGTGCGCCAGCCGCGTATGCAGGCGCGGCATCAGGGTGGTGGGCAGCAGCCAGCGCAATACGCCTTCGAACTGCGTGACCAGGCGCGCATGAGGTTTGCACCGGTCACCGCAACGCGCATCCAGCGAGCAGCACAGCGAACAGATGGGCGTGCTGTAGGCCGGACAAAACGCCATATCGGCGGTTTCGAACGGGTTGCTGCACAGCCCACACACCGCGTGGGTGGCGGGGGCCACCGGGTGAATCAGGGTCACGTCGCTGGTACGCGCGATGTAGTACTTGCCTTGGGTCAGCCAGGCCAACAGCGGCGCCATGATCAGCGCCGTGCCCAGCGCGACGAAGGGCGGCGCGGCCTGGGCGAGGGCGCCGAACAGGCCGAAGTGGGCGAGGATCGACAGCAGCGAGGCAATCAGCATCGAGCCGACGCCCACCGGGTTGATGTCGTAAAGGTGCGCGCGCTTGAACTCGATGTGTTTGGGCGACAGGCCCAGCGGCTTATTGATCACCAGGTCGGCCACCAGCGTGCCGATCCAGGCAATCGCGATGTTGGCGTAGAGCCCCAGCACCTGGTCGATCACATCGAATACGCCCAGCTCCATCAGCATCAGCGCGATGGCCACGTTGAACACCAGCCACACCACGCGGCCGGGGTGGCTGTGGGTCACGCGGGCGAAAAAGTTCGACCAAGCCAGGGAGCCGGCGTAGGCGTTGGTCAGGTTGATTTTCATCTGTGAGATGAACACGAACAGCACCATCGCGCCGAGCGCCCATTCCGGCGAGCTGAATACGTAGCGGAACGCGACGAGGTACATCTGAGTCGGCTCGGCAGCGCGTTCCATGGAGATTTCATGTTGCAGGGCGAGAAACGCCAGAAACGCCCCGGCGAACATTTTCAACGCGCCGGGAATGATCCAGCCGGGCCCGGCGCAGAGCAGGGCGGCCCACCAGCGTTTGCGGTTGGCGGCGGTCTTTTCCGGCAGGAAGCGCAGGTAGTCGACCTGTTCGCCGATCTGCGTGACCAGCGACAGCGCCACGGTGCAGGCGGCGCAGAACGACAGCAAATTAAAACCGCCGCCATCGCCACTGCGTCCGACAAAGCTGGTCCAGTCGCTGAAGGCGTCAGGGTTTTTCCACCAGACAAAGCCGTATGGCAGCACCAGCAACAGCAGCCAGAGCGGTTGCGTCCACAATTGCAGGCGGCTGATCAGGGTTACGCCGTAGGCCACCAGCGGAATCACCATCAATGAGCAGATCACATAGGCGATGGCCAGCGGAATGTGGAAATACAGCTCCAGGGCCAGGGCCATGATTGCCGCTTCCAGCGCGAAGAACAGGAACGTGAAGCTGGCATAAATCAACGAGGTGATGGTCGAGCCGATGTAGCCAAAGCCGGCGCCGCGGGTCAGCAGGTCCATGTCCACGCCGTAACGGGCGGCGTAATAGCTGATGGGCAGGCCGGTGAGGAAGATCACCAGGCTGATCGCCAGGATCGCCCAGAAGGTGTTGGTGAAGCCATAGCTCAAGGCGAGCACGCCGCCGATGGCTTCCAGCGCCAAAAAGGACACGGCGCCCAGGGCAGTGTTGGCGATGCGCAGTTCCGACCACTTGCGAAAGGATTTGGGCGTGTAGCGCAGGGCATAGTCTTCCATGGTCTCGTCGGCGACCCAGGTGTTGTAGTCGCGGCGGATCTTGACGATGCGCTGGGTGCCGGAGGAAGGGTGCACGGTGGTTAACTCCAGAGGAGGGCGAGGTTGGCGAGCAAGTTCCATGCCCTCAAGTGCGCTGAAATGCAAATGTGGGAGGGGGCTTGCCCCCGATCGCGGTGGGCCAATGGCAAATGCACTGACTGCCAGGCCGCTATCGGGGGCAAGCCCCTCTCAGAGTTGATCTCCAGTGTCAGGGCGGGCGTGATCCTGCGCCGAAATGGTGCGCAACGGCATACGTCAAATGACGTACAGGGTTACGTCAGGCTGCGTATACCCGCGATGGCCGGCTGCCGCCATGCTGACCCCCTCATTGCAGAGGAGTCGCCCCATGGCACCACGATTGATCCGCTCCACACCGCTGTTGGCCTTGTCTTTACTGGCGGCCGCTCTGTTCAGCCAGGGCGTGCTGGCCGATAACGAAGGCCTGGCCGTGACCCCGACCGAAGTCACCGTCGGCCAGTTGCACTCGGCCACCGGTACCATGGCGATTTCCGAAACCGGCTCGATCCAGGCCGAGCGCCTGGCCATCGAACAGATCAACGCTTCGGGCGGGATCCTGGGACGCCAGATCAAAGTAATCCAGGAAGACGGTGCCTCCGACTGGCCGACCTTTGCCGAAAAAGCCAAGAAGCTGCTGGTCAACGACAAGGTCGCCGCCGTGTTCGGCTGCTGGACGTCGGCTTCACGCAAAGCCGTGCTGCCGATCTTCGAGAAAGAAAACGGCTTGCTCTATTACCCGACCTTCTATGAAGGCCTGGAACAGTCGAAAAACGTGATCTACACCGGCCAGGAAGCCACCCAGCAGATCCTCGCCAGCCTCGACTGGATTGCCAAGACCAAGGGCGCCAAGACCTTCTACCTGGTCGGCTCGGACTACATCTGGCCACGCACCTCGATGAAGATCGCGCGCAAGCACATTGAAAACGTGCTGCACGGCACGGTGGTTGGCGAAGACTACTACCCGCTGGGCAACACTCAGTTCGGCTCGTTGATCAACAAGGTCAAACTGAAGAAGCCGGACGTGGTGTTTGCGGCCGTGGTCGGCGGCTCCAACGTGGCGTTCTACAAACAACTCAATGCGGCGGGGGTGAATTCGTCCAAACAAACCCTGCTGACCCTGTCGGTCACCGAAGACGAGTTGCTCGGCATCGGCGGCGAAAACATGGCCGGTTTCTACGCCTCGATGAAGTATTTCCAGAGCCTGGACAACCCGAACAACAAAGCCTTCGTCGAAGCCTTCAAGGCCAAGTACGGCAAGGACGCGGTGATCGGCGATGTGACCCAGGCGGCGTACCTCGGCCCTTGGTTGTGGAAAGCAGCGGTGGAAAAGGCCGGCAGTTTCGACGTGGATAAAGTCGTGGCGGCAAGCCCTGGCATCGAGCTGAAAAACGCGCCGGAAGGCTACGTGAAGATCCACGAGAACCATCACCTGTGGAGCAAGTCGCGTATCGGCGAAGTGCAGCCTGACGGCCAGTTCAAGGTGATCTACGAGTCGGATCTGATCGAGCCGAATCCTTTCCCCAAGGGCTATCAGTAAGTTTTAGGCACACATAGATCCAACTGTGGGAACTGGCTTTGTGTGGGAGCTGGCTTGCCTGCGATGGCATCACCTCGGTGTAACTGAAAGACCGAGTCGCCAGCATCGCAGGCAAGCCAGCTCTCACATAAATCAACAGCAGATTGCATTTCAACCTCCCGCTCAGGAGACCATCATCATGGAATGGCTATCGGAATTTGGAGCCATCGCGGCGATGCAGGGGTTCAACGGTTTGTCCGTATTCTGCGTGCTGTTGCTGATGGCATTGGGGCTGGCGATCATCTTTGGCCAGATGGGCGTGATCAACATGGCGCACGGGGAGTTCCTGACCATTGGCGCCTACACCACCTACGTGTGCTCCAGCCTCACCGCGCACTTTGCGCCAAGTTTTCAACCCTATTACTTCTTCGTTGCCATTGCCCTGTCATTCCTCGTCGCCGGTGCCGTCGGCTGGCTGGTGGAGTGGGCGATGATCAGCCGGTTGTACAAGCGCCCGCTGGACACCTTGCTTGCCACCTGGGGGTTGTCCCTGGTGATGCAGCAAACCTTTCGTTCGGTGTTCGGCGCCCGTGAAGTCAGCGCCGAACCGCCGGCCTGGCTGATGGGCTCGGTGAATTTCACCGATGCCATCGAAATCCCGCGCAACGGCCTGTTCATGATGGGCCTGACCCTGCTGCTGACCGCCGCGATCTTCCTGATGCTGTACCGCTCGCGGTGGGGCCTGCAGGTGCGCGCCACCGTGCAGAACCGTCTCATGAGTCGCGCGGTGGGGATCAATACGCGCAAGGTCGACCGCATGACCTTCGCCCTCGGCTGCGGCGTCGCCGGTGTCGCGGGCGCAGCATTTACCACCATCGGCTCCACCGGGCCGACGGCGGGTTCGCAGTACATCGTCGACACCTTCCTGGTGGTGGTGTTTGGCGGTGCGCAGAGCCTGTTCGGCACCATCGCCTCGGCGTTCGTGATCGCCCAGACCCAATCGCTGTCGGAGTTTTTCCTCAGTGGCTCGATGGCCAAGGTACTCACGTTGTCCTCGGTAATTCTGATCCTGATGCTGCGCCCGCAAGGGTTGTTCTCCATCAAAGTGCGCAAGTAGAGGCGAGCAGATGAAGGCCTTAGACAAGCTGCTGGGCGGCCAGCAAAACCTGATCGGTATCGTGTTGTTGGCGTTGCTGGTGCTGGTGGTGTTTCCCCTGACGTTGGACGCGTTCCGCCTGAACATGGTCGGCAAATACCTGACCTACGCGTTCGTCGCCGTGGGCCTGGTGCTGTGCTGGGGCTATGGCGGCATTCTCAGCCTGGGGCAGGGTGTGTTCTTCGGCGTCGGCGGTTACTGCATGGCGATGTTCCTCAAGCTGGAAGCCTCCGACCCCGAGAGCACCAAGATCCAATCCACACCGGGCATTCCGGACTTCATGGACTGGAACCAGATCACCGAACTGCCCTGGCTGTGGCAGCCGTTTCACAGTTTCAGCTTCACGCTGGTGGCGGTGATCGCGGTGCCGGTGCTGCTGGCATTTATCATCGGCATAGCGCTGTTCAAACGGCGCGTGGGCGATGTGTATTTCTCCATCGTCACGCAGGCGATTGCGCTGATCCTTACCGTGCTGATCGTCGGCCAGCAAGGGTTGACCGGTGGCGTCAACGGCATCACCGACCTCAAGACCCTGCTGGGCTGGGACCTGCGCACCGACAGCGCGAAAATGATCCTGTATTTCATCAACGCCGGCCTGCTGTTCGGCTGCATCTTTATCGGCCGTTTTATCCTCGCGTCCAAGCTGGGCCGGCTGCTGATGGCGATGCGCGACAAAGAAGAGCGCGTGCGGTTTTCCGGCTATGACGTGGCCAGTTTCAAGATCTTCGTGTTCTGCGTGGCCGCCGCGTTTTCGGCGATTGGCGGGGCGATGTTCGCCTTGCAGGTGGGCTTTATGTCGCCGTCGTTCGTGGGCATCGTGCCGTCGATCGAAATGGTGATTTTCGCCGCGGTGGGCGGGCGCATGTCGCTGCTTGGCGCGGTGTATGGCGCGCTGCTGGTGAACTACGGCAAGACGTATTTTTCAGAGTCCTTTCCTGAGTTATGGCTGTACCTGATGGGCGGGCTGTTCATCGCCGTGGTCATGTACTTCCCCAATGGCCTGGCCGGGTTGTGGGACAGCCACGGTCGCCAGGCATTGGCCAAGCTGCTGCGGCGCAAACCCGTGGCGGCGCCCCCGGTGAGTCCGGCAATTAAACCCAACGCCAAAAGCAACATCCTGGAGACCCAGCCATGACCGCCGTCGGCTTTGAAATGAAAAAACCGGTGCTGGCCATCGAAGGCCTCACCGTGTCGTTCGACGGCTTCAAGGCGGTCGACAACCTCAACCTGTACATCGACCGCAATGAAGTGCGCGTGGTGATCGGCCCCAATGGCGCCGGCAAGACCACGGTGCTCGACCTGATCTGCGGCAAGACCCGCGCTACCAGCGGCAGCATCCAGTTCGACGGTCAGGAACTGACCAGGATGCGCGAGTACAACATCGTGCGCGCCGGCGTGGGCCGCAAATTCCAGAACCCGTCGATCTACGAAAACCTCACGGTGTTTGAAAACCTCGAGATGTCTTACCCCGCCGGGCGCAAGGTGTGGGGCGCGCTGTTTTTCAAGCGCAGCGCTCAGGTGATTGCGCGGGTGGAAGAAGTGGCGCGGGAAATCTTCCTCGGTGATTTGCTGCAGCAACAGGCCGACCTGCTGTCCCACGGGCAAAAGCAGTGGCTGGAAATCGGCATGCTGCTGATGCAGGACCCGGAGTTGCTGATGCTGGATGAACCGGTGGCGGGCATGAGCGTCAACGAGCGCACGCAAACTGCCGAGTTGCTCAACCGCATCAGCCAGGGCCGCTCGGTGCTGGTGATTGAGCACGACATGGAGTTCGTCAAAAGCATCGCTCACAAGGTCACGGTGCTGCACCAGGGCAAGGTGCTGGCCGAGGGCAGCATGGAGTCGGTGCAAAGCAACCCTAAAGTTATCGAAGTGTATTTGGGCCACTGAGGAAACCGGCATGTTCAAGATCGACCAGTTGTCCTGTGGTTACGGGCAGAGCCAGATCCTCCACGATCTGCACCTGAATGTGGCCAAGCGCGAGATCGTCGCGGTGATGGGTCGCAATGGCATGGGCAAGACCACGCTGTTCAAGAGCCTGATGGGCATTTTGCCGCAGTGGCAAGGCTTGGTCAGTGTGGACGGGCACGATGTGTCGGCGCTGGAGACCCATGAGCGGGTGGCGCGCGGGATTGCGTATGTGCCCCAGGGCCGCATGATTTTTCCGAGCATGACGGTGCTGGAAAATATCCAGACCGGGTTGCCGGCGTCGGCCCGCGGCAAGGTGCCGGAGGACTTGTATGCGCTGTTTCCGGTGCTGCATGACATGCAGTCGCGCAAGGGCGGCAACCTGTCCGGTGGGCAGCAACAGCAACTGGCGATTGCGCGGGCGCTGGCGACCAACCCCAAGGTGTTGTTGCTCGACGAGCCGACGGAGGGCATCCAGCCGTCGATCATCAAGGACATTGCGCGCACGCTCAAAGAGATTCGCAACCTGCGCGATTTGACCATCGTGGTGTCCGAGCAAGTGCTGTCGTTCACCCTGGAGATTGCCGACCGCTTTCTAGTGATCGAGAAGGGCCGGTTTGTGATTGAAGAGACTCGGGATCGGGTGGATGAGGCGACCATAAGCCGCTACCTGTCCGTCTAAGACAACACAGTTCTAATGTGGGAGCGGGCTTGCTCGCGAATGCGGTGTACCAGTCGACTTATCTGTTAACTGACACACCGCTTTCGCGAGCAAGCCCGCTCCCACCGTTGTTTTGTGTCTGCTCTGAAAATCTCATACGTCATCCAACGTATTTCCCGTTTTCCCTGGCTCCCCGAGACTGGATTCCACGCACCAGACCATCCGCCCAGGAGCCAGTCCATGACCGAAACGCTGATCAAAGTCGACCTCAACCAGCCCGTCACTGAAAACGAAAATATCCATAACCGCTGGCACCCGGATATCCCGATGGCGTGCTGGGTGAAGCCCGGCGATGACTTCATTCTGGAAACCTACGACTGGACTGCCGGCGCGATCAAGAACAATGACGATGCCAGTGATGTGCGCGACGTGGACCTGTCCACCGTGCATTACCTGTCAGGCCCGGTGGGTGTGCACGGCGCCGAACCGGGTGATTTGCTGGTGGTGGACTTGCTCGATATCGGCGCCAAGGCTGACTCGCAGTGGGGCTTCAACGGCTTCTTTTCGCGGCAGAACGGCGGCGGTTTTCTCACCGATCATTTCCCCAGCGCCCAGAAAGCCATCTGGGATTTCAAAGGCATGTTCACCCGTTCGCGGCACATTCCGGGGGTTAACTTTGCCGGCCTGATCCACCCCGGCCTGATCGGCTGCCTGCCCGACCCGGTGATGCTCGCCGACTGGAACCGCCGCGAGCAGGAACTGATCGACACCAACCCGACCCGCGTGCCGCCGCTGGCCAATGCGCCATTGGCCGCCACTGCACACATGGGCAAGCTCAAGGGCCAGGCCCGTGACGACGCGGCTGCGACCGGCGCACGCACGGTGCCGCCGCGTGAGCATGGCGGCAACTGCGATATCAAGGACCTGTCGCGCGGTTCGAAGATTTTCTTCCCGGTCTATGTCAACGGCGCCGGGCTGTCGGTGGGCGACCTGCACTTCAGCCAGGGCGACGGCGAAATCACCTTTTGCGGCGCCATCGAAATGGCCGGCTGGGTGCACATGAAAGTCGAGCTGATCAAGGGCGGCATGGCCAAGTACGGGATCAAGAACCCGGTGTTCAAGCCCAGCCCGATCACGCCCAACTACAAGAACTACCTGATCTTCGAAGGCATTTCGGTGGACGAACAGGGCCAGCAGCACTACCTGGACGTCAACGTCGCCTACCGCCAGGCCTGCCTGAATGCGATCAACTACCTGACCAAATTCGGCTACTCGCCGGCCCAGGGTTATGCCTTGCTCGGCTCGGCGCCGGTGCAGGGGCATATCAGCGGCGTGGTGGACATTCCGAATGCCTGCGCGACCTTGTGGCTGCCGACGGAAATCTTCGAGTTCGACATCAACCCCAACGCCAACGGCCCCACCAAGTTCCTCGACGGCAGCATCGACCTGCCCATTGCCCCGGACCTGTAGCCATGCCGACCTACGAATATGCCTGTGCCACCTGCGGCACGTTCACGATGCTGCGGCCCATCGCCCAGCGCAACGAACCCAGCCAATGCCCGTACTGCGAAGGGCCGGGCGGGCAGCTCAGGGTCTCGGCCCCGGCCTTGCAAACGCTGTCGGCCAACCAGCGCAAGGCGATCGCCGGCAACGAGCGCAGCGCCCATGCGCCGCAAACCGTCGGCGAATACCAGGAAGGCCGCAAACATCCGGCCGGTTGCAGTTGCTGCGGCACCAGCAAGAAAGTCGAACCGAGCAAGGCCAACCCCTTGGGCCTCAAGACCAGGACCGGGCCTCGGCCGTGGATGATCAGTCACTAGACCAGGAGCGTTGTTATGCGTCATGGCGACATTTCCAGCAGCCCGGACACCGTCGGTGTCGCGGTGGTGAACTACAAGATGCCGCGCCTGCATTCCAAGGCCGAAGTCATCGACAACGCGAAGAAGATTGCCGAGATTATTCTCGGCATGAAGCAGGGCCTGCCCGGCATGGACCTGGTGGTGTTCCCCGAATACAGCACCATGGGCATCATGTACGACCACGACGAGATGATGGCCACGGCCGCGAGCATTCCCGGCGAAGAGACGGCGATCTTCTCGGCCGCGTGCCGTCAAGCCAACACCTGGGGCGTATTTTCCCTGACCGGCGAGCGCCACGAGGAGCACCCGCACAAGGCGCCCTACAACACGCTGGTGTTGATCAATAACCTTGGCGAAATCGTGCAGCGCTACCGCAAGTGCATTCCCTGGTGCCCGATCGAAGGCTGGTATCCGGGCGATCGCACCTATGTGTGCGACGGGCCCAAGGGCATGCAGATCAGCCTGATCATCTGCGATGACGGTAACTATCCGGAAATCTGGCGCGACTGCGCCATGAAGGGCGCCGAGTTGATCGTGCGTTGCCAGGGCTATATGTACCCGGCCAAGGAGCAGCAGGTGCAGATGTCCAAGAGCATGGCTTGGGCGAATAACTGCTATGTGGCGGTGGCGAATGCGGCGGGGTTCGACGGGGTGTATTCGTACTTCGGTCACTCGGCGATCATCGGCTTTGACGGGCGCACCTTGGGCGAGTGCGGCGAGGAAGAGATGGGTATTCAGTACGCGCAACTGTCGGTGTCGCAGATTCGCGATGCGCGGGCCAACGACCAGTCGCAGAACCACCTGTTCAAGTTGCTGCACCGTGGCTACACCGGCATGCATGCCTCGGGCGATGGCGACAAGGGCGTGGCGGACTGCCCGTTCGAGTTCTACCGCACCTGGGTGCTGGACGCGCAAAAGGCTCAGGAAAATGTCGAGAAAATCACCCGCAGCACCGTGGGTGTCGCCGAGTGCCCGGTGGGGCAACTGCCCCATGGCGGTAAAGAAAAAACAGCGGAGTAGGGCATGCGGTTTACCTTTGACCCGGCGCAGGTGATGGCGCTGTTGCGCAGCCGCATCGTTGGCCAGGACGCGGCGTTGGCGCAGGTGGAGCGGCTGCTCAAGGTGGTCAAGGCCGATATCGGCGAGCGCGATCGGCCATTGAGCGTCAACCTGTTCATGGGCCCGACGGGCGTGGGCAAAACCGAAATCGTGCGCCTGCTGGCCCAGGCGCTGCATGGCCGGGCCGACGGGTTTTGCCGCATCGACATGCACACCCTGGCCCAGGAGCATTACGCCGCCGCACTGACCGGCGCGCCGCCGGGGTACGTGGGCAGCAAGGAAGGCATCAGCCTGTTCAACAGCGAATTGATCCAGGGCAGCTACAGCCGCCCTGGCATCGTGTTGTTCGATGAGCTGGAAAAAGCCAGCCAGGAGGTGGTGCGCAGCCTGCTGGGCATTCTTGAAAACGGCCAACTGACCCTGGCGGGTGGCACGCGCACCTTGGATTTTCGTAACAGCCTGATTTTCATGACCAGCAACATCGGCGCGCACCAGGCGCGTCGTCATCGCCAACGCTTCACTCAGGGCTGGCGGCGGCTGCTACGGGTGTTTGTAAGAAGCGAAGCGGCGGTGTTGGAGGAGGCGTTGCATGGGCATTTCGAGCCGGAGTTTCTCAACCGCATCGATCGTATCCTGATGTTCGAACCTCTCGACAGGCACTGGCTTGATGCGCTACTGGACGTGGAGCTGGAGAAGCTCAATCAGCGTCTGGCGGCGCACCAGCGCTCATTAAGCGTGGATGCGTCGGCGCGGGCATGGTTGTGTCGTCAGCACGACGCTCGGTTTGGCGCGCGTGCGCTGGGCCGCCGCGTGCGGGTGGAGCTGGAACCGGCGATTGCGGAGTGCTTGCTGCGCGATCCTGCTGTGCAAGGGATGCGGGTAACGGTGCGGGGTGAACAATTGGATGTTTCGAGACAATAGCCTTGCATGTCGACCCATTACGGCTAATATAATCCGGGTAAAACAAATAACATCCGGGTAATAAGCCATGCCAACGCAACACACGCCTCTGTGCACTGCCTTCTTGCGTCACCAACGGGTGGCGGCCGGCGCCTATTCGGCGGTGGCCGAAACCCTGGCGGGGCTGGACCTGACCGCCGGCACCTTTCTGGTCTTTGATGACGCCACCGGCGCCCAAGTCGATTACCCATGGCCAGGCGGTTATGCGCCCGAGCAACCCGCAGACACGTCACTCGACGAAGAGCTTCGGGCAGCCCCTACGGTGGGCCGCCCGAAGCTGGGTGTGGTCGCGCGGGAAGTCACGCTGCTGCCGCGCCATTGGGAATGGCTGGGCCAACAACCCGGCGGCGCCTCGGCGGCCTTGCGCCGGTTGGTGGATGAAGCGCGAAATGCCAGCGCTGGCCGTGATCAGGCGCGCCAGGCCAAGGAAGCCAGCTATCGTTTCATGAGCGCCATCGGCGGCGACCTGCCTGGGTTTGAAGACGCTTCGCGGGCATTGTTCGCTGAAGATGCGGCGGCCTTCGCCAGCAAGATCGGGCACTGGCCAAAGGATGTGCAGACGTACCTGGCCTGGCTGTCGCGCAATGCTTTCCCCGTCTAACAATAATTCCGGGACTCGAACGACCATGGAAGTCACTCAGCAACGGCCGTTGTGGCAGATCTACCTGATTTTTTTGGCACCGATGGTGCTGTCCAATTTTCTGCAAAGCTTTTCCGGCACCCTCAATGGCATCTATGTCGGGCAAATGCTCGGCACCCAGGCACTGGCGGCGGTGTCGGGGATGTTTCCCATCGTGTTTTTCTTTATTGCCCTGGTGATCGGCCTGGGGGCGGGCGCTTCGGTGCTGATCGGCCAGGCCTGGGGCGCGCAGGAAACCGGGATGGTGAAGGTGATCACCGGTGCGACGCTGACCCTTGGCGCGCTGGTCGGCCTGATCGCGGCGGTGCTCGGCAGCCTGTTCGCGCGCCCGGCGTTGCAGGGGTTGGGCACCCCGGTGGATGTGCTCGACGATGCCGTGGGTTATGCCCAGGCGATGATGCTGATCATGCCGTTACTGTTGGTCTTCATCCTCTACACCCAGTTGCTGCGCGGCGTGAGTGACACGGTCTCGCCGCTGCTGGCGCTGATGGTCTCGACCCTGGTCGGCCTGTTGCTGACGCCGGCGCTGATTCGCGGCTGGATCGGCCTGCCGCCCATGGGCATCCAGAGCGCGGTGTACGCGGGCCTGGTCGGTAACGCCTTGGCGATGCTGTTCTTGATCTTGCGCCTGCGCCACAAAAACCATGTGATGGCGCCGGACCGTGAGTTGCTGGCTGCGTTGCGCCTGGACCGGGCGATCCTCGGCAAAGTGCTGCGCATCGGCTTGCCGACGGGCTTGCAGATGGTGGTGCTGTCGCTGTCCGAATTGGTCATCCTGGCGCTGGTCAACAGCCACGGCTCCCAGGCCACAGCGGCGTACGGCGCGGTGACGCAGATCGTCAATTACGTGCAGTTCCCGGCGCTGTCGATTGCAATCACCGCCTCGATCCTCGGGGCCCAGGCGATCGGTGCCGGGCGCCTGGAGCGAATCGGGCCGATCCTGCGCACCGGCCTGCTGATCAACACCTGCCTGACGGGTGGATTGATTGTGCTCGGTTACCTGTTGTCGCACTGGCTGTTGGGGCTGTTCATCACCGACGACGCGGCGCGGCTCAATGCCGAGCACTTGCTGCACATTATGCTCTGGAGCGTTTTGGTCTTCGGCTTCCAGGCGGTAGTGGGCGGGATCATGCGCGCCAGCGGCGTGGTGCTGATGCCGGTCGCCATCTCGATTTTCTGCGTACTGTGCGTTGAGCTGCCGATGGCGTATTTGCTCAATGCGCACTTCGGCCTGGAAGGGGTGTGGATGGCGTTTCCGGTGACCTACCTGGCGATGCTGGCGCTGCAGACTGCGTATTACCGGCTGGTGTGGCGGCACAAGCAGATCAAGCGGCTGGTGTAGCGCGGGCTTGTTGCTTCAACCCGCGCAGCAGTAATTCCAGACCTTGCAAACCTTGCTCCAAGCGATCGCCCGGGTGTTCATCGCGGGCGATCCACAGCGCGGTGTTGACCAGGCTGCCATTGATCAACTGCGCCAGTGCGACGCTGGGGCCTTGTTCGATGGCTCCGGCCTGCATCAAGTCCTCAAGCAACTGGCCCAGCGACGCGACGCAGTGATGCTGCGACCCGGTATCGCCAAGCACGGCCGGCGCATCCTGCAATACGATGCGTTGGATTTCGTCGTCCTGGGCCATGCGCAAATACGTTCGGCAGCGTTCGCGAAACCCTTCCCACGGGTCCTGGGCCTGATCGGTGATGTGCTGCAGTCGCGCGTCCATTTCGCTGTCGAGTTGGGCGACCACGGCGGCCAATAGGCCTTTCTTGTCACCAAAGTGATGGTACAACGCACCACGGGTCAGGCCGGCGCGTGCAGTGAAGTCGTCCATCGACGTGTTGGCATAGCCCTGTGTGGCGAAGGCTTGGCGGGCGCTGGCGATCAGGCGGGCGCGGGTTTCTTCGATCATTTCGGCACGGGCTCGGCTCATGGGTAGGGCTCGCGAAGGTGTTTGAGAGATTGACATACGCTGCGTATGTTACGCATGATTTGCCACATACGCACCGTATGTATTTTGCCTTGATGACTGCCGATAGCAAGCTTCAAGGTCTTGAGGATGAGGACAAGCAGGATGGCAAATCCCTACGCCGAGTTGTTCCACGCTCCTGGCAGCAAGGCATTTGTGCTGGCCGGCATGCTTGCGCGCATGCCGATATCGATGACCGGTATCGGCCTGATCACCATGCTGTCGCAAGTGCACGGCGGCTTTGGTCTGGCGGGCGCGGTGGCGGCGGTGTTCGCCCTGGCCACGGCGTTTTGTGCACCGCAGGTTTCGCGGTTAGTGGACCGCTACAGCCAGGGCAGGGTGCTGCCGATCGCGGCGCTGATTGGCGGTGGGGCGTTGTTGCTGTTGCTGCTGTGCACTGGGTTGCAGGCGCCAAGCTGGACGTTGTTTGTGTTCGCCGCCCTGGCCGGTTGCATGCCCAATATGTCGGCCATGGTGCGGGCGCGCTGGACCGAGTTGTACCGCGGCCAGCCCAAGTTGCAGACCGCATTTGCCCTTGAGTCGGTGCTCGACGAGGTGTGTTTCATCATCGGCCCGCCGATCTCGGTTGGCCTGAGTGTGGTGCTGTTTCCGCAAGCAGGGCCCTTGGTGGCAGCGCTGCTGCTGGCGGTGGGGGTGACCACCTTCGTGCTGCAACGCGCAACTGAGCCACCGGTACATGAACACGAGAACCATCACGGCGGTTGGCTGATCGCCTCACCGTCGGTACTGATCCTGATGATCCTGTTGCTGGCCATGGGCGTGATCGTCGGCGTGGTGGATGTAGTCAGCGTCGCATTCGCCCAGCATCAGGGCCAACCGGCGGCTGCGAGCATTGTGCTCTCGGTGTATGCCATCGGCTCCTGCCTGGCGGGGTTGGCCTTTGGCACGCTCAAGCTCAAGGCGCCGTTGCCGCGCCAGTTCCTGTTCTGCGGTGTGGCGACGGCGTTGACCACCTTGCCGTTGCTGCTGGTAACCCACATTCCCGGATTGGCCGTCGCGGTCTTTATCTCCGGCCTGTTTTTTGCTCCGACGCTGATTGTGTCCATGGCGTTGGTGGAGCAAATCGTCCCGCCCAGCCGCCTGACCGAAGGCATGACCTGGTTGATCACTGGCCTGAGCATCGGCGTGGCCATCGGCGCCGCCAGCTCCGGTTGGATGATTGACCATTTCGGCGCTACCAGCGGCTTTTGGGTGGCGTTGGCGGCGGGCGCAGTGGTGTTGGGGTCGGCTGTGCTGGGTTATCGGCGGTTGGGCTGATCAGCCGATTGCCGGTAAAGGTTCTGAACAGTGATGTTGCAAAAACTCATTCAATGCTTGGCGAGTCAGGTCGTTGAGCGTCACCTTCTTACGGGTCGCCGCCAGGGCTGCCGCTAAATGCAGGTCATGGCCGACCCGCACGTTGAATGAACCCTTGCACGGCTTTTCCGGCGTTTGCCCCAGGCGCAGGCACGTAGCGAGATAGTCATCCACGGCTTCCCGAAAAGCGCTGTCCAGCTCCGCGACGGTTTTGCCCTCATAGCTGACCAGCGCCTTGATAAACAGCACTTTGCCAAACAGGCAATTGTCTTCGAGGCTGGCTTCGATAGAGCCGATGTAGCCGTTGTGTTTCAGTTGGTTGTTCACTGAATCAGGTCTCCTGATTTCAATTGTTCGATGATCTGGCGCCGAATGTAGTGTTTCAGTTCGTTGCCGGGGTGAGGCCTGTGCAAGGTGATCATTGCACTGGGGTCGCCGATGTGGAATTTGACGCGGCTTCCAGCCCCTTCAATCTGTGTGTAGCCAAGACGCTTGAGTAGCGTTTCGAGCTCTGGCCAGGTAAAGGCCATGCGCTCGTTGAGCAGTTTGGCGAGCAGCTTTTCATTTTTGGACACGGCGTTCCCTGCGTGTAACTAAATGTAGTTGCAAAAAGTGGTGTTCGTCAATGCTAGCCCGGCTTCGTGTGTCTTGGCTGAGATTGATGTAACCCTTGATGACACCTCGCTCCAAGCCTCTCATCCCCCCGCTAATTTTTCCCCGCCCGGTTCGTTTTATAGGGACGACGTGCCTTTGTGCTTCCTGCCTATTGCTCCGGACTCCAAGAAATGAATGCTGAAGACTCCTTGAAACTTGCTCGCCGGTTTATCGGGTTACCCCTGGAAAAACGCCAAGTATTCCTGCAGGCGTTGCAGAAAGAGGGCGTGGATTTTTCCCGGTTTCCGATTCCGGCAAGCGTGGAGGCAGAGGATCGCCAGGCGCTCTCGTACGCGCAGCAGCGTATGTGGTTTCTGTGGCAATTGGACCCGGCCAGTGGCGCCTACAATCTGCCCGGCGCCGTGCGACTCAAGGGTGCGCTCAGCCTGCGTGCGCTGGAGCAAGCCTTCGCCAGCCTGGTGGCGCGGCATGAAACCTTGCGCACGGTCTTCCAACGCCAGGCCGATGAACGTCTGACCCAGGTTTCGATAGAGCCCTCGCTTGTCGTCGAGCACCTGGACTTCAGCGCCATGGCCGCCGTTGAGCAGGAGCAGGCCGTCAACGACGCGGCGACGCGTCAATCGCTGCTGCCGTTCGATCTGGAACACGGCCCGTTGCTGCGCGTGCAATTGCTCAAGCTCGATACGCAGGAGCATGTGTTGCTGCTGACCCTGCACCACATCGTCTCCGACGGCTGGTCGATGAACGTGCTGATCGACGAGTTCATCCGCTGCTACGACGCCCACGAGCGCAATGAGGCGCCGCAATTGCCGGCATTGCCGATCCAGTACAGCGACTACGCCCTGTGGCAGCGCCGCTGGTTGGAAGCGGGGGAGCAGGCACGTCAGCTCGAGTATTGGCAGGCGCGTCTGGGCGACGAGCATCCAGTGCTGGAACTGCCAACCGACCACCCGCGTCCGGCGATGCCGAGTTACCAGGGCACTCGCCATAATTTCGCGATCGACCCAGGCCTGGCTGCGCAACTGCGCGCCTGCGCGCAAAAACACAACGTCACGCTGTTCATGCTGTTGCTGGGTGCTTTCAATGTGCTGCTGCACCGTTACACCGGGCAGGCAGACATTCGCGTCGGCGTGCCGATCGCCAATCGCAACCGTACCGAAGTCGAAGGGCTGATCGGCTTTTTCGTCAACACTCAAGTCCTGCGCACCGAACTGACCGGGCAAACCCGCGTTGGCGAACTGCTGCAAGGCATCAAGGAGCACGCGCTGGGCGCCCAGGCTCATCAGGAATTGCCCTTTGAGCGCCTGGTGGAGGCCCTCAAGGTCGAGCGCAGCCTGAGCCATACGCCGCTGTTTCAGGTGATGTACAACCACCAGCCGGTAGTGGCCGACATTGCCAGCGTCAACACCGCTTCAGGCCTTGAGCTTTCGCTGGTGGAATGGCAAGGGCGCACCACCCAATTCGACCTGACCCTCGATACCTATGAGAAGTCCGGCACCCTGCATGCTGCGCTGACCTACGCCAATGACCTGTTCGAGGCGCCTTCCATTGCGCGCATGGCCCAACACTGGATCAGCCTGCTACAGGCGATGGTGGCCGACGGCGAGCAGCGCGTGGGTGAATTGCCGATGCTGGCTGACGATGAGCAGCACGTACTGGTCCATGCGTGGAACCAGACCGGCGAGGCGTACCCGACCGAGCGCGGCATCCACCCACTGATCGAAGACCAGGTGCAGCGCACACCGGACGCGCCAGCCTTAGTGTTTGGCGCAACCACCTTGACCTACGCCCAACTCAATGCCCGCGCCAACCAACTGGCCCATGCTTTGCGCGAGCAGGGCGTGGGCCCGGACGTGCTGGTGGGGCTGTGCGTCGAGCGCTCCGTCGAAATGGTGGTGGGCCTGCTGGCCATCCTCAAGGCCGGTGGCGCTTACGTGCCGCTGGACCCGGAATACCCGCAGGAACGTCTGAGCTACATGATCGAAGACAGTGGCATCACGCTGCTGCTCAGCCAGCAAAGCCTGCTCGCCGCCTTGCCGGTCGAGCGTATTCAGGTGATTGCCCTCGACCAGCCGGCCAGTTGGCTGGAACGCTACAGCAGTGCATCGCCCGACAGTGGCGTCCACGCACTCAACCTGGCCTACGTGATTTACACCTCCGGTTCGACCGGCAAGCCCAAGGGCGCAGGCAACAGCCATCGCGCCTTGGTCAACCGCTTGTGCTGGATGCAGCAAGCCTACGAATTGACGGCCAGTGATGCGGTGCTGCAGAAAACCCCGTTCAGTTTTGACGTGTCGGTGTGGGAATTTTTCTGGCCGCTGATGACCGGCGCGCGCCTGGTGGTCGCAGCCCCTGGCGAACACCGCGAGCCGGCCCGGCTGATCGAAACCATTGACCGCCACGCCATCACCACTTTGCACTTCGTGCCGTCGATGTTGCAGGCGTTTATCCATGAGCCCGGCGTGCAAGGCTGTGCCAGCCTCAAGCGCATCGTCTGCAGCGGTGAAGCCTTGCCGCTGGATGCGCAACGGCAGGTCTTTGCCAAGCTGCCAGCAGCCGGGTTGTTCAACCTCTACGGCCCGACTGAAGCGGCCATCGACGTGACCCACTGGACCTGCATCGATGAAGGCGGCGACAGCGTGCCCATCGGCCGGCCCATCGCTAACCTCGCCACCTACGTGCTCGACGCTCAGCTCAACCCGGTGCCGGCCGGTGTGTCCGGCGAGCTGTACCTGGGCGGTACCGGCCTGGCGCGCAGTTATCACCGGCGCCCGGCGCTGACTGCCGAGCGTTTTGTGCCGAGCCCGTTCGTCAACGGCGAGCGCCTTTATCGCACCGGCGACCGCGTGCGCCAGCGCACTGACGGCGTGATCGAATACCTCGGCCGTCTTGACCATCAGGTAAAGTTGCGCGGCTTGCGCATTGAGCTGGGCGAAATCGAAACGCGCCTGCTCCAACACCCTTCGGTACGTGAGGCAGTGGTGCTGGTGCAGGGTGGCAAGCAGTTGGTTGCCTACCTGGTGCTCGACAGCGAGGAGCCAGCGGACCTCAAGGCCTGGCTGCTCAGCAGTTTGCCGGAATACATGGTGCCGACCCATTTCATCGTGCTGACCCAGTTACCGGTCACCGCCAACGGCAAGCTCGATCGCAAAGCCTTGCCACTGCCGGAGGCTGCGTCGCAACAGGCATTCATCGCGCCTTCGAGCGACCTGCAAAAAGCCCTCGCGGCGATCTGGAGTGATGTACTCGGCGTTCCACACGTGGGTGTGGACGACAACTTTTTCGAGCTGGGCGGCGATTCGATCATCTCCATCCAGGTGGTCAGCCGTGCCCGTCAGGCAGGCATTCGCCTGAGCCCGCGCGACGTGTTCCAGTACCAGAGCGTGCGCAGCCTGGCGCTGGTGGCGAGCTTCGAGCACGCAGTGGTTGTCGATCAGGGGCCGGTCGCCGGTGAGGTGATTCTGACCCCGGTGCAGCAGGCCTTTTTCAGCCAGGCAATTGCTGCGCGCCACCACTGGAACCAGTCACTGTTGCTGACCCCGCGCGAAACGCTGGAACCGGCGTTGCTGGACGCCGCGCTCACACAGTTGATCAACCACCATGACGCCCTGCGCCTGAGATTCACCCGGCAGGCCGAAGGCTGGCAGCAAGCCCACGCCGCACCGGCCGCTGAATCTGTGCTGTGGCAATCGAGCGTCGACACCAAGGCTGAATTGGCCGCGTTGTGCGATGAGGCTCAGCGCAGCCTGAACCTGGAACAAGGCCCGATGCTGCGCGCGGCGTTGGTCACCCTGGCTGATGGCGCCCAGCGACTGCTGTTGGTGGTCCATCACCTGGTGGTCGATGGTGTGTCGTGGCGCGTCCTGCTGGAGGATCTGCAAAAGGCTTACCGCCAGGCCGCATTGCCCGCCAAAACCAGCAGCTATCAACAGTGGGCGCAGCAGCTGCAGGCGCACGCGCACACGCTGGATGAGCAACTGCCTTTCTGGCTGGCGCAGTCCGGCGATGCCGAGCTGCCATGCGATAACCCGCAGGGCGGCCTGCACAATCGCCTGGGCGCCACGCTTGAAACCCGCCTTGACGCCGAACACACCCGGCAACTGCTGCAAGACGCGCCAGCGGCTTATCGCACCCAGGTCAACGACCTGCTGCTGACGGCGCTGGCGCGCGTGATCAGCCGCTGGAGCGGCCAGGCCGCCGCGCTGATCCAGCTGGAGGGCCATGGTCGCGAAGACCTGTTCGACAGCCTCGATCTGAGCCGCACGGTCGGCTGGTTCACCAGCTTGTTTCCGGTGCGTTTGCAGGCCGCAGGCACACTGTCGGATGCAATCAAGTCGATCAAGGAGCAACTGCGCGCGGTTCCGCAAAAGGGCGTGGGCTACGGCCTGCTGCGCTATCTGGGCAAACCGCAATCGCGTGAAGCCCTGGCCGATTTGGCTGCGCCGCGTATCACCTTCAACTACTTGGGGCAGTTCGACCGCCAGTTCAATGAGTCAGCGCTTTTTGTCCCGGCCAGCGAAGGCAGTGGCCAGGCGCAGGACCCCGAAGCACCGTTGGCCAACTGGCTGACGGTGGAAGGGCAGGTGTATGGCGGTGAGCTGTCGCTGCAATGGGGTTTCAGTCGCGAGATGTTCAACGCTGCGACCATTCAGCGCCTGGCGGATGACTACGCCACGGAACTCAAGGCGTTGATCGAGCATTGCTGTGCGACGCCTGCCGGGCAGGTCACACCGTCGGACTTCCCGCTGGCGCGTATTACGCAGCAGCAGCTGGATGCGCTGCCCGTGGCCGGGCCGGACATCGCCGAACTTTACCCGCTGTCGCCGATGCAGCAGGGCATGCTGTTCCACACCCTGTACGCGCCCGAGGGCCAGGCCTATATCAACCAACTGCGCCTGGACATTGAAGGCCTTGACCTGCTGACTTTCGGCCGCGCCTGGCAAGCGGCACTGGACCGGCACGACATCTTGCGCAGCAGCTTCCACTGGCTGGGCTTGGACAGCGCCCATCAGGTAATCAGGCGCCAGGTCGACGTGCAGTTGCAGGTGATCGAGGACATGAATGCCGACCTCGATGCGCTGGCCGATGCCGAGCGCTCAAGCGGCTTTGAACTCAATGCCGCTCCGCTGTTTCGCCTGATGCTGGTGCGCAGCACAGGGTCGGCCTGGCACTTCATCTTCACCAGTCACCACATCTTGATGGACGGCTGGAGTAACGCGCAGTTGCTCGGCGAAGTGCTTGCCCATTACGCAGGCCAGGCGGTGTCGGCGCCGCTGGGGCAGTTCCGCGATTACCTGGGCTGGCTGCAACAGCAGCCGTCGGGCGAGACGTTCTGGAAAAATGCCCTGGCGCCTTTGCACGCGCCAACCTTGCTGGCACAGGCACTGCGTGCGCCGGTTGGTGGCGTGGGCATGGCTGACCACCAAGTGCTGCTGGACGACGACTTTACCCAGGCCCTCAGCGAATTTGCCCGCCAACAAAAAGTCACGCTCAATACTGTGCTGCAAGGCGCCTGGAGCCTGTTGCTGCAACGCTACAGCGGCCAGGCTTGCGTGGTGTTCGGCGCGACCGTCGCCGGGCGTTCAGCGCCGCTGCCGGGGATTGAGCAGCAGTTGGGCTTGTTCATCAACACCTTGCCGTTGATCAGTGTCGCGTCGCCCGCCCAATCGGCCCGCGCCTGGCTCAATGAGCTGCAAGCCTTGAACCTCAGCTTGCGCGACCATGAATACGTGCCGCTTTACGACATCCAGGCGTGGGCCGGCCAGCAAGGTGCGGCGTTGTTCGACACCCTGCTGGTGTTCGAAAACTTTCCGGTGGCTGAAGCATTGAAGCAAGGCGCACCGGCAGGCCTGACCTTCGGCCGGATGCATAACCACGAGCGCACCAACTACCCGCTGACCCTGGGCGTCGAACTCGGTGCCGGCCTGCGCCTGGACTTCAGCTACGACCGCGCGCATTTCAGCGAGCAACAGGTCAAGCAGCTGGGCGCCAACTTGCGTCACCTGCTGGCGCAACTGGTGGCGGACGCCGGTGTGCCGCTGGGTAACCTGCAGTTGCTGGACGCCACGGCACAGCGCGACGTACTCACCCTCAGCCAATCTGCCGGTGCCGCCCAGCGTCCTCAGCGCGTACATGAGCGCATCGCTGCCCAGGCCCACGCCACTCCTAATGCGCCGGCAGTTCAGGCGGGCGATGAGCGCCTGAGCTACGCCCAGCTCAACGCGCGGGCCAACCGCTTGGCGCATCGCCTGTTGGCGCTCGGCGTGGGGCCGGGCCAGCGTGTAGGCCTGGCCAGTCGGCGTGGCCCGCAGCTGATCGTCAGCCTGCTGGCGGTGCTCAAAAGCGGCGCTGCCTATGTCCCCCTGGACCCGAAATACCCGGCCGAACGCTTGGCCTATATGCTGGCCGACAGCCGTTTGGACCTGCTGCTCAGCGAAACCGGGTTGCTTGCCGATGTGCCGTTGCCGCAAGGCTTGACTCGTGTGGACTTCAGCGCATCCGGTGAAGAACTGCACACCTTCGCGGCGACCAATCCACCCAACCAAGCGGCGGCGGCCGACCTGGCCTATGTGATCTACACCTCCGGTTCCACCGGCTTGCCCAAAGGCGTGGCGATCGATCATGCCGCCCTCGGCCAGTTCTGCGACAGCGCGCAGGCCTACAGCCGGCTGAGTGCGCGAGACCGTGTACTGCAATTTGCGACCTTCAGCTTCGACGGTTTTGTCGAGCAGTGCTACCCACCGCTGTGCGTGGGCGCGGCATTGATCATGCGCGGCGATGAGCTGTGGGACGCCGGCCAACTGGCCCGCGAGATCGTCGAGCAGGGCGTGACCCTGGCCGACTTGCCGGCCGCTTACTGGTATTTGCTGGCCAAGGAGTGTGCCGTCGACCAACGCACCTTGGGCAACCTGCGCCAAGTGCACGTGGGCGGCGAGGCCATGTCGGTAGAAGGCGTACGCGCCTGGCACGCCGCAGGACTGGGCGGCGTACGCCTGGTCAACACCTACGGGCCGACTGAGGCGACGGTGGTATCCAGCGTGCACGATTGCCAACTGGCGGATGCCAGTGATGCGTTTGGCGTGCCGATCGGGCGGGCCATTGCCGGCCGGTCGCTGTATGTGCTCGACAGTGGTTTCGAACTGCTGGCCACTGACGGCGTCGGCGAGCTGTGCATTGGCGCCGAAGCAGGCCTGGCCCAGCGTTATTTCGACCGCCCGGCCTTGACCGCCGAACGCTTCCTGCCTGACCCGTTTTCCGCGGTGCCCGGTGCACGCCTCTACCGCAGTGGCGACCTGGCGCGTTACAACGAAGCCGGCGCGTTGGAGTACGTCGGGCGTATCGACCATCAGGTGAAAATTCGCGGCTACCGCATTGAAATGGGCGAAATCGAGGCCTGCCTGCAAGCCTTGCCGCAGGTGCGTGAAGCCGCGGTGATCGCCCAGCCGAGCGCGGTCGGCATGCAACTGGTCGCCTATGTGGTGCCTGCCCATGGTCAAACCCTGGACGGGCAAGCCCTGGCGGCCACCTTGCGCGCGTCTCTGCCGGATTACATGGTGCCGGGGCATTGGCTGGTACTTGACGCTTTGCCACTGAACAACAACGGCAAGCTTGACCGCCGTGCGCTGCCGGCGCCTGACCTGAACCTGCGTCAACAAGCGTATGTGGCGCCACAAAGCACGCTGCAAGTACAGCTGGCGGCGATCTGGCAAGCGGTGTTGCAGGTTGAACAGGTCGGCCTCACGGATCACTTTTTCGAGCTGGGCGGGCATTCATTGTTGGCCACCCAAGTGATTTCCCGCGTGCGCCATGACTTGAAACTGGAAGTGCCGCTGCGCGCACTGTTTGAGCAGCCGACGTTGCAAGCATTTGCCACGGCCTGCCTGGGGTTGCGTGAGCACAGCGCGCCACCGTTGCTGGCCCTGGGCCGTGGGCAGCCGATGGCGCTGTCTTTCGCCCAGGAACGCCAGTGGTTTTTGTGGCAACTGGACCCCGCCAGCGCCGCGTACCACGTTCCCACGGCGCTGCATCTGCGCGGTGAACTCGACATCGGCGCACTGGAGCGTGCTTTCCAGGCACTGGTGCTGCGCCATGAACCATTGCGCACTACGTTTGTTGAAGACGCTGAGCAGACCTGGCAGGTGATCCATCCCACCCTGGCGATGCCGGTACAGCAGGCGAGGGCGCAGGCTGCGCAAATCCAGCAGTGTGTGGAGCAGGAAATCCAACGCCCGTTCGACCTGCGCAACGGCCCGTTGATGCGCGTCAAGCTGCTGGTGATTGCGCCCGAGCACCATGTGCTGGTGATCACCCAACACCACATCATCTCTGACGGCTGGTCGATGCACGTGATGGTGGATGAGTTGGTGGCGCTGTATCAGGGCCAAGCTCAGCTGTCGGCGTTGCCGATCCAATATGCCGACTACGCCGCGTGGCAGCGCAGCTGGATGGCGGCCGGTGAAAAACAGCGCCAGCTCGATTACTGGCAAAGGTGCCTGGGCGATGAACATCCAGTACTGGAGCTGCCTCTGGACCACCCGCGCCCTGCGGTGCAGAGCTTGCGTGGCGCGCGTCAACGGGTTCAGCTCGAGCCTGCGCTGTTGGCCGACCTGAAAACCTTGGCCCAGCGCCAAGACGTGACCCTGTTCATGCTCTTGCTGGCCTCGTTCCAGACCTTGCTGCATCGCTACTGCGGGCAAAACAGGCTGCGTGTCGGGGTGCCGATCGCCAACCGCAACCGCCTCGAAACCGAGCGGCTGATCGGTTTCTTCGTCAACACCCAAGTCATCCAGGTCGACCTTGACGGGCAGATGGCCTTCGAGCAATTGCTCGGTCAGGTCAAGCAGCGCGCCCTGGAGGCCCAGGCCCATCAGGACCTGCCGTTCGAACAGTTGGTAGAAGCGCTGCAGCCAGCGCGCAGCCTGAGCCACAACCCACTGTTCCAGGTGCTGTTCAATCACCAGGACAACCTGCGCTCCGCCCCGGTGCAACTGCCGGGCCTGGCGTTAGAGCCGCTGGATTGGGACGGCCACACCACGCAATTCGATTTGAGCCTGGAAACCGAAGAGTCTGCCGACGGCCTGTGGGCCTCGCTGACCTACGCCACCGACCTGTTCGAACCCGAGACGCTTGCGCGCCTGGCGCAACATTGGCAAAACCTGCTGCGCGCTGTGGTGAATGACGCGTCGCAGGTGCTGGATGAACTGCCGATGCTCAGCGAGCAGCAATGGCAACAGACGGTGCACAGCTGGAACGACAGCCACGCCGAGTACCCGCACACGCGGTGCGTGCATCAGTTGTTCGAAGCGCAAGCACTGGCAACACCGGACGCAAGCGCACTGCAATTCAATGGCGAAACCCTGAGTTACTGCGAACTCAACCGCCGCGCCAACCGCTTGGCCCATCGCCTGATTGCGGCGGGCGTCGGCCCTGACGTGCTGGTGGCGGTGCATGTCGAGCGCTCGCTGGACATGGTCGTCGGCCTATTGGCGACCCTCAAGGCCGGCGGCGCCTATGTGCCGCTCGACCCGCAGTTCCCGGCGGATCGGCTGGCGTTCATGCTCCAAGACAGCCAAGCGCAGGTGTTGCTGACCCAGCCACACCTCAATGGTCGCCTGGCGCAGCCGCAGGGCCTGCACGTGTTGCTGGTCGATGACGCGGGCGTGGACGAACACAACCCGCAGGTCCGTGTCACGCCGGAGCACCTGGCCTACGTGATTTACACCTCTGGTTCCACCGGCAAGCCCAAGGGCGTGATGGTGCGGCATCAGGCACTGTGCAGCTTTACCTGGGGCATGGCCGACACCCTGCAGATCGGCAGTGATGCGCGGGTTTTGTCGCTGACCACTTTCTCATTCGACATCTTCGCCCTCGAGCTATACGTGCCACTGACCGTGGGCGCCACGGTGCTGCTGAGCGGCCAGGAACTGGCGCTCGACCCGGAGGCGATTCTCGATCTGGTGCACAACCAGAGCGCCAATGTGCTGCAAGCCACGCCTTCGACCTGGCGCATGCTCCTGGAAAGCCCGCGCGCGTCGCTGCTGCAGGGCATCAAATGCCTGTGTGGCGGCGAAGCGCTGCCGGTCGACCTGGCCCAACGGCTGCTCGACCTGCAGGGCCCGGTGTGGAACCTTTATGGCCCGACAGAAACCACCATCTGGTCGGCTGCTCACCGCTTGGAGCAGGCGCAGCCTTTTGTTGGTCGCCCGATTGCCAACACGTCGCTGTTCATTCTCAACGCCGGGCTGACGCCATGCCCACAAGGGGCGGCCGGTGAATTGCTGATCGGCGGCGCTGGTCTGGCGCGCGGTTATCACGCGCGCCCGGCGCTGACCGCCGAACGGTTCGTGCCCAACCCATATGGCGCACCCGGTGAACGCCTGTACCGCACCGGCGATTTGGCGCGCTATCGCCCGGAGGGCGTAGTGGAGTACATCGGTCGCGTGGACCATCAAGTCAAGGTGCGCGGTTTCCGTATCGAGCTGGGTGAGATCGAAGCCTGCCTGCGTGAGAACGCGGCGGTGCGTGAAGCCGTGGTACTGGCCGACAACGACCGTTTGATCGCCTACCTGGTGACCTGTGCTCCCGAGCAACAGGCGAGCCTGCGTGAGCAGTACAAGGCTGATCTGCGCGCGCGTTTGCCGGATTACATGGTGCCTGCGCACCTGATATTCCTTGAAACCCTGCCGCTGACTCCCAACGGCAAGCTCGACCGCAAGGCGCTGCCCAAGGCGGATGCCGAGCTGTTGCTCAAAGCCCATGTGGCGCCCGTCAGCCCGCGCGAACAGCAAGTCGCGGCGATCTGGGCCGACGTGCTGGAGGTGCCGCAGGTGGGCCTCGATGACCACTTTTTCGAACTGGGCGGGCATTCGCTGCTGGCCACGCGCGTGGTGTCGCGAGTACGTCAGGTATTGGCGTTGGAAGTCGCGCTCAAGACCCTGTTCGAACAGCCTGTGCTCGGTGACTTTGTGCGTGCATTGGGTGAGGAGGGCGTCACCGCGCCTGCACTGCATAAGGCCGACCGCGCGCAGCCGTTGCCACTGTCTTACGCCCAGGAGCGCCAGTGGTTCCTTTGGCAGCTCGACCCCAACAGCTCGGCGTACCACATCCCCAGCGCCTTGCGCTTGAAAGGCGCGTTGGACGTGGCCGCGCTGCAACGCAGTTTCGACACCTTGCTGGCGCGCCATGAAAGCCTGCGCACGCATCTGCGCCAAGATGCGAGCGGCGCGGTGCAAGTGATTGAAGACCTGGGCCTGATTGAAATCGAACGTTGCGATACCGATGAAGCCGGGCTCAAGAAGCAGGTGGCCGAGGCGGTCGCGCAGCCGTTTGACCTGCTGCGCGGGCCGTTGCTGCGCGTGAAATTGTTGCGCCTGGCCGCGGACGATCATGTGGTGGTGCTGGTGCAGCACCATATCGTCTCCGATGGCTGGTCGATGCAGCTAATGGTCGAGGAGCTGGTGAAACTCTACGCCGCCTTCAGCGACGGCCACACGCCGAATCTGCCGGCGTTGCCGATTCAATACGCCGACTACGCCCTGTGGCAGCGCAACTGGATGGAGGCCGGCGAGAAAGCGCGCCAGTTGACGTACTGGCGTGAACAGTTGGGCGGTGAGCAGCCGGTACTGGAGTTGCCGTTTGACTACCAGCGCCCGGCGTTGCCGACCCATCGCGGTGCGCGCCTGGGCATTGAATTGGCACCGCAGCTGTTGGCTGGCTTGCGGCGTGTGGCGAAACAGGCCGGGGTCACGTTGCCGATGGTGCTGCTGGCGGCCTATCAGGCCTTGCTGCACCGCTACAGCGGTCAGGAAGATGTGCGCGTTGGCGTGCCGATCGCCAACCGCAACCGCCTTGAAACGGAGGGTCTGATCGGCTTCTTCGTCAACACCCAAGTGCTTAAGGCTGACGTCAACGGCCAGATGAGCGTGGCGCAACTGTTGCATCAGGTGCGCCAACGCTCTCTCGAAGCCCAGGCCCATCAGGACCTGCCTTTCGAGCAACTGGTGGAGGCGCTGCAGCCCGAGCGCAGCATGAGCCTGAGCCCGTTGTTCCAAGTGCTGTTCAACCACCGCGTGACCTCGGCGGGCAGCCATTTGCAGCGTTTGCCGAGCCTGCAGGTCGAGGTGTTGAGTTGGGATGAGGGCGTGGCACAGTTCGACCTGGCGTTGGATGTGGAAGAGTCGCGCGAAGCACTGCATGCATCCCTGAGTTACGCCACTGATCTGTTTGCCCCCGCGACCATCGAACGCATGGCCGGGCATTGGCAGAACCTGTTGCAGGCCATGGTCGATGATCAGCAGCAGGCCATCGGGCAGTTGAACCTGCTGAACCCGGATGAGCACCAGCACATTCTGCACCTGTGGGATTGCACCGGCTCGGGCTTCTCAGCCGCACGCTTGGTGCACGAACTGATCGCCGACCGCGCGCGGGAAACCCCGGATGCCGTGGCGGTGAAATTCGATTTGCAGACCCTGACTTACGGCGAGCTTGATGCACAGGCCAACCGCCTGGCGCATGCGCTGAGCGCTCGTGGTGTGGGGCCGGAAGTGCGTGTGGCGATCGCCATGCCGCGCAGCGCCGAAATCATGGTGGCGTTCCTCGCCGTGCTCAAAGCCGGTGGTGTGTATGTGCCGCTGGACATTGAGTACCCGCGTGATCGCCTGCTCTACATGATGGACGACAGCCGCGCACAGTTGCTGTTGACGCACACCAGCGTCTTGCAGCAATTGCCGGTCCCGCAGGGGGTGAACACGCTGGCAATCGATCGCACCGAAGACTGGGCCCACTATAGCGACTCCGCACCGCAGGTCGCACTGGATGGCGACAACCTCGCCTATGTGATCTACACCTCCGGCTCCACCGGCATGCCCAAGGGCGTGGCGGTGTCCCACGGCCCGTTGGTGGCGCACATCATCGCCACCGGCGAGCGCTATGAAACCGGCCCGGCCGACTGCGAGCTGCACTTCATGTCGTTCGCTTTCGACGGCTCCCACGAAGGCTGGATGCACCCGCTGATCAACGGCGCCAGCGTGCTGATCCGCGACGACAGCCTGTGGCTGCCGGAGTACACCTATGCCCAAATGCACCGCCACAATGTGACGATGGCGGTGTTCCCACCGGTTTACCTCCAACAACTGGCCGAGCACGCCGAACGCGATGGCAACCCACCAGCAGTGCGCGTCTACTGCTTTGGCGGTGACGCGGTAGCCCAGGCGAGTTACGACCTGGCATGGCGCGCACTGAAACCCACCTACTTGTTCAATGGTTACGGCCCGACCGAAACCGTGGTGACGCCGCTGCTGTGGAAAGCCCGTAAGGGCGACCCGTGCGGCGCGGTGTATGCGCCCATCGGCACGTTGCTGGGCAACCGCAGCGGTTACGTATTGGACGCGCAGTTGAACCTGCAACCCATCGGCGTCGCGGGTGAGTTGTACCTGGGCGGCGAGGGTGTGGCGCGTGGTTACCTGGAGCGCCCGGCCCTGACCGCCGAGCGTTTCGTGCCCGACCCGTTCGGCAAACCCGGCAGCCGTGTGTACCGCAGCGGCGACTTGACCCGTGGTCGCCCGGACGGCGTGGTGGATTACCTGGGCCGTGTCGACCATCAGGTGAAAATCCGGGGTTTCCGCATCGAATTGGGTGAAATCGAAGCCCGTCTGCGCGAGCAGGACAGCGTCGGTGAAACCGTGGTGGTGGCACAGCAAGGCCCGACCGGCAAGCAACTGGTGGCGTATGTCGTACCCGCCGATCCGGCCCTGATCGACCAGGCCGAGTTCCGCGATGCCTTGCGCCGTGCGCTCAAGACCCGCCTGCCGGATTACATGGTGCCCACGCATTTCATGTGCCTGGCGCAGATGCCGCTGACCCCCAATGGCAAGCTCGATCGCAAAGGCTTGCCCGCGCCGGATGTGAGCCTGATGCAGCAACGCTACGTGGCCCCGCAAACCGAACTGGAACAGCAGATTGCGGCGATCTGGGCCGAGGTGTTGCGCCTGCCGCAAGTGGGCCTGGACGACAACTTCTTCGAAGTCGGCGGCCATTCTTTGCTGGCGATCCAGATCACATCGCGGGTCCAGTCCGAGCTGGGCCTGGAAGTGCCCCTGGTTGAAGTGTTCCAGACCGAAACGCTGCGCGCCTATGTGCAGGCCGCCGCCACCTTCCGCGCCGGCAGCGCGGAAGATTTTGATGATCTTCGTGACTTTTTGAGCGAACTAGAGGCGATTTGAACCATGCTTTCCAACCCTAATATCGATCTGGTCTCGCGCTTTCTTCGCCTGCCGCTTGAACAACGTCAGCAGTTTTATCAGCGCCTGCAAGCGCGTGGCATGAGCTTCGCGCAACTGCCGATTGCCCCGACCCGCCACGAGGTCCAGGCACTGCCCTTGTCTTACGCTCAGGAACGCCAGTGGTTCCTCTGGCAGTTGGACCCTGACAGCGCCACCTATCACATCCCTGGCGCGCTGCGCCTGCAAGGCCAGTTGGACCTGGTGGCGCTGCAACACAGTTTCGACCGTTTGGTGGCGCGCCACGAAAGCCTGCGTACCCGCTTGGTGCAGGACGGTGAGCAGTTGTTGCAGGCCGTGATGCCTGAGGCTCGCATCGAAATCGTGCAGGTGCGTACAGACGAACAGCACGTGATGGCGCAGGTGGAAGCCGAGGTCGCGCGGCCTTTCGATCTGCTCCAGGCACCGTTGTTGCGCGTGACGCTGCTGCAACTGGCCGACGATGAGCATGTGCTGGTGATGGTGCAGCACCACATCATTTCCGATGGCTGGTCGATGCAGGTCATGGTCGATGAGCTCGTGCAACTCTATGCCGCCTGCAGCCAGGGCCTAACCCTGAAATTGCCGGACCTGCCGATCCAGTATGCTGACTACGCCCTGTGGCAGCGCGGCTGGATGGAAGCGGGGGAGAAAGCCCGTCAATTGGCTTACTGGCAGGCACTGCTGGGCGGCGAGCAACCCGTGCTGGAATTGCCCCTCGACCACCCGCGACCGGCGCAACAAAGCCATCGCGGCGCCAGCTTGCAGGTAGATTTGCCACCGGCATTGGTCAGCGGTATCAAGCGCCTTGCGCAGCATGAGGGCGCGACCCCGTTCATGTTGTTGCTGGCTGCGTTCCAGACCTTGCTCTACCGCTACAGCGGGCAGTCGGATATCCGCGTCGGCGTGCCGATTGCCAACCGCAATCGTGTCGAGACGGAGCGGTTGATCGGCTTTTTCGTCAACACCCAGGTGCTCAAAGCTGACCTTGACGGGCAGATGAGTTTCGTCGAATTGCTGCAGCAGACCAAGCGTCGCTCGCTGGAAGCCCAGGCGCATCAGGACCTGCCCTTTGAACAACTGGTGGTGGCTTTGCAGCCCGAGCGCAGCCTGAGCCACAACCCATTGTTCCAGGTGATGTTCAACCACCAGACCGACGCCCAGGGCGGGCGCGAGGGGCAGCAATTGCCGGGCCTGCGCGTCTCGGAATTGGACTGGGACAGCCAGACCACGCACTTCGACCTGAGCCTGGACACCCATGAATCCGCAGAAGGCATTTGGGCGGCACTGACCTACGCCACCGACCTGTTCAACGCTGCAACGATAGAGCGTCTGGCTCAGCACTGGCAGAACTTGCTGAGCGCGGTGGTGAGTGCACCTCACAGCCGCCTCAGTGATGTCGTGATGCTCGGCGCGGCCGAACACGCGGTGGTCCTTGAGGATTGGAACGCGCCGGCTACCGGTATCGAACTGCACGCGGTGCATCAGTTGTTTGAGGCTCAGGCCCAGCAGAACCCTGAGCGCCAGGCGTTGGCGCTGGATGAGCAGGCCATCAGCTATGGCCAATTGAACCGTCAGGCCAACCGCCTGGCCCACTACTTGATCGCCCAGGGCGTCGGGCCGGACGTGCTGGTGGGCGTTGCTGTGGAGCGCTCGTTTGCCATGGTGGTGAGCCTGCTGGCGGTGCTCAAGGCAGGCGGCGCCTACGTGCCTCTCGACCCTCAATACCCGCGTGAGCGCCTGGCACACATGCTCGAAGACAGCGGCGTACGCCTGGTGTTGACCCAGTCGTCACTGCGTGAACGCCTGCCGTTGCCTGAGCAGTTGTTGGCCCTGGACATCGATTTGGCTGATGCGCAACTGGCGCAGTGCGCCGAGTACAACCCGGGGCTCGACTTCGAGCCGTGCAGCCTGGCGTACGTTATTTACACCTCGGGCTCTACCGGTAAACCCAAGGGCGTGGCCATCGACCATGGCGCCTTGAGTGAGTTCGCGCGCATGGCCGCCGACTACTCGTGCCTGACCCCGGATGACCGGGTATTGCAGTTCGCGACCCTGAACTTCGACGGTTTCGTCGAGCAGTTGTACCCGGCGCTGACCCTCGGAGCCACCGTGGTTTTGCGTGGCCCGCAGCTGTGGGACGGCGCCGAGCTGTACCGGCAGATTATCGCTCAGGGCATCACCCTGGCCGACTTGCCCACGGCCTACTGGAAACTGTTCTTGCAGGATTGCCTGGTGGCCGGCTCGCGCGCTTACGGCGCGTTGCGCCAGGTGCATATCGGCGGCGAAGCCATGCCGTTGGATGGCCCGGCGCTGTGGCGTCACGCGGGGCTTGGGCATGTACGCCTGCTCAATACCTACGGGCCTACCGAGGCGACCGTAGTGTCCAGTGTGTTGGACTGCAGCGACGCCACCACCGTGATCGGTGCCAGCGCCAGCCCTATCGGCCACGCGCTGGCGGGGCGTGGTCTGTATGTGCTCGATCGCGATTTGAACCTGCTGCCGGCCGGTGCCGTGGGTGAGCTGTATATCGCCAGTGAAAGCGGCCTGGCGCGTGCTTATCTGCAGCAACCTGCGCTGACCGCAGAACGTTTTGTGGCCGACCCATTCGGCCGCTCGGGCCAGCGTCTGTACCGCACCGGTGACCTGGCACGCTGTCGCGCCGATGGGGTGATTGAGTACGTGGGGCGGGTTGACCATCAAGTAAAAATCCGTGGTTTCCGTATCGAGTTGGGTGAAATCGAAGCGCTGCTGCTGGCCCAGGCCGGCGTGCGCGAAACGCTGTTGCTGGCGGCTGACAATCAACTGCTGGCCTATGTGGTGCCGACGCAACCGCTGGCCGAGCAAGAACAGTTGGCTGCCGGTGAGCAACTCAAGGCCAGCCTGCGCGAGCAATTGCCGGATTACATGGTGCCGGCGCACCTGATCTTCCTCGCGCGCATGCCGTTGAACCCCAATGGCAAGCTGGACCGCCAGGCCTTGCCCAAACCCGATGCCACGTCGGCGCAAGCCGATTGGCAAGCGCCGGTTACCGCCCTGCAACAGCAGGTTGCGGCGATCTGGGCAGACATCCTGGGCACCGAGCGGGTCGGGCTGACTCAGCACTTCTTCGAGCTGGGCGGGCATTCGTTACTGGCGATGCAGGTGGTCTCGCGCCTTCGGCAGGCGCTGAACCTGGAAGTGCCGCTCAAGGCTCTGTTCGAGCAGCCGCGCCTGGACGGTTTTGTCGCCGCTATTGAAGCCCATTCCCCGAACGCGCCAAAGGCGCCGGCGCTGGTGCCGGTGGGGCGTGATCAGCCGCTGCCTTTATCGTATGCCCAGGAGCGCCAGTGGTTCCTCTGGCAGCTGGAGCCGCAAAGCGCTGCGTATCACGTGCCCAGCGCTTTGCGCCTGAAAGGGCAGTTGGACACGGCGGCGCTGCAGCGCAGTTTCGACACGTTGCTGGCACGGCATGAAAGCCTGCGCACGCATGTGCGCCAGACCCACGACGGCGCAGTGCAGGTGATTGACCCGCTGGCGTCGGTACAGATCGTGTGCGGCGACGTCGAGGAAGCTCAACTCAAGGCGCGCGTAGAAGCTGAAATCGCCCAGCCGTTCGACCTGCAACAGGGGCCGTTGCTGCGCGTGACGCTGCTGCGTCTGGCTGCTGACGAACATGTGCTGGTGCTGGTTCAGCATCACATCGTGTCCGATGGTTGGTCGATGCAGCGGGTGGTGGAGGAACTGGTACAACTTTACGCCGCATACAGCCAAGGGCAGGGCGTGCAATTGCCGGCGTTGCCGATTCAGTACGCTGACTACGCCGTATGGCAACGCAACTGGATGGACGCGGGCGAGAAAGCGCGCCAACTGGCGTACTGGCGCGAGGTACTGGGCGGTGAGCAGAGTGTGCTGGAGTTGCCCTTCGACCACCCACGCCCGGCCGTGCAGAGCCATCGTGGCGCACGCCTGCCTATCGAGCTGGCGCCGACACTGGCCCATGACCTCAAGGCATTGGCCCAGCAGCAAGGTGTGACGCTGTTCATGCTGTTGCTGGCGTCGTTCCAGACTTTGCTGCACCGCTACAGTGGCCAGGAAGAAATCCGCGTCGGCGTGCCGATTGCCAACCGCAACCGCAGCGAGACCGAGCGCCTGATTGGCTTCTTCGTTAACACGCAAGTGCTCAAGGCCGACCTGCATGGCCAGATGAGCGTCGAGCAGTTATTGCAGCACACGCGCCAGCGCGCGCTGGATGCCCAGGCGCATCAGGACCTGCCGTTCGAGCAACTGGTCGAAGCCTTGCAACCGGAGCGCAGCCTGAGCCACAACCCGTTGTTCCAGGTGATGTTCAACCACCAGACCGATGTCGGCCAGGCCCAGGTCCAGCACCAACTGCCGCAGTTGCGGGTAGAAGGACTCGACTGGGAGAGCAAGACCGCGCACTTCGATCTGGACCTGGATATTCAGGAATCCAACGAGGGTATCTGGGCCACACTGGGGTATGCCCAGGATTTGTTTGAGGCCGGCACCGTGCAACGTATGGCTCGCCATTGGCAGAACCTGTTGCAGGGCATGGTCGCCAACCCGCAGCAAAGCCTCAGCCAATTGCCGCTGTTGGACAGTGCCGAGCAGCAACAGATTCTGCACCTGTGGAACTGCGCCGATTCGGGCTTCTCGGCCAAACGCCTGGTACACGAATTGGTCGCCGACCGTGCGCGGGAAAACCCGAATGCCGTGGCCGTGAAATTCGATTTGCAGACCCTGACGTATGGTGAACTCGATGGCCAGGCCAACCGCCTGGCGCATGCGTTGATCGCCCGAGGTGTGGGGCCGGAAGTGCGCGTGGCCATCGCCATGCCGCGCAGTGCCGAGATCATGGTGGCGTTTCTGGCGGTGATGAAATCCGGTGGCGTCTACGTACCGTTGGACGTGGAATACCCGCGCGATCGCCTGTTGTACATGATGCAAGACAGCCGCGCCAAACTGTTGCTGACGCATTCGGCGGTGCAGCAGCGATTGCCGATTCCCGAAGGCCTGGAAGCACTTGCCGTTGATCAGACCGAAGCCTGGGCCGACGCTGACGACAGCGCTCCACAGGTTGTACTGGACGGCGACAACCTGGCCTACGTGATTTATACCTCCGGTTCCACCGGCATGCCGAAGGGCGTGGCGGTGTCCCACGGTCCGTTGGTGGCGCATATCATTGCGACCGGCGAGCGCTACGAAACCAGCCCGGCGGATTGCGAACTGCACTTCATGTCGTTTGCCTTCGATGGTTCCCACGAAGGCTGGATGCACCCGCTGATCAACGGCGCCAGCGTACTGATTCGCGACGACAGCCTGTGGCTGCCGGAATACACCTACGCCCAAATGCATCGCCACAACGTGACGATGGCCGTGTTCCCGCCCGTTTATCTGCAGCAACTGGCCGAGCACGCCGAGCGCGACGGCAACCCACCCGCAGTGCGCGTCTATTGCTTTGGCGGTGACGCGGTGGCGCAGGCCAGCTATGACCTGGCCTGGCGTGCGCTGAAACCAACCTACTTGTTCAATGGCTACGGCCCGACCGAAACCGTGGTGACGCCGCTGCTGTGGAAGGCCCGCAGGGGTGACCCTTGCGGCGCCGTCTACGCACCGATTGGTACGTTGTTGGGCAACCGCAGCGGTTACGTATTGGACGCGCAGCTCAACCTGCAACCCATCGGCGTCGCGGGTGAGCTGTACCTCGGCGGCGAAGGCGTCGCCCGAGGTTACCTGGAGCGCCCGGCACTGACCGCCGAGCGTTTCGTACCGGACCCGTTCGGCAAACCCGGCAGCCGTGTGTACCGCAGCGGCGACTTGACCCGTGGTCGCCCGGATGGCGTGGTGGACTATCTGGGCCGTGTCGACCATCAGGTGAAGATCCGTGGTTTCCGTATCGAATTGGGTGAAATCGAAGCCCGTCTGCGCGAGCAGGACAGTGTCGGTGAAACCGTGGTGGTGGCTCAGGAGGGCCCATCCGGCAAGCAATTGGTCGCCTATGTGGTGCCGTTGGACCCGGCGCTGATCGACGACGCCGTGGCGCAATCGAACGGCCGCGAAGCGCTGCGCCGCGCCTTGAAAACCCGCCTGCCGGATTACATGGTGCCCACGCACCTGATGTTCCTGCCACGCATGCCGCTGACCCCCAACGGCAAGCTGGACCGCAAAGGCTTGCCGTTGCCGGACGTGAGCCAGATGCAGCAAGTGTATGTCGCGCCACAGAGTGACCTGGAGCAGAAAATCGCTGCGATCTGGTCCGACGTGCTGCGCCTGCCGCGCGTTGGCTTGCATGACAACTTCTTCGAACTGGGCGGCGACTCGATCATTTCGATCCAGGTGGTCAGCCGCGCCCGCCAAGCGGGTGTGCGCTTCACGCCCAAGGACCTGTTCCAGCACCAGACGGTGCAGAGCCTGGCGGCCGTCGCCCGGGAAGGTGAGGGCGCAGTGGTGCTGGATCAGTCGGCGCTGACCGGCGAGTTATTGTTGCTGCCGATCCAGCACGCGTTTTTTGCCGATGACATCCCGCAGCGCGAGCACTGGAACCAGTCGGTGGTGCTGCAGCCGCACCAACGGTTGGAGGTGCCTTTGCTGTTGGCAGCACTTGAGGCGTTGATCGTGCATCACGACGCCCTGCGCACCAGGTTTGTCCAAGGTGCAGACGGCTGGCATGCGGTGTATCGAACTGCACAGCAGCATCAGGCCGAACAGGTGCTGTGGCAGACCACGCTGAACACCGTCGAAGAGCTTGAGGCCCTGGGCGAAGAAGCCCAGCGCAGCCTCGACCTGAGCCAAGGCCCGCTGCTGCGCGCGGTGTTGGTGGACATGGCCGACGGCTCGCAACGCTTATTGTTGGTGATCCATCACTTGGTGGTGGATGGTGTGTCCTGGCGCATCCTGTTGGAAGACCTGCAAACCGCTTACCGCCAACTGATCGAAGGCGTCAGCGTGGTGCTGCCGGCCAAGACCAGTTCCACCCGCGCCTGGGCCGAGCGTTTGCAAGCGTACGCCGGCACTGCGGCACTGGCCGAGGAGTTGGCGTGGTGGCAGTCGCAGTTGCAGGGCAGCCGCACTGGTTTGCCGGGCGCTGACCCGCAGACCAGTGTCAGTAACCGGCATGCCCTGAGCGTGACGACGCACTTGGATCAAGGGTTTACCCGGCGCTTGTTGCAAGACGCTCCAAGTGCCTACCGGACCCAGATCAATGACGTGCTGCTGACCGCTTTGGCGCGCGTTATTGTGCGCTGGACCGGTGATGCGTCGATGCTGATCCGCCTGGAAGGCCACGGCCGTGAGGACCTGTTCGACGACATCGACCTGACTCGCACCGTTGGGTGGTTTACCAGCCTTTATCCATTGCAATTGGCACCGACCGACTCCCTGGCGGGTTCGCTCAAGCAGATCAAGGAACAGCTGCGCGCGGTACCGGACAAAGGCCTGGGCTTTGGCGCCTTGCGTTACCTGGGCAGTGCCGAGGCGCAACAGGCATTGGCGGGCTTGCCGCGCCCGCGTATCACGTTCAATTACCTGGGACAGTTCGACGCCAGCTTCGAGAGCGGCGAACAGGAGGGCTTGTTCGCGCCTTCCGGTGACGCCAGTGGCGCCGAACAAAGCCTTGATGCGCCGCTGGGCAACTGGTTGGAAATCAATGGCCAGGTGTACGGCGGCGAGCTGAAGTTGAACTGGAGTTTCAGCCAGGCCATGTTCGCCCAAGCAACCGTGCAACAGCTGGCTGATGAGTACGCGTTGGAACTCAAAGCCTTGATCGAACACTGCTGTGCTGCGGCCAATCAGGGCGTGACGCCGTCGGACTTCCCGCTGGCGCGCCTGTCGCAAGTTCAACTGGATGCGTTGCCGCTTGCCGTATCTGAGGTTGAAGACCTGTACCCATTGTCGCCGATGCAGCAAGGTATGTTGTTCCAGTCGTTGTATGGCGAAGGGTCGGGCGATTACATCAACCAGATGCGCATCGATGTGGACGGTTTGGATGTACCGCGCTTCCGCCAGGCCTGGCAGGCGGCGGTTGACCGGCATGAAATCCTGCGCAGCGGCTTCCTCTGGCAGACCGATGTGGAGCAACCGTTGCAGGTGGTCTACAAGCAGCGACGAATGCCGCTTGAGGTGCTTGATTGGCAGGACCGCGCCGATTGCCCTATGGCACTCGACAACCTGGCCGAATCGGCACGCGCCCAGGGATTTGTAGTGGAGCAGGCGCCGCTGTTGAACCTGTCGGTGGTACGCACGGGTGCGTCGAGTTACCACTTGATCTACACCAATCACCACATCCTGATGGATGGCTGGAGTGGTTCGCAGCTGTTTGGTGAGGTGTTGCAACACTATGCCGGCGAGCCGCTGTCTGCACCGACCGGGCGTTACCGCGACTACATTGCCTGGTTGCAGGCGCAGGACAAGGCCGTCAGCGAAGCCTTCTGGAAAGCTCAACTGGTTAATCTGCAGGCGCCTACGCGTCTGGCACCTGGCCTGTCGAGCGATGAGCCTGCTGCGGTGGCGGCCAATGGTGAACATCGCCTGAGCTTTGACGCCGCTCACACCGAACGCCTCAAAGCGTTCGCGCAAAGCAACAAGGTTACCCTCAATACCTTGGTGCAAGCTGCCTGGTTATTGCTGCTGCAACATCACACCGGGCAGGCGACCGTGGCCTTCGGCGCTACCGTGGCGGGTCGCCCGGCCGAGCTGCGCGGTATCGAGCAGCAAGTCGGTTTGTTCATCAACACGCTGCCTGTGGTGGCCACGCCTGAAGCGCAGCTGTCGGTCAGCCAGTGGCTGCAACAGATCCAGGCGCAGAACGTGCGCTTGCGCGAGCAGGAACAAACGCCGCTGTTCGAGATCCAGCGCTGGGCCGGGTTGGGTGGCGAGGCGCTGTTCGACAGCATCCTGGTATTCGAGAACTACCCGGTTTCCGAGGCGTTGGAGCAAGGCGCGCCGTCGGGCCTGCGCTTTGGTGCGGTGCACAGCCTGGAGCAGACGCACTATCCGTTGACCGTGCTGCTGGGCATGGGCGACAGCCTCGGGCTTGAGTTCAACTATGATCGGCAAGCTTTCAGCGCCGCACATATCCAGCGCTTGGCCGAGCACTTTCAGCAGTTATTGAACGCCTTGATCGTCGATGCCGACCAACGCCTGGCCGCACTGCCGTCCGTGACTCAGGCCGAGCGTGAGACGTTGCTGGCCTGGAACGCCACGGCTCAGACTTACCCGCTGCATCAGGGCGTGCATCAGTTGATTGAGGCCCAGGTGCTACGTACGCCGCACGCCCCGGCCCTGGCCTTTGCCGGGCAGCAGTTGAGCTACGCCGAACTTAACCGTCGTGCCAACCGCCTGGCGCATCGTTTAGTGGCGGCGGGTGTCGGGCCGGACGTGCTGGTGGGGCTGGCGGTGGAGCGCTCCATCGAGCTGGTCGTCGGCCTGTTGGCCGTGCTCAAGGCCGGCGGCGCCTATGTGCCGCTGGACCCGGAATACCCGCGTGACCGACTCAGCTACATGCTGCAAGACAGCGGCGTGAATCTGCTGCTGACCCAGGCACATTTGTTGGCGCAACTGCCGCTCCCGACAGGCGTGCAAAGCCTGGTGCTGGAGACCGGCGAAGCATGGCTTGAAGGTTACAGCGAGCACAATCCTGATGTCGCAGTGGATGGCGAGAACCTGGCGTATGTGATCTACACCTCGGGCTCGACCGGGCAGCCCAAGGGCGCTGGCAATCGGCATTCGGCACTGACCAATCGACTCTGCTGGATGCAGCAGGCATACAGCCTGGATGGCGGCGATACGGTGCTGCAGAAAACCCCGTTCAGTTTTGACGTGTCGGTGTGGGAGTTCTTCTGGCCACTGATGACCGGCGCGCGCCTGGTGGTGGCGGCGCCGGGGGATCATCGCGATCCGGCCCGGTTGGTCAGCTTGATCAACGACGAGCAGGTCACCACGCTGCACTTTGTGCCGTCCATGCTGCAAGCCTTCTTGCAGGACACGGCGGTCGGCTCTTGCCAGAGCCTGCAACGCATTGTGTGCAGCGGCGAAGCATTGCCGGTCGACGCGCAGCAACAGGTTTTTGCCAAGCTGCCCGCTGCCCGGTTGTACAACCTGTACGGGCCGACGGAAGCCGCGATTGATGTGACCCACTGGACCTGTGTCGAGGAAGGCAGTGATGCCGTGCCGATTGGCCGGCCCATCGCCAACCTGGGCTGCTACGTGCTGGACGGCAACCTGGAGCCGGCGCCGGTGGGCGTGTTGGGCGAGTTGTACCTGGGCGGTATTGGCCTGGCGCGGGGTTATCACCGTCGGCCGGCGTTGACCGCTGAACGTTTTGTGACTGACCCCTTCGGCAGTGGAGAGCGGCTGTACCGCACTGGCGACCTGGCGCGCTATCGCGACGACGGTGTGATCGAGTACGCGGGCCGCATCGACCATCAGGTCAAACTGCGTGGGCTGCGCATCGAGTTGGGTGAAATCGAGGCGCGTCTGCTGGAGCATGAGTGCGTGCGTGAAGCGGCGGTGCTGGCCGTGGACGGCACGCATTTGGTGGGTTACGTGGTATTGCAGGCGCCGAGTGAGGATTGGAAAACCGTGGTCGGCACGCACTTGTCTGCGCACTTGCCGGACTACATGGTACCCGCGCAGTGGGTCGTGCTTGAGCAGATGCCGCTGAGCCCGAATGGCAAACTGGATCGCAAGGCGCTGCCCAAGCCTGAAGCCAACGGCGCAGAGCAATACCAGGCGCCGCACAGCGAGATTGAGCAACAGGTAGCAGCGATCTGGAGCGAGGTGCTGGGTGTTGAGCGGGTGGGGTTGAATGACAACTTCTTCGAGTTGGGCGGCCACTCCTTGCGCGTGCTGTTGCTCAAGGAACGCATCCGGCAGGTCAGCGGGGTCAACCTGTCTGTCAGCCAATTGATGCTCAACCCAACCGTGCGCGGGCAGGTTAATTGCCTGCAGGGCGATGCGCGCAGCGAGTTGATCGTCAAGCTCAACAGCCAGACCCAGGGTACGCCGCTGTTCATGTTCCACCCAAGCTTTGGTTCGGTGCATTGCTACACCGCGATCGCCCTGGCGCTGCGCGAGCAACGCCCGGTGTACGGGGTGATCTGCCGTGCGCTGGTGGAAGAGGGCGCGTCGGTGCCTGAGTGGCAGGCGATGGTTGACGATTACGCCGCGCAGTTATTGGCAGCACAGCCACAGGGTGCCTATCGCCTGGCCGGTTGGTCGCTGGGCGGCAACCTGGCGATGGAAGTCGCCTACGCGCTGGAGCAAGCAGGGCGTGAGGTAGAGTTTGTCGGCTGGATCGATTCGGCGCCGCCGCAGTGGCTCAAGCCGTATTGGGACGCGGTGATCATCGAGGAGGGGCGCGAGGCATCCGCCAATGAACGCCGTGCGGCGTTGCTTGGGGTCATGTTCCCGGCGTTTGCCGAGCAGATTGAGGGTGCGTGGCAGGAGTGCCTGCGTCAGGCAGCGGATGAAGACGGGCAATGGCATGCGTTCGTGGCTTGGGCAGAGCAACATTTGGGTGAAGGTTTTACCAGCATCAAGGAAGAGTTGCTGCGTGGCAACGAGGCGCAGATTTCCTGGGAGGTTGACCGTGCGTTGAGCGAACGCCTGGAAGCGGCGGACTTCAAGCCGGTCCAGGCGCCGGTCAGTTGCTGGTGGGCCTCGTTGAGCCGCGCGGGGCAGTTCAAAAACCTGATCGAACAGAACATGGCGAAGGTGATTGGGCAGGGGCGCATCGAGCGTTCGGTGATGATCGACACCGATCATGACGGCATTATCGACAGCGCCGCGTTCATCAACAGCCTGGTGGCCGCCATGGAGTAAGGAGGGCAACGTACGAATCAACCCGGATCATTGATCCGGGTTTTTTTGTGCTGGATTTCAGGTCGGGCAGGCATGCCTTTCTGTGGGAGCGGCTTGCCTGCGATGCATGCACCTCGGAGTATCAGGCATCCAGTCGATGCCATCGCAGGCAAGCCAGCTCCCACAGTTGACCGAGCATGGCCTTAATACACAGGCATAAAAAAGCCCGATGAGAGCGGCGCTTTCATCGGGCGTTGGGTTGATCGCCTGGGGCGATCAGTGCATTTAATCAGAAGTCCCAGCGAGTGCTGAACATCACGTTACGCGGCTCGCCATAGGCTGCCGAGTTATAAAAGCCCACGTTAGTGTAGTAGGTGGTGTCGAAGATATTGTTGAGGTTGACGGTCGCCGAAAGGTTCTTGGTGACCTGGTAGCGGGTCATCAGGTCGACCACTGTATAGGACGACTGGGTGATGTCCTGGTTTTTATTGAGCGGCTGGTTCCAGATCTCATTCCAGGCCTTGGTTTGCCAGCGTACACCGCCACCGACGGTGAACTTGTCCAGAGCGCCCTTGAGTTTGTAGGTGGTGTTCAGGTTGACCTGATGCTCTGGCTCGAAGGTGGAGATTTTCTTGCCGTCTTCGTCGCGTACGATTTTGTGGGTGTAACCGCCCTGCAGTTGCCAGCCTGGGCTCAACTCACCGGAGATCTCTGCTTCGTAGCCTTTGGTGACGGCCTTGGAGCCCTTGAACGCATAGTTTTCCGGGGAAGGCGATTGGTTGTTGTAGGCATCGTCCGGAATAGCGCGATTGGTCTCATGCACCTCGAAATACGCAAGGCTGGTGTTCAAACGGCCTTCAAAGAACTCGCCCTTCAAGCCCACCTCGTAGTTTTGCCCTTCGTCCGGCTCCAGCAGCGTTTTGTTGCGATCTTTATAGGTGCTTTCCTGAGGTTGGAAAATATCGGTATAGCTGGTGTACACCGAGAAATTGTCGTTCAGGTCATAGATCACACCCGCGTACGGGATGAACCGTCCGGTTTCCTTGTAGGACGGGTTGTTGCCGGTGACGTGGTAGTTGGCAACGCGGCCACCGAGGATCACGTTCAGGTCATCCATCACGTTCAAGCGTGTGGTCACGTAGTAGCCGGTTTGACGAATGGTGTCGTCGGTGTACTGCTGGACCGGGCCGTAGATTGGTTTGGCGAGCTTGCCATTCCAGTTGTAGAAATCCACTTTGTTGCCGCCTGGCCAGTCCGGCGACCAATAGCCTTTGCCCTGCCAGCGCGAGGTGCCGATCGAGCCACCTACGACCAGTTCATGGTCACGACCGAACAGACTGAATGGCCCGGTGGCATACAGATCGGCCGAGGTGCTTTTGGTTTCTCCGGTGTATTTCTGCCCGTTGATCGACGCTGTGCCATCGGCTTGTGGTTCAACGAACTGGATCGAACCGAGGTCGGCATGGTAGCTGTTGATCTTATGATCGAGTTGGAACTTGGTGACCCAGCCGTCGCCCAGGTCATGCTCGAGCATGGCAAAGGCGGTGCGGGTGTTTTGCTCCCATGAGCTCCAGGTAGTGCCGTTGTTGTAGGAGCGCGGCATCTTGTTGATGCTGCCGTCGTATTTCACCAACGGGAAGGAACCCGACCAACTGGTGCCTTGTGGAATGCTGTCCTGATAGTCGAAGCCCACGGTCAGCATGGTGTCGGGGGACAGGTCGAATTCGGTGATGCCGTAGTAGGTTTCGGTCTTGCGTGAGTAGTGGTCCATGAAGGAATTCTTGTCCTGGTACGCCGCCACTGCGCGACCACGGACATTCCCGCTGTCGGTCAACGGACCGCTGACGTCCACTTCGCTGCGGTAGTTGTCCCAGGAACCTGCGCCCAGTTGCACATGGCCTTTGAATTCCGAGGTGGGCTTCTTGCGAATCAGGTTGATGGTCGCGCCCAGGGAACCGGCACCGTTGAGCAGGCCGGTGGCGCCCTTGAGAATTTCGACGCGGTCGTAGATCGCCATGTCGCTCAGGGTGTTACCTGCCGAATAGCCAACGTTGCGCACGGTGGACGGAATGCCGTCGTACTGGAAGCTGTTGACCGAAAAACCACGGGAATAGTAGTTGGTGCGGTCGCTGTCGTAGGCTGACACGGTGATGCCCGGCGTGTGACGCATCACGTCGTCGACGTTATTGAGGCCGAAGTCTTCGATGTGCTGGCGGGTGATCACCGTGATTGACTGCGGGGTTTGCCGTGGCGTCAGGGTCAAGCGGGTTGCCGTGGCAATGGTGCCCGGCGTATAGGAACCGGAATCCTCGGTGATGTTGCCCAAGGTATTGCCGGTTACCTCGGTCGGGCTCAATTCCAGCGCTGCGGATGTACCGGCAGCGGTCACGGTCAGCGAGTTGCCGTTGAAGCTGTGAGTGGTCTGAGTTCCGCCCAACAACGTATCAATGGCCCGCTGCGGCTCCATCTTGCCCTTGACCGCACGGCTGCTTTTGCCCTGCACATCGCTTGGGCTGTACAGCACTTGCACATTGGTCTGGCGGCCAAATTCCTGCAAGGCGCTCCCCAGCGACTGTGCGGGAATATCCAGCTCGATCTCCTGTGCCTGCGCATAACCTGCAACCGGCAGCGATATCGCCAGGGCCAAGGCGCTCGGAAGAAGATTGATGTTCAGGGCCCGGCGCATGGATAGCGCTTTGCTCAGGGGGCTGAGACCGAGTCTTGCTGGCATGGATGCTTTCTCTTCTATGTTTAAGTGGGCAAGTTATAGGTATCTATTGAGTATTATTCTCATTACCACTAGTGAGACGTTCCTACTTGGAAAAACCGGAAAATAAATTTCAGGCCGGTTCCATTTCGTGCAGCACCTGGCCGGCGCGCAGTCGCACCAATTGGTCGGCGATGTCGAAATAGCGGTCGTCGTGGCTGATCACAATGATGGTTTTGCCCAGGCGCTTGAGGTCCGGCAGCAGCTCGGTGTAGAAAATCCGGCGGAAAGCCGGGTCCTGGTCGGCGGCCCATTCGTCGAACACCAGCACCGGGCGTTCTTCGAGCCAGGCGTTGACCAGTGCCAGGCGCTTGCGCTGGCCGGTGGACAGGTCGGTGGTGCTGAATACGCCGTCTTTCACGCTGACCTTGTGCGCGATTTCCAGGCGTTCCAGGTATTTGGCGGCGCTGTCCAGTGACTGGGTGGCGCTGCCCTGCACCAGGTCGTCGAACAGGTAGTAGTCGGAGAAGATCGTCGTGAAGAGTTGGCGATAGTCATCGCGCTCGGGGTCGGTGACGGCCTCGCCGTTCAGGCGAATCTCGCCCGCCTGGGGCGGATACAAGCCCAGCAGCAGTTTGATCAAGGTGGTCTTGCCGCTGCCGTTCTCGCCGACGATAAACACGATATCGCCTTGCTTGATGCTCAGGTTGATCGGCCCCAGGTGGAACGGTTCGCTGCCTTCAATCGCCGGTGGGCTGTAGCTCACGCCGCGCAGTTCCAGGCTGTTGACTACCGGTTTTGGCGCTTCGCTGTCATCCATCAGCAGGTGCGGTTCGGGGGAGGAGAAGCGCTCCGACAGCTCGCTGATCCGGCCAAAGGCGATCTTGGCCTTGCCCACCACCGGCAAGTAGCCCAGCAGGTGTTCCAGCGGGCCCTTCATGTAGAGCAGCACCAGCACGAAGCCGGTGATCACGGTCGGGTCAGGGTTCGGATTGTAGGCCTGCATCGCCAGGGCCAGGCCGATTACCACGAAGAACAGCATCGAGCCGAACGTCTTGGCGAGGATATAAATGTTGACCGAACGCACTTGGATATCGCTGATGCGGTCGGCGGTTTCCTGGATGCGATGGGTATTCATGCGATAGCGCCGTGGGCGGTGCATGCGCAGTTCCTTGGCGCCGGAAGCGATCGCGTTGTAGTAGCGCTGCAATTCATCTTCATGGCTGCGCGCCAGGTCAAAGCCCTGGATGCCTTTGCCGCCGGCAATGAATTGCACGGCGCTGCCGATGATGATCGCCACCACCATCATCAGGAACATCGGCACCGACAGGTAGGCTAGGTAGCCCAGGCAACCGAGGGTCACCGTGGCGGCGATGGCCAGTGGCGTGAAGGCGAAAGAAAAATCGCTGATGGTGTCGACGTCGTGGGTCAGCACCGGGATCAGCCGGTGCGAGCGGTAGCGCTCGATCTGGCCGATGGGTGCCGACAGCACTTTCTCGCCCAGATCCTTGCGCAAGGCGGCGATGATGCGTTGCCCGACATAGTTGGTGCCGATGTCGGAAATGATCGAGCTGATCAGCGCCAGTACGCACAGCGCCGCAAAGGTCAGGACCACGCCTTGGGTCATGCCGTTGACCGAATGCAGCGCGTTATTGATGGTGGCCAGCAGCAAGGTAATGGCCAGGCCGCCCACCATGCCGAGTGCGACGGAGATCGTCACGATGGTACGAAAGGGCCTGAGCAAGGCGAGCAGACCCTTGAAGGCGCTGCGTTTGGGGTCGGTCATAAGTACTTCCCGGAGAGTGAAAAGAGGGGCTGGGCACACAGACCCTTACCCATGACAAACGAAGCGCCGGCGCGAGTATTTAGCTCGGCGTGCCCTTTGCGGGTGGCGCGGCATAAATTGCCGCGCAGCTGGTTCGTTCTTGTGCTGTAGGCGCACGTGCATCGACGCCGCGCGCAGTCCATTCAGCGAGAGCGAAACAATGACGAAAAAGAACCTGGTGTATGTGTGGTCCCTGCGAAATGCCGCCGCCGACAAGGCCGGGCAGCCGGTGGCCTACAAGGATCACGAGCGCTATATGAAGTCGGTGCTGGAGTTTCTGGTGGGTTCGCTGAACGACACGCCGTTGGGCGAGGCTTATAACCTGGTTGGCGTGGTGTATGACGATGACGAGCAGAACCCGCGCGACCAGCAACTGGTCAGCGATTACGGCTTTGCCTATAAACCAGGTCGCCAGTGGCTGTACCCGGCGGATCTGCAGGTGCAGGGACGGCTGGTCAACGACTTGTTATTGAGCGTGCCGTCCACCTACCGCCGTCTGCCACGCGGCAGTGCCGAGCACATTGCCGGCAAGCAGGATTTCGAGCGTCGCCTGCACGACACGCTGGTGGAATTGAAGGCCGATATCGTCGTGCTGGACGGTCTGCTGGTGATTCTGGATGAGCTGGTGCGCCCAGGTGCACCGTTTGCACGGCGCATCATGAACATTCACCCAGGCATTACCCGAATCGAATCGCCTTACGAACGCCGCGGTGCATACGCCACCTGGAATGCCTTGTACGGTGCGCGTGGGCAAACCGTGGTGGATTGGGCGACCAAGGCCACCACGCCGTCCGAGCCGCTGTACCTCACCGGCGCTTCCTTCCACTACGTGGATAACGGCATCGATTCGGGTGAAGTGTTTCACGACGTGCTGAAAACCGAGATCTCGCCCGAGGACACCATCCTCGAACTGCGCTGGAACAACTTTAACAACAGCCTGTTCCCGGCGTTGCACGAAGGCTTGGAGTTGTTGGCCAAACAGGCCTGAACACAGCCCTATTGGTACATACAGCATCAAAATGTGAGCGGGCTTGCCCGCGAAGGCGGCGGCCCTGTTGATACAGGGGTGACTGACAGACCGCTATCGCAGGCAAGCCAGCTCCCACATTTGAACGGTGGCAGTCTTGGTATTCATGCACGGCCCTAAGCCCATCCGCTCCCAGCCATTCCCGCGAATTTCACCTGATGTACGCAAGTCAAAATGTGGGAGCGGGCTTGCCCGCGAAGGCGGTGGCCCTGTTGATACAGGGGTGACTGACACACCGCTATCGCAGGCAAGCCAGCTCCCACATTTGAGCGGTGGCGGTCTTGGTATTCATGCACGGCCCTAAGCCCATCCGCTCCCAGCCATTCCCGCGAATTTTTACCTGATGTACGCAAGTCAAATGTGGGAGCGGGCTTGCCCGCGAAGGTGGCGGCCCTGTCGATACAGGGGTGACTGACACACCGCTATCGCAGGCAAGCCAGCTCCCACATTTGAACGGTGCCGCGCCTAAAGCTCGCGCACTACCCGAAAGCCAATCCAGTCGCCGCGGGTTTGCGGGTAGATGTTGTTGCGGTTGCCCGAGCGCGAAAACACGGGCGCTTCGCCCCAGTCGTTGCCGCGAATCTGGTAGCTCTCGCAGTTAGGTTCCACCCAGGCGCTGCCGTCGGTGGGGGCGCCGATGTAGTTGGGGTGCTCGCAGTCGGCGACCCGCTCATAGACATTGCCATGCATGTCGTACATGCCAAACGCATTCGGCGGGTAGCTGCCGACCGGCGAAGAGTAGCTGTAGCCATCCGCCGGGCCGTAGGTGTTGGCATGTTCGGCGATGCTGTAACCCTTGCCCTCATCGAAAGGAAACGGAAACGGTCCGGCGGTGCCGGCACGCGCCGCATATTCGCGCTGCGCTTCGCTGACCATCTGGTACGTCTGCCCGGTCTTTTTCGACAGCCAGGCCACATAGTTCTTGATGTCGTCCATGTCCATGCACACCGCCGGCTGGCGCGGCCCTTGTGGGTAGCGTGGCTTGCTGGCGATGCATTCGCGCCCAGGGCGGGTGTCGCCGTCGGCGATCTTGACGCCGGTCTGGCGGATATAGCTGTCCCATTCACCGGCGGTGATATGGAAACGGCTCATGGCGAAGGGTTTGGCGAAGGTCACCTCATGCATCGGGCCTTCGTCGGGCTCGCGGCCGACTTCGTCTTCCGGGGTACCCATGGTAAAGGTGCCGGCCGGCAGCACGACCATTTCCGGGCAGTCCTTGCAGTCTTTGAATACCTTGCCCGGTTGCGCGGTGGCGGCCTGGGCCAGGCCTGGCAACAGCGCGCCGCACAGGGCGGTCAGCGCCAGGGCAGTGAGGGGCTTGAGTCGGGATGGAGTCATGTGGGCATCTCGTTCAAAGGAAAAAGGGGTCACAGCCGTTGGCTCAGCAAGCTCATGAAGCGCTGGATTTCATCCGAGCTGTTAAGCAGGCCAGGGGAGGTGCGAATCACGGGGCCGACATCACGGTCCACCGCATCGATCACCACGCGGTTTTTCATCATGTGGGCGACCACGGCCTCGCTGTCCTGGCCCTTGACGCGGAAGAAGGTAAAGCCGGCTGAGAGAGCAGGGCTGCGCGGCGTCACCAGCTCGATTTGCGGGTGGTCCAGCAAACGGCCCTTCAAATCGCTGTTGAGCGCGTGAATACGCGCCTGCACTTGGGGCTTGCCCAACTGCAAATGCAACTTGAAGGCTTCGTCCACCGCCCAGCGATGCTCAAAAGCGTGGAAACCGCCGGGCGTCATGGTGGTGGCGAAATTGGTGTCTTCGGAGAAGGTCGGCACCATCGGCGTCACGTATTTGTTTTCGGCGTCGCGGGCGCACACCAGGCCGGTACCGCGCGGGCCGAACATCCATTTATGCGTGCCGGCGATAAAGAAGTCGCAGTGCATGTCGGGGAAGTCGAGGTTTTCCACGCCGAAGCCGTGCACGCCGTCCACCACGTAGAGAATGCGGTCGTTTTCATCGCGGTTACGGTTGAGTGCGTCCACCAGCCTGCCGATCTCGCCAATCGGTAGTTTCACGCCGCTGCCCGACTGCACCCAGGTCATGCCCAGCACGCGGGTGTTGGGGCGAATACTGCGCTGGATATTGCCGAGGATTTCATCGGCAGACACGCGACTGGCGTCTTCGAACAGCGTGAACCTGCGCACCTGCGTGCCTTGCTTGAGCACGCGAAAATCCAGGACGTTCTGGGTGGCGTAGTGCTCGTGCACGGTGGTGAGAATTTCCTGGTCGGGCCGCAGCTTTATCCCGCCGTAGATCATCGCCAGCCCTTCGGAGGTGCTGCCGGTGAGGGCAATTTGCGCCGGCTTCGCGTTCAAGTAGCGACCGGCCCATTCCCGTACCTGGCCTTCGCGTTTCCAGGTTTCCTCAAGGCCCCAGTCCATCGCCAGCCCTGGGTTGCGGTCGATCTGCTGGCGGTAGCGGTCGATCGCCTCGCGCACCGGCTTAGGGTGCGAGGCCACCAGGAAATTGGAGAAGTGCAGGTAGTTCGGGTCCTGGTTGAACAGCTGTTTCAATCCCGTCCATGGGGCGTTCGCAGCGGGTGCCGGGCTGTCGGCCAGTGCTTGAGGCATCAGCGCAGCGCCCAGCGGCAGGCTGGCGGCGAAGACACCGGCCTGTTTGAGAAATGTACGGCGATCAGTCATGGACGTGCTTCTAGGTGGTTAGCGGTTGGCCAAGGGCTTGGCAGCTTTTTGTACCTGGTCCCATACGCGCAGGAAGTTGCCTCCCCACAGCTTGGCGATATCGGCTTCGGAGTAACCACGCTGGATCAGCTCGGCGGTGACGTTGCGCACCTCGCCGACATTCTCCCAGCCCTGGATGCCGCCGCCGTCGTTGAAGTCCGACGAGATGCCGACGTGATCGATGCCGATCTTGCGCACGGTGTAGTCGATGGCGTCGCCCCAATCCTTGAGGGTGGTCTTGGGTTCTTCTTCGAGAATGCCGTACAGGCCTTGGGCGTACTGGCCGAACTTCTGCTCGGGCCAGGCGGCAATGATTGCGTCGCCGGGCATCAGGGCCATGGCCAGGTTGGGCAGCGGCGGCAAATCGAAACGCGCGCGCAGGGTGTTGAGCTTGTCCTGGGTCGGTTGGCTCAGCGGACGCAAATAGGCGGGAAAGCCCACCACTTGAACCACGCCGCCGCTGTTCTTGATCAGTTGCAATTCTTTGTCGCTGAGGTTGCGCGGGATATCCACCGACGCCCGCGGCGCGGAGTGGGACGCCACCATCGGCGTACGGCTCAGCTGTGCCACTTGCTCCAGCGCCTTGGTCGACATTTGCGACACATCGATGATCACGCCCAGGTCATTGAGGCGATGCACCGCCTGCTGGCCGATGGGCGACAGCCCTTCGAGGGCGTCGGTCGAATCGTTGAAAAACGGCAGTGGGCGCGACGAGTCGGACCAGGCGTTGTTGCCGATATAGCTGAAGCCGAACATGCGCATGCCGCGCGCCGCCCACAGGTCCAGTTGGTTCAGATCATCGCCCAGCGGGTAGGCGTTGAGCATGCTGATAAACACCGCAAATTTGCCCTCACCGTGCAGGCGGCGGAAATCGTCCGGGGTGTAGGCGATGCCGACCTGGTTGGGAAAGTCGCGCACCATGCCGGAGATGATCTTGTAGCGCACCTCTTGCTCGTGGCGGGCCTCCTCGACAAAACCGTCGGTGGGCTTATGCGGCGCGTTGGGGCCGTTCCAGATTTCCGGCCAGCCGAAAATCGTCAGGGCGGCGCCCGACAAGCGCCCGCGTGCTGCCTTGGCCAGGTCGAACTGGCCGCTGCCATCTTTGTCGGCCTCATTGCCGGCCGTGCCGAAATCCATCGGCACCGTGATGTGGCTGTCGAACGACAGCAAGCGGTCCTGCATTTCATTGGCTTGCTTGATCACCTCCAACGGGTAACCGGCATTGCCGCGAAACCAGTGGTCCCAGACCAGAAAGCCAGCCCCGGCGCCGATGGCCAATGCCAGCGGCAGGCCGATCAACAGCGCCTTTTTCGAACGTGGTTTTGTCATTGCCATCTCAGTCAGTTGAGGCCTTTGCTATCAGGGAAGAACGAGCCATGGCCGGGGAAATTTAGGCCCGCTTCGCGCGGCGGTAAATTTGCGAAGGCTGCAAACGTTCTAGCTCTGATTAAGCCGTTTCCTAAGGTAGACAATGACGATCTCTCGACGTGGGTTCATCGCAGGCCTGGCGCTGACGGGCGCTGCCGTGCCGGCAGCCTTTTATGCCCATCGCGAGCTGACGCGTGAAGAAGAATTCCCCATTACCCCGGGCGAGGCCACGGTGGATTTGGCCGACACTGATGGCCAGCACTTGGCGAACATTTTGCGCGGTGTGTGGAGCCTGCGCCTGGAAGGCCGCGACGCCGGGCTAAAGGGCTTGCCGCTGCAAGGCCTGGAACTGCTGCTGGACATCGCCCCGCGTGGCCGTGGCCTGCGCGGCTACCTGGACACCGCTGAGAACCTGCGCGCCGAAGGTGAACCGCGTTACCGCGTACTCGGTGATGTGCTGACAGGCGAGGGCGCCTTGCTTTACTGGCGCCTGATCGACCGCGAGGCGGCCGACGGCGCACCGGCCTATGAATTCAAGATGACACTCGATGAAGTCTGGGCCGACTTCGCTAACGCCGGCAGCAGCACCCTCAGCGGGCAGATCCTCAACCTCGACCGCCCCTTGGCATTGACCGAACGTGACAACCGCTTTATCGCCCACAAACAGCTGTTTCCCGAAGCGCGCCAACGCATCGGCCTGAACCCGACGCTGCTGGCCTGGCTGATTTCGCCGGAGCACCGCCTGTTTCACCAACTCTGGCACGCCACCCGCGACCAGTGGCACAAGCTCTCGCAAGAAAAGCGCGACGCCTTGCGCGGCATCGGCTGGCAGCCCGGCCCGCGCGGCCAGGAACGCGACGCACGCGGCAAACGCAAAGATCGCAACGGCTCGGGCATCGACTTCTTTTTCATGCACCGGCATATGCTCGGCAATGCGCGTTCCATGCAAGATTTGCCGTCGTGGCCGCAATTCCCCGAGCCACAGCCGGCGCTGGAACGCGACCGTCTGGGCTTTGTGCGTTACTTCGATAACCACGACGGCTTCGCGCTGCCGCCCTGTTGGTCGGCGCCGGATGACAGCGAATACACCCAATGGGTCAGCGATATCAAGGCGGCCCAGACTTACCACAGCAACTTTCAGGTCTGGGAGTCCCAATACCGCGACCCACGTTACCTGGCCAAGCTGAGCCTTGGGCAATTGGGTTCCGAGATGGAGTTAGGCCTACACGACTGGCTGCACATGCGCTGGGCCTCGGTGCCGCGTGATCCGTCCAACGGCGCGCCGGTGCCGTTCGCCCGCGACCCGTCGGACTTTGCCGCGCGTTGGTATGCGCCGGAGAACGACTTTCTCGGTGATCCGTTTTCATCCCATGTAAACCCGGTGTTCTGGCATTTCCACGGCTGGATTGATGACCGCATCGAAGATTGGTTTCGGGCCCACGAGCGCTTCAACCCCGGTGAGGTCAGCCGGCTGCAAGTCAATGGCGTGAACTGGTTCGCGCAGGGGCGTTGGGTGGAAGTCGGCGATCCGTGGCTGGGGCCGGACACCCACGGCTGCAGCACCACGCCGGGGTTGCAGATGGGCAGGTCGATGGAGATGGACCCGGAGACCATGAAGCTGGCGCTGCGTATTACCTTTGCCGCTGAGGACGAAGGATTGCAGGCATTGTTCAAGCGTGTGCCGAGGCGGCCCTGGTACGCACGGCACTTGAAGGTCAAGTAACGCCAGGGACGTTGGGCCAGAGATCGGCCACCAGGAACAGGCGTTCGGCTTCTTCCCAATCCTCGCCATTGCGCACAAGGCGCACCAACAACTGCGCGGGTGCCATCGGGTCCAGTGCTGCCAGCCAGCCTTGCATCTGCTGCTCACTCCAGACCTCAGCCTGCGCGTAGTGCGCCGGTGCCAGCCAGGCATGCCTGGGCAGCGGTTGCCAGCGCCCCGGCGGGCTGGCACTGACCAGCGCCGGCCAATCGCGCTGATGCAGCCAGCGCCCCCGCAGATGCTGCGGATGGGCGCCGTGCGGTGGCTCGGCCTGGCCGGGCCAGGGATAGAGCAAATACCCGCCAAGCCACAAATGCGCGTCAAACTGCTGGATATCCAGCGCCGCCAGCGCCTCGCGGCTTTCCGCGCGTGCCGAAATCGGCAGTTGGTGCTGGGCCAGATGCGCCAGCTTGCGGTCCAGCCGGTCATGGCATCCCGGCCCCAGCCATTGCGCGGTATCCAGACCGTTGCCGTCCTGCGGCCCGAGATACAGTTTGATCGCCAGTTCCAGGTGGTGCACGCCATCGCGGTCGCGCAGCAGCATGTCCAATTCGCCCAAGGTATGCCCGGCGCGGCGGATCGGCAGGTTGGCGACGAGCAATTCCACGCCCGGCGCATGCTGCACGGCAAATTGCCACAGGCGCTCGTAGTACAGGCCCAGGCGCCGCGTGCGGGCAAGGCTTAGCCAGTGCTGCAAGGCGCTGCTGTCTTGATCAAGCGCGCGTAACCATTGCTCCAGCAGGTGCGGTGCCTGCACCCAGTCACTGCCCGCCAGCGGGTGGCGCTGCGGCCAGGGCGTTTGCGCGAGCATCGGCGGGGCAAGCATCACCCACGCCAGGTCGCGCACCTCGGGGTGCCGCAACTGGCGGGGCAGGTTGTGCAGATCCGGGAACACAGTCATGGTCCGAGCATAGCCGTTTAACGTCTGTTGGGGTGGCTGAGAACCATTGTCATCAAGGGTTCACGGCGACAAAGGATTTTGCCTGACGCGGCCTTTCGCCCATAATCGTTGTTTTTGCCACACCCCACATCCCGCAGGAGCCCCATGGAGCAATTTCGCAATATCGGCATTATCGGTCGCCTGGGCAGTACCCAGGTGCTGGACACCGTCCGCCGACTGAAAAAGTTTCTGCTCGAGCGCCACCTGCACGTGATCCTCGAAGACACCATCGCCGAAATCTTGCCGGGCCATGGCTTGCAAACCTCGTCGCGCAAAATGCTCGGTGAAGTCTGCGACATGGTGATTGTGGTCGGCGGCGACGGCAGCCTGCTCGGCGCAGCCCGGGCGTTAGCGCGGCATAACGTGCCGGTGCTGGGGATTAACCGCGGCAGCCTGGGCTTCCTGACCGATATCCGTCCCGATGACCTTGAAGTTGAAGTGGCCAAGGTGCTCGACGGCCATTACCTGGTCGAAAACCGCTTCCTGCTGCAGGCCGAAGTGCGCCGCCACGGCGAAGCCATCGGCCAGGGCGACGCGCTCAACGACGTGGTGCTGCACCCCGGCAAGTCGACGCGCATGATCGAGTTCGAGCTGTATATCGACGGCCAGTTCGTGTGCAGCCAGAAGGCCGACGGCCTGATTGTGGCCACGCCGACCGGTTCCACGGCGTACGCGCTGTCGGCCGGCGGGCCGATCATGCACCCCAAGCTGGATGCCATTGTGATCGTGCCGATGTACCCCCATATGTTGTCCAGCCGACCAATTGTGGTCGATGGCAACAGTGAGCTGAAAATCGTGGTGTCCAAAGACATGCAGATCTACCCGCAAGTCTCCTGTGACGGGCAGAACCATTTCACTTGCGCCCCCGGTGACACCATCACCGTGAGCAAAAAGGCGCAGAAGTTGCGGTTGATCCACCCGCTGGACCACAACTACTACGAAGTGTGCCGCACCAAGTTGGGCTGGGGCAGCCGCTTGGGGGGTGGAGGCGACTGATGCTCGATCCCGCGCGTAGCTACGACCTGATTGGTGACGTGCACGGGTGCGCTCATACCCTTGAGCACTTGCTCGACCGGCTGGGCTACCACAAACAGGGCGGCACCTGGCGCCATCCGACGCGAATGGCGGTGTTCCTCGGCGATATCATCGACCGTGGCCCACGCATTCGCGAGGCGCTGCATATTGTCCACGACATGGCCGAGGCCGGCCAAGCGCTGTGCATCATGGGCAATCATGAATTCAACGCGCTGGGCTGGAGCACGCCCGCGCCGCCGGGCAGTGGCAAGCAGTTTGTACGCGAGCACAACCCACGCCACGCGCGGTTGATCCACGAGACCCTGACCCAGTTCGAGCACCACCCGGCCGATTGGCACGACTTTCTCGGCTGGTTCTATGACATGCCGCTGTTTGTCGATGCCGGGCGTTTCCGTGTGGTGCACGCGTGTTGGGACGAGGGCTTTATCCAGCCGCTGCGCGCGACCTTTCCGGATGGCTGCATCGACCAGCACTTTTTGCAGGCCGCCGCCGTGCCGGGCAGTTTTGCCTGCAACGCCTTCGACCGCCTGCTGCGCGGCACCGACATGCGCCTGCCGGACGGCCTGACGCTGACCGGTGGCGATGGGCTGACGCGCTCGTTCTTTCGCACCAAATTCTGGGAAGACGACCCTAAAACCTACGGCGACATCGTGTTCCAGCCCGATGCGCTGCCGGAACCGGTAGCACGTACGCCGCTGTCGTCGACTGAAAAAAATTCCCTGCTGCGCTATGGCATCGACGAGCCGTTGCTGTTCGTCGGCCACTACTGGCGCAGCGGCAAACCCGCGCCGATCCGCCCGAACCTGGCTTGCCTGGATTACAGCGCCGTGCTGTACGGCAAGCTGGTGGCGTATCGGCTGGACCAGGAAACCCAGCTGGATCCGCGTAAATTTGTATGGGTCGACGTTGAGCGCCCTGAGGTTATTTCATGAGCACCGTAGCTGTTTTGCGCTTGCCGCTGAGTGTCGATCTGGCGGGTTTCGTCAAGTTGCTGCAACGCATGCAAGTTCCCCATCGTGTCAGCGAAGAGGCCGGCGAGCAGGTGTTGTGGGTGCCCGAAACCATCAGCGAAGACGTGCGCGTGTTGTACCAACGCTTTCCCGCCGGTGACCCGGACCAGCAACTGGACATCCCCGAGCGGGCGCCCGTTACGCGCCCCAGTTTTGTTCAGCAGGTGCGCCACAGCCCGGTGACAGCGCTGGTGCTGCTGGCGAGTATCATTGTCGGTGCGGTGACGTTGCTGGGTGAAAACCTGCAAACCATGAGCTGGCTGACGTTTCTGCCGTTCCATGTGACGGGCGAGTACCTTCAATTCACGCCCTTTGCCGAGACCATGGCGTCGGGGCAATGGTGGCGGTTGGTCACGCCGATGCTGATCCACTTCGGCATCCTGCATTTGGCCATGAACGGCATGTGGTACTGGGAACTCGGCCGTCGCATTGAGGTGCGCCAGGGCAGTATCAACCTGCTGGGCCTGACCCTGTTGTTCAGCCTGGTGTCCAATTACGCGCAATACGCCTATGGCGGCCCGAGCCTGTTTGGCGGCCTGTCCGGCGTGTTGTATGGCCTGCTGGGGCATTGCTGGATTTTCCAGTTGCTGTCGCCCAACCCGGCTTATCGCCTGCCTCGCGGGGTGCTGGCGATGATGCTGATATGGCTGGTGCTCTGCATGTCGGGGCTGATCTCGATGATCGGTTTCGGCGAAATCGCCAACGCGGCTCATCTGAGCGGCTTGGTCATCGGTTGCCTGACGGGTTTGCTGGGTGGGTTGTACAACCGCCGCAAAGCCTCCATTTGATAAGGAAGAGCCTAATGTCCTCTTTTGCTGAAATGATCGAAAACATCACCCCGGACATCTATGAGAGCCTCAAGCTCGCCGTGGAAATCGGCAAGTGGTCCGACGGCCGCAAGCTCACCGCCGAGCAGCGCGAGCTGTCGCTGCAAGCGGTGATCGCCTGGGAAATCCAGAACCTGCCCGAAGAGCAGCGCACCGGCTACATGGGCCCGCAGGAATGCGCGTCGAAATCGGCACCGGTGCCGAACATTCTGTTCAAGTCGGATGCGATCCATTGATTGAAATTGGTCGCGGTGCAGTCAGCAAAATGTCGGCGCAACTCGGTGAGCCGACCGTTCAATACGCGTTTCGCCTTGGCGATACCGAGGTGCCGGTCAACCCGTTGATCGGCACGCACGTGCGCCTGGAATACCTCGGCGCCATCCATTGCAGCCATTGCGGGCGCAAGACCAAAACCAGTTTCAGCCAGGGTTACTGCTACCCATGCATGACCAAACTGGCCCAGTGTGACCTGTGCATCATGAGCCCCGAGCGTTGCCACTACGACGCCGGCACTTGCCGTGATCCGGGCTGGGGCGAGCAATTCTGCATGACCGACCACGTGGTCTACCTGGCCAATTCGTCTGGCATCAAGGTCGGCATCACCCGCGCCACCCAGCTGCCGACACGTTGGCTGGACCAGGGCGCCAGCCAGGCGCTGCCGATCATGCGCGTGGCGACCCGCCAGCAATCCGGCTTCGTCGAAGACCTGTTTCGCAGTCAGGTGGCCGACAAGACCAACTGGCGCGCGCTGCTCAAGGGCGATGCGGTGGCGGTGAACCTGACCGAAGTGCGCGATGCGCTGTTTGCCTCGTGCGCCGAAGGCCTGCAGAGTTTGCAGGAACGCTTTGGCCTGCAGGCCATCCAAACGATTGCCGACATTGAACCGATCGAAATCCGCTACCCGGTCGAGCAGTATCCGACCAAGATCGTCAGCTTCAACCTGGACAAGAACCCGATTGCCGAAGGCACGCTGCTGGGGATCAAGGGCCAGTACCTGATCTTCGACACCGGCGTTATCAACATTCGTAAGTACACGGCCTACCAGCTCGCCGTGCATCAGTAGAAGGATGCCACCCATGCGCACCGAACAACCGAAGATGATTTACCTGAAGGACTATCAGGCGCCGGACTACCTGATCGAAGAGACGCACCTGACCTTCGAGTTGTTCGAGGACCACAGCCTGGTCCACGCGCAGCTGGTGATGCGCCGCAACCCCGAGCGTGGTGCGGGCCTGCCGCCGCTGGTGCTCGATGGCCAGCAGCTTGAACTGCTGACCGTCAACCTGGGCGACCGTGAGCTGAGCGAAGCCGACTACCAGTTGACCGACAGCCACCTGACCCTGCACCCGACCAGCGAGACCTTCACGGTCGACACCAGCGTGCGCATCCACCCGGAAACCAACACCGCGCTGGAAGGCCTGTACAAATCCAGCGGCATGTTCTGCACCCAGTGCGAGGCCGAAGGTTTTCGCAAGATCACCTATTACCTCGACCGCCCGGACGTGATGAGCACCTTCACCACCACGGTGATCGCCGAGCAACACAGCTACCCGGTGCTGCTGTCCAACGGCAACCCGATTGCCAGCGGCCCGGGTGAAGACGGGCGCCACTGGGCGACCTGGGAAGACCCGTTCAAGAAACCGGCCTACCTGTTCGCGCTGGTGGCCGGCGATTTGTGGTGCGTCGAAGACACCTTCACCACCATGACCAGCCGTGAAGTGGCGCTGCGCATCTACGTCGAGCCGGAAAACATCGACAAATGCCAGCACGCCATGAACAGCCTGAAAAAATCCATGCGCTGGGACGAAGAGACCTACGGCCGCGAGTACGACCTCGACATCTTCATGATCGTGGCGGTCAACGACTTCAACATGGCCGCCATGGAGAACAAGGGCCTCAATATCTTCAACTCCAGCGCCGTGCTGGCGCGCGCAGAAACCGCCACTGACGCCGCGCACCAGCGCGTCGAGGCGATCGTCGCGCACGAATACTTCCACAACTGGTCGGGCAACCGCGTGACCTGCCGCGACTGGTTCCAGCTGTCGCTGAAGGAAGGCTTCACGGTGTTCCGTGATTCCGGCTTCTCCGCCGACATGAACTCGGCCACGGTCAAGCGCATCCAGGACGTGGCGTACCTGCGTACTCACCAGTTCGCTGAAGACGCAGGCCCGATGGCGCACGCCGTGCGCCCGGACAGCTTCATCGAAATCTCCAACTTCTACACCTTGACCGTGTACGAAAAGGGCTCGGAAGTGGTCGGCATGATCCACACCTTGCTCGGCGCTGAAGGCTTTCGTAAGGGCAGTGATCTCTATTTCGAGCGCCATGACGGCCAGGCCGTGACGTGCGACGACTTCATCAAGGCCATGGAAGACGCCAACGGCGCGGACCTGAGCCAGTTCAAACGCTGGTACAGCCAGGCCGGTACACCGCGTCTGGCGGTGAGCGAGTCCTACGACGCCGCTGCCAAGACCTACAGCCTGACCTTCCGTCAAAGCTGCCCGCAAACCCCGGACAAAGTTGAAAAGCTGCCGTTCGTTATTCCGGTGGCGCTGGGCCTGCTGGACGCCAACGGCGCCGCGATTGCCTTGCGCCTGGCCGGTGAGGCCAGCGCTGGCGCCACGTCCCGAGTGATTTCGGTGACCGAAGCCGAGCAGACCTTCACGTTCGTCGATATCGCCGAACAGCCGCTGCCGTCGTTGCTGCGCGGCTTCTCGGCGCCGGTGAAACTGAGCTTCCCGTACAACCGCGACCAGCTGATGTTCCTGATGCAACACGACAGCGACGGGTTCAATCGCTGGGATGCCGGCCAGCAACTGTCGGTGCAAGTGCTGCAGGAGCTGATCGGTCAGCATCAAGCGGGTCAGCCGCTGAAGCTGGATCAACGCCTGATCGACGCGCTGCGCACGGTGTTGAGCGATGAAAGCCTAGACCAGGCGATGGTCGCCGAGATGCTCTCGCTGCCAAGCGAGGCCTACCTGACTGAAATCAGTGAAGTGGCGGACGTCGAGGCCATCCACGCCGCCCGTGAGTATGCGCGCAAGCAACTGGCCGACAACCTCTACGAATCGCTGTGGCTGCGCTACCAGGCGAACCGCGAGCTGTCCAAGCAGACACCTTACGTGGCGGCGGCCGAGCACTTTGCCCGTCGCGCCCTGCAGAACATTGCGCTGTCGTACCTGATGCTCAGCGGCAAGCAGGAAGTGTTGGCGGCAACGCTGGACCAGTTCGACACCAGCGACAACATGACGGAGCGCCTGACGGCGCTGGCCGTGTTGGTCAACTCGCCGTTCGAGGCGGAAAAGGCGCAGGCGTTGGCGGTGTTTGCCGAGAACTTCAAGGACAACCCGCTGGTCATGGACCAGTGGTTCAGCGTGCAGGCCGGCAGCACCTTGCCGGGCGGCTTGGCGCGCGTCAGGGCGTTGATGGAGCACTCGGCGTTCACCCTCAAGAACCCGAACAAGGTGCGGGCGCTGGTCGGCGCGTTTGCCGGGCAGAACCTGATCAACTTCCACGCCGCCGATGGCTCGGGCTATCGTTTCCTGGCCGATCTGGTGATCCAGTTGAACGGGTTCAACCCGCAGATCGCTTCGCGCCAATTGGCGCCGTTGACCCGCTGGCGCAAATACGATGGCGCGCGCCAGGCGCTGATGAAGGCGGAGCTGGAGCGCATTCGTGCCTCCGGTGAACTGTCCAGCGATGTATTCGAGGTGGTCAGCAAGAGCCTTGCGTAAAGTCTGCGATTAAAAAAACGGCCTGCTCAGGCCGTTTTTTTTTGCCTTAGATAACCGGTGGGCGAGGGGCGTCCAAGCCGGTGTCGATTGGGAAGCGCTCGGCAATGATGGTGTGCGGAACGCCCAGCGGCAGGGCACTGGCGCCATCCAGGCGGGTCACGTGTTCGGCCGACAATTGCACGTTCAGCGCACCCAGGGTTGCATCGAGTTGCGCGCGGGTGCGTGAGCCGAGGATCGGGATCAGCGCGGTGGTCGAGCGCCGGGCTTTTTCGCGCAGCCAGGCAATGGCGACGTGGGTTGGGCTGACGTCGAGTTCACCGGCGACTGCCAGCAGGGTGTCGAGTACTGCGGTTTCGCGGGCGCTGTTTTCCGAGTGGATCAGCATGCCCAGTTTGTTGGCGCGGTTGTCGTCCTGCGTTTCACGGTATTTGCCGGTGAGGAAACCACCGCCCAACGGCGACCACAGCGTGGCGCCCAGGCCCAACGCTTCGGCCATCGGCAGCAACTCGCGGTCGGCGCTGCGCTCGGCCAGGCTGTATTCCACCTGGACGCCGATGATCGGCGCGAAGCTGCGCACTTCGGCCAACAGATCCGCGCGGGCAATGCGCCAGGCGGGAAAGTTGGACAGGCCGGCGTAGTGGATTTTGCCGGCGCGCACCAAATCATCGAAGCCGCGCAGGATCTCTTCCATCGGCGTGACGTTGTCGCTCATGTGCGCCCAGAGCAGGTCGATGCGGTCGGTGTTCAAGCGCTTGAGACTCTCTTCGACGGCACGCACCATGTTTTTGCGGTTGTTACCGAGCTTGAGCGTGCCTTCATCGGATGGCTGGGTGCGCAGGCTGTATTTGGTGGCGACCACCAGGTTGTCGCGCTCGGCGGCGATAAATTCCCCCAGCAGCTTTTCCGCCTGGCCGAACTGGTAACCGTTGGCGGTATCCAGGAAGTTGCCTCCTGCTTCGAGATAGCCATCGAAGATCTGCCTGGCTTCGTCGCGCTCGGCGCCATGGCCCCAGCCTGTGCCGAAATTACCGGTGCCCAGGGCCAGTTCCGATACCTGCAGGCCGCTGAGGCGACCAAAGACTTTATTGCGCATACAAAGACTCCTGTGGGGTATTTTTTTACATGTCTTGAAACATGTATTTAATATGATCCACGTAATTTATTCGGTCAAGAGGCTTTTTTACTGCTGACGTTTTCTGACAGGGGGCTCTGTTAAGCTGCGGCACTTTTTTCCTTTCTCGGCGGGTTTGACGTGTCGCGTACCACACGGTTGCTGACGTTGTTGCAGGCCCTGCGGGGCAAGAAACGCCCGGTGACTGCCGCCGTATTGGCGGCGCAACTGGAGGTGTCCGAGCGCACGCTGTATCGCGATATCGCTGAATTGACAGCGCTGGGCGCACCGATTTTTGGCGAAGCCGGGGTAGGGTACGTGCTGCGTAGCGGGCTGTTCCTGCCGCCATTAATGCTGAACGCCGAGGAAGCCGAAGCGATCGTGCTGGGCCTGCGTTATGTCGATCAACGTGGCGACGATGTGCTGAGCCGCGCTGCGGCCAATGCGTTGGCGAAAATCGCCGATGTGCTCGATCCCGCCGCCCAGGAAGCGTTGCGCAACCCCACGCTGTTACCCGGCCCTCCGGGGTTCGGTTACCCGGAAAATCGCGTGCCGCTGAATGTGTTTCGCGAAGCGATCCGCAATCAGGCCAAGCTGCACATCGATTACGCCGACGCCAGCCAAACCCAGAGCCAGCGCCTGATTTGGCCGCTGGCCCTGGGGTTTCTCAATGAAATGCGCGTGATTGTGGCGTGGTGCGAGTTGCGCGGCGCTTATCGCACCTTTCGCACTGACCGAGTGGCCACAGCCGACGCTCAGGGTGATCGATACCCTGGCCGGCGCAGCGACCTGTTGCGAGCCTGGCGCAAGCTGATGGAGCAGAACGAGTCCGGGCCGTTTACTCCTGACAAAAACTGACACAACCCTGGCTTAGCATGGCGTCATACATCATTAAAAAGGAGCTGCGCCATGTCCCTTCCTGAATTGGCCCCCGCGATTGTGGCCTACATCGCCGCGACCAATACTCGCAACACTTCAACCATTGACCAGTGTTTTGCCGCCGATGCCAATGTGTTTGATGAGGGTGAGCATCAAGTCGGCACCGCCGCGATTGTGCGCTGGATGGAAGACACCGGGCGTCGCTATCAGCCCCGGGTTGAAGTGCTGAACGTGCAGCATCGCACCGGCAAAGTGTTGGTCAGCAATGTGGTCTCCGGTAATTTCCCCGGCAGCCCGCTGGCGCTGCGCTACACCTTTCGACTGAACGAGCAGGGCAAGATTTCGCGGCTGGATATCTCTGTGTAAGTCATACTGGCGTGCATGACGTTCGACTCGCCACTCGCCGCTTATCAACACGCCACCACCCAGCAAGGTTTCGTGCCAGACGAGGCCCAGCGCCGTGCTGTTGAAGCCCTGCAACTCTGCCACGAAGCCCTGCACCAGGGCCGTTCGCCCGTGACCGGTGTTTACCTGTGGGGGCCGGTGGGACGGGGCAAGACCTGGTTGATGGACCAGTTTTATCAAAGCCTGCGGGTGCCAGCACGCCGTCAGCATTTTCATCATTTCATGGGGTGGGTGCATCAGCGTCTGTTTCAACTCACGGGTATCCAGGACCCGCTGCAGGCATTGGCCCGCGAGCTGAGCCAGGAAGTACGTGTGCTGTGTTTTGACGAATTGTTCGTCAATGACATTGGCGATGCGATCATTCTCGGCCGTTTGTTCCAGGTCATGTTTGATCAGGGCGTGGTGATGGTCAACACGTCCAATCAACCGCCAGATCAGCTCTACGCCGACGGCTTCAACCGCGAGCGCTTTGTGCCAGGCATCCAGGCGATCAAACAGCATATGCAGGTGGTGGCGGTAGACGGTAGCGAAGATCATCGTTTGCATCCCGGCGTGGGGCTGCAGCGCTACTGGGTGAGCCAGCCAGATGCGCTCGCTACGTTGTTCAAGCAATTGAGCGCAGGGCAGGCGGTGCGCAGTGGGCCAGTCAGTGTCGGCTTGCGCTCGATTGTGGCGGTGCAATGGTGCGACACGGTGCTCTGGTGTCGTTACGCGCAGCTGTGCGAGCAACCGTTGGCCGCCATGGACTTCATGCTGCTGTGCGATCGCTTCACGGCCATCCTGTTGGGAGACGTCCCCTGCTTGAGCGCGCAACAACGCCCGGCAAGGATTGCCCGCGGCACCGAAGACGCGGCCCAACGCGTGGTGGCCGGTGACCGCGAGCTGCCGCAGCTGTCGGTGCACGATGACAGCGTGAGACGTTTTATCGCGCTGGTGGACGAGTGCTATGACCGCAAGGTGCCCTTATACATCCAGGCCCAGGTGCCGCTTGAAAGCCTCTACACCGAAGGCTATCTGGAGTTTCCGTTCCGCCGCACGCTCAGCCGCTTGCAGGAGATGCAACTGCAGCGCTTCGGCACCTAGGAGTTTTTTGCGCAGGGCGCGTGTTGTTCCGGCATAGGGGCGCATCTCGTCCAGGAACAAAGCGCTTTGATAAATAAAGTGCAAAAAAAAGGCGCCATCGAGTGGCGCCAAGTTAACCTTTGCCAACGGAGCGGGATGGCACAGGGTAATGCGGATTAACTAAGTATTAAATCAGCTGTTGGGTTGCGGCTCTTCACTGGATTGTTCAGCCGTGTGGGTCTTTACATTCTTGCCATCGGCAATCGCTGTTTGGTCAGTGGTGCCATGAGTCTTCTGTTGCATGAAGGTGAAGTTGTTATAGAACTCCTTCGAGCGCTCTGAACCGCCTTCTGCAAAGGCGGTTACGGAAGTCAGGGTCATCAGGCTGGCAAGCATCAAGGTCGAAAGTTTCATGTGAGGTGTCCCCATTAAGTGTGATCGGTATCCGCCTCGTCCGTGATCAGATTCATGGGGCGATTGTGGGGCGATCTTATTAAGTGGGAATTAACGAATTGGCGCCCAAAAGTTAACGATTTTGTTAACTTCGGGGCCGCGATTTAAAGCCTCCAGTCCAGCGCAAGTGTGAGGGAACGCGGGTCGCCCCAGTACACGCCATTATAAAAGCCGACACGCTCGTAATACTTTTTATCAAATAGATTGTTAATGTTAAGCGACGCTGAAACATGTTCGTCGAATTGGTAGCGCGACATCAGGTTGACCACCGTGTAGGCCTGTTGGGTGATTCTGGTGGTCTGGGTGTTCAGGTCACCTTCCGCGTTGCGGCCGCCTGTCGGTCGGTTAGCGAAAGCGTAAAAATCGCTCTGCCAATTAACCGCACCGCCCACCGTTAACCCGCGCCACTCACCCGGCAGGCGATAGGCCGTCGAGATTTTCAGCAGGTTGAGCGGCAGGTTGGTGTTGTTGCGCTGCTTGTCACCGTTCGCCGAGTGGGTATAGGTATAGCCCGCCGACAGATTCCAGTCCGGCATGACCTCACCCGAGACCTCGACTTCAAAGCCCTGCACCTTGTTGCCTTGGCCGCTGGCGGTGTAGAACTGCTCGCGACTGACCGGGTCCGGCGCGGCGTTGTTGTCCAGTTCGGCCACGTTATCCTGAGTGCTCCAGAAATACGCCGTCGCCAGATTCAGGCGTTCGTTCAACAGGCTGCCCTTGAGGCCTATTTCGTAGTTGCTGCCCACCACCGGTTCCAAGTACTTCTTGCTGGAATCACGCGCGGTTTGCGGGTTGAAAATATCGGTGTAGCTGGCGTACACGGTGTATTCGGGTGTGAGGTCGTAAAGCAGGCCAGTGTAAGGCGTCCACATGTCGTTGTGGGTCTGGCGGGTTTTAGGGGATTGGGTCAGTTGGTTATCGGTGTTGTATTCAGGTGAGACGCTTTCGATTTCCCAACTGCCATAGCGGCTGCCCAATACAGCATGCAGCCGGTCGGTCAGGCTCAGGCGTGTGGCGAGGTAACCCGCCTTCTGTTTTCGGCTGCTGTGTTCGCCTTTGAGGCCAGTGTTGCGGTCCGGGAACTTGGCGATGCCACTCATGTGTCGCCAATCTTCGATGTCCGTGTAGCCCTCGGGAATATTGATGCGCTGAAAGGGCGCCGTATCGCGCTGTTCGGATTCGCCATACCCGACCATCAATTCATGCTCGCGCCCCAGCAGCGAATAAGAGCCGGCGATATTCAAATCCACCACGTCCATTTTCGATGTGCCGACCATCTGGTTGGTCCAGGCCGTCATGCCGCTGCCATCCGGATTGGGAAAGCCGGCGCCGCCGTAATACACCTTGCCGTCCGTGTCGCTTTGGCGATGGGTGTAGGCAGCTTTCAGGCGCCAGTCTGCGGACAGTCTGTGATCGATGGAGGCAAAGGTGGTTGTGTCTTTGAGTGGCCAGGAGCTCCAGTCGGTGGCCAGGTTGGCGGAGCGGGACAGCCGAGCCTTGCTGCCATCGCTGTTCCAATAGGGCAGGGTGCCCCAGGAGCTGCCCTGCACATGCTTGTTCTGGTAGTCCACGCCCACGGCAACAACGGTGTTGTCCGTCAGATCAGCTTCGAGGATGCCGTAGCCCACTTCCCGCTGCATCGCATAGCTGTCGCGAAAGGATTGGCTGTCACGGTACGCCAGCACTGTGCGGCCACGCAGGCGTCCGTCAAACGCCAGTGGGCCGCCTACATCGATGTAGCTGTAGTAATTGTCATGGCTGGCACCGCTGACGCCGGTCTTGGCTTGCCACTCTGTGGTGGGGCGCTTGCGGATCATGTTGACGGTGGCAGAAGGGTCGCCCGCCCCGGTCGTCAGGCCGGTGGCGCCGCGCACAACCTCGATGCGGTCGTAGATGATGGTGTCGGCGTCGGACTTCATGCGGCCAAAGGTATTGAGCATGCCGTCGATCTGGAAGTTACTGATCGAGTAGCCGCGGGAAGAGTAACTCGCCCGGTCCGAATCCAGGTGCTGCACCGTAACGCCGGTGGTCTGGCGTAAGGCATCGGTGAGGGTATTGAGATTGAAGTCATCCATCTGCTGGCGGCTCATCACCGAAATGGATTGCGGGGTTTCCTTGATGGACAGGTTCAGCTTGGTGGCGGTGCTCATCGATCCGGTCGTGTAAGCCCCGGTGTCCTCGGTGGTGGTGCCCAGGCCTTCGGCGGTAATGCTGGTCGCACCCAGTTCATAGGCTCTGATCGGCGGGTGTTCGGGGTCTGTTTCAGCCATCAGGTCCGGGCTGGCAACGGCGCCGAACAGGCCAAAGGTGAGGGTCATGGAACGGGTAAAAGGTGCGAACATCGCAGCGGACTCCTTGTCGTCTTTGATGCCACCCCGGAAGGGAAGGCATGGCTCAAAGACGAAAGGAGCGGGGGAACTTTAGGCTTAAACGAGAATGATTGTTATCTTTGTGTTGCAGCGCCGGTGATTATTTGACCACCACTTCGGAGGCATCGACCTTTTTCGGCTTGATCAAGCTGAAATCAATAAGGCCTTTTTTCTGGCCTATATACGGGTCGCCAATCATCCGCGGGCGCGCCTTGAAGCTGTCATTGACCAGGCTTTTGCTGCGGTCCCATTCATCAAAGCTCAGCCCGGCCATGTCCGCCCAGGTGTGAATCAGTTGCGAGCTGCTGTAAGGGCGTTGCAGGTCACTGGCGAAACTCCAGTCGTGGGTTTCGCGCCACTTGGGCGAGGCGTACGCCATGAACGGAATGGTGTACATCGGTGCCGTCGGCTTGCCTTCGTTGCGCCCCAGCGTGCCATGGCCGGCGGAGTCGAAGACATCTTCGCCGTGGTCCGACAGGTACAGCAGGAACCCGTTGGGGTCGGTATTGGCGTAGTCCTTGATCAGGCTTGATACCACGAAGTCGTTGTAAAGCACCGCGTTGTCGTAGCTGTTGTAGGTCGGCAGCTGCTGGTCGCTGATGCCTGGCGGTACGCCCTGACGATCGGTGAATTTGTCAAAGGTCGGCGGATAACGGTACTGGTAGCTCATGTGGGTGCCCAGCAAGTGCACCACGATGAACTTGCGCTCGGTGGGGTCGGCCAGGGCCTTGGCGAACGGCGCCAGCACGTCGCCGTCGTACTGACGGGCGTTCTGGTTGCGGTTGTTATTGAGGTACACCTGTTCGTCGGCCTGTTCGGAAAAGGTCGTGAGCATGGTGTTGCGCTTGGTCATCGTCTGCTGGTTGGTGATCCAGTAGGTTTTGTAGCCAGCCTGTTTCATCACGCTGACAATCGACGGTGTCTTGAGGTACAGGTCAGGGTTTTCTTCGTCGGCGAAGGTCAGCACCTGCTGCAGCGCTTCAATCGTGTAGGGGCGCGGGGTGATGACATTATCGAACACCGCCAGTTGGTCGCGCAGCTTGTCCAGTTCCGGTGTGGTATTGCGCGGGTAGCCGTAGAGGCTCATGCGCTGGCGGTTGGTGGACTCACCGATTACCAGTACCAGGGTCGACGGCTGGCCGGCCATGCTGTCCTTGAGGTTCTTCAGGGGCGGGATCTGACTGGCGCTCGTGAGCATGCCTTGCATGCTGTTCAACTGTTCGGTGTAGCGGCGATAGGCGACGATCATCTGCCAAGGCACGGCAGGCTCTACCCGCGACTCGAAGCCATCGATGGCCAGTTCCATGGTGGGGTTGGTTGCAATCTGTTTCACCAACGGATAACCGACCACCGCCAGGACAATCGCCGTGGCCGCCAGGATCGACTGACCACGCGGCAGGTAAACCGGACGCAGGCGAGTCCACAGGAAAATCGCCAGGGCGGTGTGGGCAATGAACGCCAGCACGATCCACCAGGCAAAGTATTGAGTGGCGTATTCGCCAGCTTCAGAGATGTTCGACTCGAACATGATGAAGATGACGCTTTGGGAAAATTCCTGCTGGTAAATGAAGAAATAACCCAGGCTGGCCATGGAGCAGGCCCACAGCACAACGCCGATCAAGGCGGCGAGCAGGCGCGTACGGCGCGGGAACAGCAGCATCGGCGCGAGCCAGAACGCACTCAGGAAAAAGGCTTGGCGAAATCCGCTGAAGCCGGAAGTGCCGGTCAGCTGGATCAGCAGTTGGGTAATGCCCGAGAAATACCAGAAAAACAGAAACAACCAGCCGAGGCCGGCCCAATCAAAGCCTTTCGCAGACTTCGTGCTGCGTTTGAACATCGCCATCCAGCGCTCCAACCCGATAATTGCCAGTTGCCGCGCAGGAATACGCGCAGCAGAGGGCTACCGCATGTGGGTGGCCCTATTCGGCGGGAGTATCGGGAGGAGGATGTGAAAACTTCGTGAGTTATTCCTGAACGGTTCGTTCAGCCCACGTTCAGCAAAGTGCGGGCTGGGGCCCGGACGTTTGGTTGATTTGCGCTTGAAGGTGTGAGCGCAGGCGCAGGACTTCCTGCTGCAGCTGATCGCGCTCGTCTTTCAACTGGCGCAGTTCGTCGCGACGGACGGTGACATAGAGGGTCTGTGGCGGGCGGATCGTCTGTGCTGTGCTCATTGCTTACCTCGCAAATAGCCGGTAGATCGCGGTGCCGGAACGCTTAATCGAGGTCCTCGGCAACAGTCGCAGCGATTCTGAATTCTTTTTTGAATCAATGGAACTTTTTTATTTTTGATGGTCGTTGTGACTTTTGCGGCCGTGATGCTGAAACGATGGCCATTTTTTTGTCATGAAACTACAAGGATCCGCTCTGGACTAACCCTCATTAGCCTCATTGCGCTATAAACTATGTCACACATTTATTTGGCAGTTAGGAGCATCAGCACATGCAACTGGGGATTATCGGACTAGGCCGCATGGGCGGTAACATTGCGCGGCGCCTGATGCTCAATGGGCATACCACCGTTGTATACGACCGTAACGAAGCCTTCGTCAAAGGCTTGAGTGAGGAGGGCGCCACAGGCGTTGCCGACTTGAAGGCCTTGGTCGCAGGGCTGCAAAAGCCTCGCGCCATCTGGGTCATGCTGCCTGCAGGCGACCCGACCGAAAACACCATCAATGAACTCAGTGAGCTGCTTGAAGACGGTGATGTGATCATCGACGGCGGCAACACCAACTATAAAGACGACGTACGTCGTGCTAAAGCCCTGTCGGAAAAAGGCCTGCACTACGTCGACGTCGGCACCTCCGGCGGCGTCTGGGGCCTGGAGCGTGGCTACTGCATGATGATCGGTGGCGACGCCGAGACCGTGCAGCGCCTCGACCCGATCTTCGCCAGCCTGGCCCCGGGCCTGGGTAATATCCCTCGCACCAAGGACCGTTCCGCCTCGGCTGACAGCCGCGCCGAGCATGGTTATATCCATGCGGGGCCAGCGGGCTCCGGGCACTTTGTGAAGATGATTCACAACGGCATCGAGTACGGGATGATGCAGGCCTTTGCCGAAGGCTTCGACATCCTCAAGACTAAAAACTCGGAAAACCTGCCGGAAGATCAGCGCTTTGATCTCAACGTTGCTGACATCGCCGAAGTCTGGCGCCGTGGCAGCGTGGTCTCGTCCTGGTTGCTGGACCTGACCGCCGACGCGCTGGCCACCGATCCCAAGCTTGACGGCTACTCAGGTTCCGTGGCCGACAGTGGCGAAGGCCGTTGGACCATCGAAGCGGCCATGGAGCAAGCGGTGCCGGTACCGGTGCTTTCCACCTCGTTGTTCGCTCGCTTCCGTTCCCGTCAGCAGAGCACCTACGGTGACAAAATGCTGTCTGCCATGCGCTTCGGCTTTGGCGGCCATGTGGAGACTTCCAAAAAATGACCGCTAACGGCAAGAAACCCAAGGCCGAACCCGCTCCGCCCACCACGCTGTTTCTGTTTGGCGCCCATGGCGACCTGGTCAAGCGCCTGCTCATGCCGGCGCTGTACAACCTGAGTCGTGACGGGCTGCTGGGCGAAGGCCTGCGCATTGTGGGCGTTGATCACAACGCCATCAGCGATGCCGACTTCGCCAAGAAACTCGAGGACTTCATCCGCACCGAGGCCGCAAGCAAGGTCAAGGGCAATGGCGAAAACGCCCTCGACCCAGAGTTGTGGGCTCAGTTGGCCAAGGGCATCAGCTACGTCGAGGGCGATTTCCTCGACGACAGCACCTACGCCGACATCGGCAAGAAGATCGCCGACAGCGGCACCGGTAATGCGGTGTTCTACCTGGCGACTGCGCCGCGCTTCTTCAGTGAAGTGGTGCAGCGCCTGGGCAGCGCCGGCTTGCTCAACGAAACCGACGATGGCTTCCGTCGTGTGGTGATCGAGAAACCGTTTGGTTCCGACCTCGCCACCGCCGAAGCGCTGAACGCATGCCTGCTTAAGGTGATGAGCGAGAAGCAGATATACCGCATCGACCATTACCTGGGTAAGGAAACGGTGCAGAACATTCTGATCAGCCGTTTCTCCAACGTGCTCTTTGAAGCGTTCTGGAACAATCATTACATCGACCACGTGCAAATCACCGCGGCCGAGACCGTCGGCGTGGAAACCCGCGGAAACTTCTTTGAAAAAACCGGCACCCTGCGCGACATGGTGCCCAATCACCTGTTCCAGTTGCTCGCAATGGTAGCCATGGAGCCGCCGGCAGCGTTTGGTGCCGATGCGGTGCGTGGTGAAAAGGCCAAGGTCGTCGGCGCTATCCGGCCGTGGTCGTTGGAAGATGCGCGGGCCAACTCGGTACGCGGCCAGTACACCGCTGGCGAGATCGCCGGCAAGGCGCTTCCTGGCTACCGCGAAGAAGCCAACGTCGCGCCCGACAGCAGCACCGAGACGTTCGTCGCCCTCAAGGTGATGATCGACAACTGGCGCTGGGTCGGCGTGCCGTTCTACTTGCGCACCGGCAAGCGCATGAGCATTCGCGACACCGAAATCGTGATCTGCTTCAAGCACGCGCCGTACGCGCAGTTCCGCGATACCGAAGTGGATGAGCTCAAGCCCACCTACCTTAAAATCCAGATCCAGCCCAATGAAGGCATGTGGTTCGACCTGCTGGCCAAAAAGCCTGGGCCCACCCTGGAGATGGCCAATATCGAATTGGGTTTTGACTACAAGGACTTTTTCGAGATGCAACCGTCGACGGGTTACGAAACCCTGATCTACGACTGCATGACCGGTGACCAGACCCTGTTCCAGCGCGCTGACAACATCGAAAACGGCTGGCGTGCGGTGCAGCCGTTCCTTGACGCCTGGAAAGAGGACGGTGGCATCCAGGCCTATAAGGCCGGTGAAGATGGCCCGGCAGCGGCCGATGCCTTGCTGGCCCGCGATGGCCGTACCTGGCATAGCCTGGGATGAATGATGCCGCGATCCATCCCATCCGATTTGTCCTGAGCGATATGGACGGGACGCTGCTGCGTCCCGACCACACGCCCAGTCAGCGCACCATTGATACGGTGCGCGCCATGCGCGACGCCGGCGTGTTCTTCAGCCTGGCCAGCGGGCGGCCGCCCAAGGCCATGATGCAGATGATCGAAACGTTCGGCATCGACGTGCCGGTGGCAGGCTTTAACGGCGGCACGTTGATCAATCCCGATGGCAGCGTGCTGCTGGCCCATCACCTGCCGGCGGAGGCGGCGCTGGTCACATTGGCGCTGTTCTCCGGGCAGCCGGGCGTGGAAGTCTGGCTGTTTGCCGACGGCGAATGGCTGCGGCGTGACCCGCCTGGGCCCATGGTGGCGGTTGAAGCTGCTGGCCTGGGGTATGGGCCACTGGTCGTGGAGAGTTTTGAGCCGTACCTGGATCGGGTCGACAAAATTGTCGCGGCCAGTCGCAACGCTGAGTTGCTGATCGAGCTTGAAGCGCAGTTGCAGCCCAAGGTTCAGGGGCTGGCCCATGTGTCGCGTTCGCAACCGATTTACCTGGACGTGACGGCGATGCAGGCCAACAAGGGTGATGCCTTGAAAGCCCTGGCTGCGCACCTGGGTGTACCGCTGGAGCAGACGGCCGCCATTGGCGACGGCGGCAACGACCCGGCGATGTTTCACGTGGCCGGTTTGTCGATTGCGATGGGCCAGGCAGAAGAGGCCGTCAAACGTCAGGCCAGCGTCGTCACCGGCAGCAATGTCGAGGATGGTGCTGCACAAGCGTTAGAACGGTTTATTCTGGCGGCGCAATAAGCGCCGTCACGCGCAATGCGTATGCACTGAACTTCCGATCATTGTTTTTACACCAGGGCAATGATCGGAAGTTGCTGTGTTGTCTTACTTGGGCATTGCCCAGGACTGCAACTTATAGCCATCTTTGTCGAGTTCGGCGCGGGCCTGCAACAACAGATCTTCCAACTGAGCCGGGTCGGTGTAGGCACTCGAGGACAGCTGTTTGCTGCCAATACGCGTGTTGGTGCGGTCGATGACGCTCAGGCTGAGGGCGCCATTGCCATCGTGCCAGGCCACGCACTGGAAGGGTTGGAAAGCACGGTCTGCGATCAAAAGAGCTTCGTTGATGCGGAGCGGGGCGTTCATGTGGGTCTTCTCTCTAATGCCCATTCAAGTGAGTGCCGTCGGTTGGGCGAGCCAGACGGCGAGTTACTTGTACTGATGCTCGATGGCGGGGTACGGGTCACATGCTAGAGCAAGAAATTTCAACTTTCCGTGATCAACGTCATGTAAGCGGCTGTTTTGAAAGCTGAATAACCGTTGCGGTGCACGGCACTCTTTTACCCGCAAATTTTCAGCGCTGGCTTTGTGCCAACACTTATAGCGAAATGGTACAAGGCGCGCGTCAATACCTTGCTAGTGTTAGCGCCAGACCTCACAAACCTTTGTTTCTAAATAACTTTAATAATATTGGCGCCAAGGAATAGTCATGGTTGTTACACCTGTCCAGCGTCGTCTGCTTGTGGTCGATCCGTGTGATGACTGTCACGGACTGCTGCCCGGTTTGCGCACCGCCGGATGGGAAGTCGACAGCTGTGCCCTTGGCACCGTCGGCGATCGGTCCTGCGATGTTGGCCTGCTGCGCTTGCAGCCTTATCACCTTGAGCGCCCGGAAGCGGTCAAGGAGTTGATCAGCCGCAGCGGCACCGAGTGGATCGCGGTGCTCAGCCAGGACGTTTTGCGCCTGCAAAATGTCGGAGATTTTGTCTGCGAGTGGTTTTTCGACTTCCATACCTTGCCGTTTGACGTGGCGCGCGTGCAGGTCACGCTGGGGCGTGCGTTCGGCATGGCCCGTTTGCGTGGCAAAGGCCATACGCTGATCGATGAGCCCGAGCATGAATTGCTGGGTGACAGCCGGCCGATTCGTGAACTGCGCAAGCTTTTGGCCAAGTTGGCACCGACGGAATCGCCCGTGTTGATTCGCGGTGACAGCGGCACCGGTAAAGAGCTGGTGGCCAAGACCCTGCACCGCAAGTCCCAGCGCCACGCCAAGCCATTTGTGGCCATCAACTGCGGTGCAATTCCCGAACACCTGATTCAGTCCGAACTGTTCGGCCATGAAAAAGGTGCGTTTACCGGCGCACACCAGCGCAAGGTCGGACGCATCGAGGCGGCTCACGGAGGCACGCTGTTTCTGGATGAAATCGGTGATTTGCCGATGGAGCTGCAAGCCAACCTCTTGCGCTTTTTGCAAGAGAAGCAAATCGAACGTGTCGGCGGCAGCCAACCTATCCCCGTGGATGTGCGGGTATTGGCGGCAACCCACGTCGACCTGGAAACCGCGGTTGAAAAGGGCACCTTTCGTGAAGACCTGTATTACCGCCTGAATGTGCTGCAGGTGGTCACCGCGCCCTTGCGTGAGCGCCACGGCGATGTAGCGATGCTGGCCAACCACTTTTCACGCTTCTACAGTCAGGAAACCGGGCGCCGCCCGCGCAGCTTCAGCGAGGATGCACTGGTAGCCATGGGGCAGCACCCTTGGCCGGGCAACGTGCGCGAGTTGGCCAATCGCGTGCGCCGTGGCCTGGTGCTGGCCGAAGGGCGGCAGATCGAAGCGGCGGACCTGGGTTTGCTGGGCGAGCAGGCAATTGCGCCACCGATGGCTACACTGGAAGATTACAAGCACCGCGCCGAACGCCAGGCGCTGTGCGATGTGCTCAATCGGCACAGCGACAACCTGAGTGTCGCAGCCCGTGTGCTGGGGGTTTCCCGGCCGACGTTCTACCGATTGCTGCACAAACACCAGATCCGCTAGGGCGGGTAAAACGAAAGCCCCGCAACGACCCTCATCGTTGCGGGGCTTTTCCTTGCGCGGCTTAAAAGTAGTACGGGAATTTCAAGCTGAACGTAAAGTCCGGCGCATCGTCCGTCATGCCGATCGACAGGTTCGGCACGATGGTCAGGTTTTCCGACGCGGCAATGGTCATGCCCACGTTGAAGTAACCGGCGTTGGCATCGCTGGACACCACCGACTGCCAGTCCTGGCCGTTTTGCTTGATCTTGCTTTTGCGCTGCACCAGGTCCGACACGGAAAACGACATGCTCATTTTTTCGTTAAGGGCAAAGGCGACCCCCAGGCCAAGTTGGAAGCTGTCGCCCAGGCTGATTTTGCCGGGGACTTTCTGGTTGACGTTAGGGCTGATATCGCCGAATGACTCCTCGAAGTTATGCGTATACGACAGCGAGCCGAACAGTACCGCTGGATCGAAGGTTTTCACCAGGGAGATGCCTGGCGTCACCGACCACACACCGTTACCCGTCGGCAGGCTTTCCGGCACGGCCAGGTTATTGTTATTGACTTGCTCGATCAGCTTGATGCCGTAGGGCTCCTGGCCGGTCGGGGCTTTGACGCGCACTGACACCACGGCATCCGGCAGGTTGGCGCTTTCATCCAGAAACTTGTAAGCAATGCCGAAGTTGACATCGCCGATGGTTGGGTCTCGGGTCACCGACGCTTCGGACGTGGCGTTGGAGTCGCCGTTGGCGCCGCCCGACTGATAGGTCGACTCGCGGTACACCACCGGCACGTTCAAGTCGAACTGCCAGCGGTTATCCAGGTTGTAGCGCCCGGTCAGGTCCAGGGTCCAACTGTCGGATTTGATTCGGTCCAGGTTAATGTTGCCGAGGAAGATCGAGTCCAGGGCCAAAAAGCCGTTGAGGGAAAGCTGGCGGGCATCGTAGCGGGCATAAGTAAGGCCGGTTTCGAAGCTGAACTTGCCATTACCGAAGAAGCCGCTGGCTTCGTTGTACAGGTTGCTCACGCTTTGTGCCGGGGCCGAATCGTCCTTAAGGCTTTGCCCGTAGGAACTGCCGCCGCCGGCGCCACCCGAGGCCGCCGCCGCACCTGTGCCAGGCGTATGACCGGCCACAGTGGTGCCGCCTTTCTGGAAGTCGGCGGGGGATTTGGCCAAGCGTTTGGGGGTGGGAGTTGCGGGTTGGTCTTCTACTTGTCGTACGCGTTGTTCCAGTACGGCCAGTGCTTTTTGCTGCACTTCATAGCGTTGTTTGAGTTCCAGCAGTTCCTGTTTCAAGCCCTCAATGTCGGCATCGGGTGCGGCGTATAGCATTGATGCGGGCAAGAGCGTACTCAAGCAAACCACTGCACGTAACGATAGCGATCGATGCATGAAATAAGCCGTCCCTTTCTAATGCGTAAGTGTCGTGGCTCAGCGTAGTTCAATAACCGGAGGGGCGTAGGCCTTTGAGTTGATCAAGATTAAGGTTCTGCGTGAGGTTGTTCAGACCGTTGTTGCCCAGCACCACATTCAGTTGGGTCATGTTGTTTACAAAGTTGCTGTTGCCTTGAATGACCGTGCCTTGTAGGACGTTGCCGCCACCAATTTGCTGCACCACATTGCCCTGATTGTTACTGGCCTGAAGCGCCATTTGCAGCCCGCCGTTATTGGCCGTGACCGTCACCTGGCCAGCAGCGGTGCCGCCGGTGATCGGCTGGCCAGCCATCAGCGCTTGCCCTGATTGCACGTAGTTGGCAGGCGCCAGGCCGTTTCGGCTGACGTTGATGTCCACGCCGTTGCTGGCGGTGTTGCCGTCGCCCGCCGCGCGCACGCTTTGTGTCACGCCCTGGCCCGTGCCCAGGCCTGCGCCGCCGATGACCGTGCCGGTGCCTTGGGGTTGCTTGGCGATGCCGGTGCCATCATTGCCGGTCACCTGCACATAAAACTGAGGGGTCACGGTGGCTGAGCTGACCTGCATATTGGCCGTGCCAGTGACGGTTGCACCGGCGGCATTGGTCCAAGTGCTGCTCATGACGATCCCGAAGCTGATAATCCGCCCCGGCATGACATAACGGCCACGCAGCTCGGCCATTTCCGAGTCCTTGAGTTCGATCGGCTTGAACGTCGAGGAAGCATAAGCAGGTACTGAGGCTGCCAGGCACATGACCGTCAGCCAGCGTCGAGTGTTCATCGTGTGCTCCTGGAGCGTCCTGCTCCTTATTGCGCTTCTAGAAGAAGTCGCTCTGGATAAAACCGAAGTCCATCAATTCACTGTCACGTACGGGGCTGAATTCGTTCAGCTGGCTCTTGGCGGTCAGTGGGTTGGGCGGCGTGAGCAGGGCGTTGGCCTTGTCGTAGCCCTCGCCTATAACCGCGAACACAATGCCGTTCCAGCCTTTGACGAAATCGTCTTTGGCATAACGCTTGTTACCCAGCACGGGGTCGCCGATATACACCCAGTCCTTGTCGGCCCGCTGCAACACCACGAAGTGCTTGTAGCCACGAATATCCAGCAACACCACCACCGGCACTTTTACGGTGATCAGTACTTGCGGGGTGATCCGGTAGCCCTTGGCGCGCATGTGGATGCTTTCCAGGTAGCGCTTCATGTCCAGCATCGAGAAGCCCTGGGTGCGTACGAGGTTCTGGTCGGCGTTGACCAGCATGCCCTTGATGACGTGGTCTTCATCCACGTCCATCCAATAGGCTTGGCGCAGGATGGTCGCCAGTGCGGCCGCGCCGCAGCTGAAATCGGTTTTCTGTTCCACCAGGTTGGCGAACTTGCGCTCGCGGATGCTCTCGACCTTCTTGTAGACCACCGCGCCGTTAGGCATGACCACTGCCATTTGCGCCGCCCAGGTCGGGCCGGTGAGTGCCAGCAGCAGAAGGAGGGCTCCGAAGCGCATGATCGTAGGACCTGTTGGACACTGGAAATAAAAAGGGCCTTGTTGCCAAGGCCCTGTCTGCATCAGAAGCGAGTGATTGCGACGTTGTTCTGACCTTGGTTGTTGCTGCCCGACAGAACGTTGGAGTTCGACACCCCGGAGCTGAAGTTCATCGAGTTGTTCACGCTGGCGTTGTTGACCACCGGTTTGCTGCTCCAGCCGTGGCCGCTGCTCAGGTTCTGCGTCAGGTTACCCGACACGTCCTGCACGCCGGCGACGGTTGCGGCGCCGCTGTCGCCATTACCCGAGGCGATTGCAACACTGCTGCTGCCCTGGTTGGAGGTGCCCGATGCGGCGTTCAATTGAATCACGCCCGAAGCGTGGTTACCGCTGTCGTTGAGGGACGCGTTGTTTTTGGTACCGCTGTTGACCACCAGGTTGCCGGTGTTCGACTGTGCGGTGCCGGTGCTGGCGAACACGAAGTCGGCGTCGCCGGATACGATGGCGACATCGTTTTTGCCTTGGTTGTTGTCGCCGCTCAGCACGTTGCCGTTGGCCACGCCGCTGATGTTGTTGTACGAGTCATTCGCCGAAGCGTTGTTCTTGGTTTTGTCATTGAGCACCACGTTGCCGTGGTTGCTTTGACCGTCTTGGGTGGTCGCCGCTGCGGTCGTTGGCGCAGGCTGTGGATGATGGTTGGGTTGACCCGCTTGAGCAGCAACAGCCATGAGCGCAGCGAGAGCGAAAGCCAGTGGTTTGAGGGCCATTGTAGTTTTCATGGTGTATCTCCTTGCTTCTATTAGTTGGTTAAGTGTTGGTACGTTCCAGCTACCGACTCAGCTCCATCAGTTGAGTCGTAAGTTCAGGGTGTTAGCCACTCGGTTCCCCACCCCGGCGCTCTGGTTGACCTGTACCACTCCACGGCTGCCGGTGAAGGCCTGGTCGCTGGTCACGACCTGGCGGCTGCCAGTGGTAGAGGTCAATCCTGAGTCGGTTGCAAGCGCAACGTTCTGTTGCGACATGACGCTGTCGTCGATGCTCTGCGGGCCAGCGCTGACGCTGATTCGCACGGCATTGATCATCTGGTTCTGGGCGCCGGCCGACTGATTGACACTCAGTGCGCCGTTGCCATTGCTGAAAGTGTTGCCCTGGATCGTCGTCCTGGCGTTCAGCGCGCGGTCGGCCGCGGCGCCGCTGATTTTTTGCGTGACGGTCACTGTTGCCTGGGCGTTGTGGCCTACAGCGATCGCGACGTTGTTGCTCAACTGTTGTTGATCGCCCGCGGCCTGGTTGATCGAGACCACGCCGTTGTACTGCGTGCCCGAGTTATCAATGCTGGCGTTGTTGTTGCTGTCGGCCATCGCCGCTGTGCAACCGAGCGCCGCCAGTAGCATCCAGGTGCGATTCATTTCATCGCCCCCCCGACCATGCCGCCGATGTTGTTCAGCGGTGCGAGGCCGCTGGATATCGCGCCGTTGACCGTGCCCGAAATGCCGCCGCCACTGTGGCCGGCCGCGCTGCTGGCGCCCAGGCCTGGACCGCTGCCGATCGTGTTCAAGCCAGTGATGTCGCCATTGGGCATGATGCTGCGAGTAATGCTTGAGCCGCTGCTGATGCGCCCAATGTCGTTGTCGCTGAGTTCATTGGTGGAGGCGCGCAGGACTTGTGCCGACGGGTTGGCACTGACGGTGTTGGGGTAGGGGTCGACGCCGCGTGAGCGACCGATCACATACGGTTGAACCTGGCGCTCAATCACGATCACGCCATCACCTGCCGCGAGCACTGGAAGGCTTGCGCCGGCACTCAGAACGCAGCTGATCAGCAGGAGGCTCAGTGAGCCTGGATTGTGTGTGTCCACGGCAGTGTTCCTTATTCTTCGCGCTGACCCTAAACAGCGCTGTAAGGGAGAGAGCAGAACGCGTGCCGCTTTTTATTTGTTTTTCAAATTCAGAGGGTTGGGGTTAAAGCCGGGCGAAGTGATGGCCGTGCTGTATCAGCGTTGAGACAGTGGCCCTGTGGCCGGGCATGTACGGCCCCGCCTGAAGGTTGTCTCATGGCTGTAACAGTCGGTGTGACAGAACGGTGAATCCGCTCAGCACGGGCGGTTCAGGGCAGGGAAGTGTTTCAAAAATGGACACTCAGGGCGCAAGCGAGCCCGTTCGTGCAAAGCGCATCAGCCTTTGGGGGCTTTACGGGGAATCGAATTGAGCACGGGGTTGCCGTCCTGGTTTTGGGTCAGGTAGACCGGCAAAACCCTGGGCAGGGAGGGGACGAGGTTGTCCACCTCGTTGATGTTGTAAATGCCGCCGATGCGAATGGTCCCGGTGGTGGTGTCTGCCAGCATCACGGGCTTATTCAGGTAGCGGTTGATCAGCGGCAATGCATCGGCCAGCGCCAGGTTGTCGAGCACCAGTTTGCCCTGGCGCCAGGCAAGCGCGGAGTCATTGGCGCTGATCGCGGCGATTTGCGGCGTGGCATCGCCTGTGTGGTAGCTCGCCTGCATGCCCGGAGTCAGCGGCACGCTGCCATGCACGGCGTCGCTGGCGATCTGTACCGAGCCTTCAAGCAGCGTTACCCGCACCAGGTCTTCGTATTTCCAGACGTTGAATTGCGTGCCCGTGACCTGCACCTGGCCGTCGCCAGCGCGCACGATGAAGGGATGATGGCTGTCGTGAGCGACCTTGAAAAACGCCTCGCCCTTTTTCAAGGTCGCCCGGCGTTCGTCCTTGTAATGGCTGTAGACCAGCTCGGTGCCCAGGTTCAGCTCCACCTGGCTGCCATCGCCGAGGGTGACCTTGCGCAAGCCCTGGGTGGCTTCGAAGTGTTCATACGAGCTGGGCAACCAGCCCGCTTCCCAGCCCGTGAGGGCGGCCAGCGGCAAGGCCGCAAGGCACACGGCGGCGGCAACGGCGTAGGCGCGCAGCCGTCTGCGCGGCTTGAACGCCAGCACCGCCGGCGCCGGCTCGCTGCGTGGCAGGTGATCGGCCACGTCCCAGATTTCCAGCATGGCTGCGTATTCGAAGGCGTGCAGGGGATGGGCGTCGTGCCAATCTGCAAAAGCCTGACGCTCGCCTGCCGTGCAGTCATCGGCATGCAAGCGCATGCACCAATGCGCGGCGGCGTCGGTGATGGCGTCATATTCGGCTTCTGAAAGGGACTTTTCGCTCATTAACTCATCCTGATTTCGCACATTCTAACCTCCCGATGCGGATGGCGAGAACAGCCATCATGGCGATTGCACATCAATTGGAACTTATTCTTGTTTGGGAACATCAGAAAAACAGAGGACATGAGTCCGTCATTCCCCCCAATGGAGTACGAAAATGCTGAAGAAAACCTTAGTCGCCCTGTGTGCAACCACCGCGCTGCTCAGCGCTGGCGGAGCCCTGGCGGATAAACCGGGTGCGGGCTGGATCACCATCGAGAAAGCCATTGAAACCGCCAAGGCCAAGGCCGGGTATGTCGAAGTCTACAGCGCCGAAGCCGATGACAAAGGCTACTGGGAAGTCAAAGGGCGCAAGTCCGATGGCGTCGTCTATGAAGCGCGCATTGATGGCGCTTCGGGCAATATCCTGCGTGACCAGAAAGACTGACCTCCCGCCGGGAGCCTGCTCAGGCTCCCGCATCCAGCGCTCGGCCCAACTGGCAGATCAAGTAAGTCACCGAGTCGGCATTGGCCAGAATGGTATCGATGCGTTTGTCCGGGTCGCTCATGAAGATCGCCCGGGCATCGTTGAGCGTGCGCGCACCGGTGGTGTTCAACACTTTATTCTTCAAGGCTCGGGTCCAGGGACGGTCACCGAAATCCTCCCATTGAGCACGTCGGCGCGGCTGTCGAACAGCTCAAGGCCGCCATAGGGGCTGTAGAGCACGGCCTTACTGGCATCGGGTGTGGGGCTCATCATAAACGCCCCGGCCAGCACAATGGCGGGCTTGCCCCCCAGCGTTGGCCAACAGCCTTTCCACCTTCATCGGGTAGCCGTGCACCGCCTCATTCTGGCGCGCTGCATCGGTGGCGTAATAGAGCGTGTGCAGCCAATCAAGGTCCTTGACCGAAAACCCCAGCGCGCGCGCTCGCGCTGACGGGGTTTTGCGTTTGACGGTCTGTAGGAACTCATCGAAAAAGTACGGTGGTGTCACTTGCGTCATGGGGCGCTCTCCTTTCACGCGGCGGTCATCAAGCGCCAAAGTAGGAGGTCGCGCAGCACGCTGGGCGGTAGATAACGCAAGCGCCCGTTGACAGCAGGCACAGGAGGCGTTGTTTAATCGGCGGTCTGGATTCTTGTTGTCTCTTCCAATTATAAAATCGGAGCTACAGATGTCTGCCCAGTCCCCGCTCGTTGACAGTCCTGCAGCATTCATCGGTTTCGATGACCTGGTGGGATTGCTGCACGCGATATTCGTCAAGCACGGCACCTCACCGCAGGTTGCCTCGATCCTGGCGCGCAATTGCGCCAGCGCCGAGCGCGACGGTGCGCACAGCCACGGCATTTTCCGTATCCCCGGTTACCTCAGCACACTGGCCAGCGGGTGGGTCGACGGCAAGGCCACGCCCGTGGTCACGGATGTGGCGTCCGGCTTCGTGCGGGTGGATGCCGGCAACGGGTTCGCCCAGCCGGCCCTTGAAGCGGCGCGCGCGTTGTTGGTAGACAAAGCTCGCAGCGCCGGCATCGCACTGCTGGCGATTCACAACTCTCATCACTTTGCCGCGCTGTGGCCGGATGTCGAGCCCTTCGCCGAAGAAGGGCTGGTGGCGTTGAGCGTGGTCAACAGCATGACTTGCGTGGTGCCGCATGGCGCCGACCGGCCGTTGTTCGGCACCAACCCCATCGCCTTCGCCGCACCGCGTGCCGACGGCTCGCCCATCGTCTTCGACCTGGCCACCAGCGCCATCGCCCACGGCGACGTGCAGATTGCCGCGCGCAAGGGCGAGCGCTTGCCGCCGGGCATGGGCGTTGACAGCCTCGGCCAGCCGACCCAGGACCCCAAAGCCGTGCTCGAAGGCGGCGCGCTGTTGCCCTTTGGCGGGCACAAGGGCTCGGCCTTGTCGATGATGGTCGAGTTGCTGGCGGCGGCGTTGACGGGAGGCAATTTCTCGTTTGAATTCAACTGGGCCGATCATCCGGGCGCGCGTACACCCTGGACCGGGCAATTGCTGATCGTCATCGACCCGAGCAAGACGGCCGGGCAAAACTTCGCCGAACGCAGCCAGGAACTGGTGCGGCAGATGCATGCGGCGGGGTTGCGGCGGTTACCGGGGGATCGACGTCACCGCACACGGGCGAAGTCGCAGCAACAAGGTATTGAGCTGGACGCTCGCGAACTGGCGCGCTTGCAGGCCTTGCTGGAGACATAAAAAAGGGGCTGCGCCAACGGCGCAGCCCCCATGCATCAAGTACGGTGTATCAGTTACGGCGACCCAGCAACAACCCCACCACCAGGCCAAAACCTGCAGAGATGGCCACGGTCTGCCATGGATGGCCGCCGATGTAGGTTTCGGTCGCGTCGACCACCGGCTTGCTGCGCTCGCGCACGTTGGACACCGACTCCAGCGCTTGCTTGAGTTTGATGGCAACCTGTTCGCGCAGGGTTTCGCCTTCTTCGCCTACCAGGGAGGCGCTGCTCTTGAGCAGTTTGTCCGACTCTTCGATCAACGCCGTCAGTTCACTGAAAGCTTGATCCTTGATTTGATCTTCGACAGCTTGGGCAGCAGATTTGCGGGCCATTGTGTGACTCCTTGCAGGTGAATGTGACAGTGAACAATGGAGTGTCAGGCGGCGGCAAAAGTTGCAGTTTTTTTGCCGGGGCCTGTTTTTGGGCAAAATCCGAATCAGGATATTTCGACCTACAGTGTAAGATGTCGTCTATTTGTGCAGCAGGTAATTCCACATGAGCTTCAATCTCGCCAACAAAACCCTCGCCGAACGCGCCGAGCTGGAAGATGAAAAGTCACGCCTCTACGACCTGTGGCAGGCCAACCTGGGCAAGGCCAAGGGCGAAGCGGCGCGCTTGTTCGGCGAGCGCGCCAAGCGCAAGGGCAAGTGGGCTGAATGGGTGCGCGCAGAACTCGACGGCATGTCGCCGCCGGAGTTTTCCAATATGGTGCGCAGCGAAGTCAACAAGCTGATGGCCGCGGCGAAATAAAGCACGCCACAATCGCCTCGCGCACCTTGAGCAACAGCGGATCAAGCTGCGCCTGGGTGCGCCAGCCCAGTTCTACCGGGTAAACCGGCAGCGCCAACGGGCAGGGCAGTACACGCAAGCCGGTCATGTGCGCGATGGCCTGGGCCGCATGGCCGGGAATAGTCGCGACCGCCGTGCTGCCTTTGAGCAGAAACGGCAGCGCGGCAAAATGGCTGGTGGACGCGCACACCTGGCGGCTCAACCCTTGCGCCGCCAACCCTTCATCAGTGATCCCGATAAAACCGCCCGACGACACCAGCACGTGCTCGCGCGCGACGAACTCATCCAGGCTGATAGCGTGCTGGCTGGGCGCCAGGCTGTCCGGGTCGACCAGGCAGCGGTAATCCCCTTCGCCCACTACCTGTCGACTCAGCCTGCGTTCGGCAAACCCGCCCGCGGTGATCGCCAGGTCCAGGCTACGGTCAAGCAGGGCCGCGGCGACGATCTGGCTGTGGGTCTGGCGGAAGATCACCCGCAGCTTGGGCGCGCAATCGGCGATGGCCTCCATCAACCGACGGGCGTAAGCAATTTCGAAGTCATCGGATAAACCCAGGACCACTGAACGCCCTTGGTAGTCAAGATTGTCGGGATGGACCATGGCCAGGCTTTGTCGGCAGCGGTCCAGCGCTTCGCTGATCACCGGTTTGAGCTGATTGGCACGCAACGTCGGTGCCAGGCCGCGGCCGGTGCGCACAAATAATGGGTCGCCATACACGTCGCGCAAACGTCGCAGGCCTGCGCTGATCGCCGACTGGGTAACGCCCAGGCGCAACGCGGCGCGGCTGGCACTGGACTCGTCGTGCAGGGCTTCGAAGGTTTTCAGCAGGTTCAGGTCAACCTGGGCGATATTCATTTGGCTCATATCATTCAGCATTGAAGTGGGCTTTATTCATGATCATGGCTGATCGGAGAATGGGCAACCCCCCTTATTTGGAGTGATCGTGATGCCCCTTTCTACCGTGGCTGCCTTGCAAATCGGTGCCTTGCCAGAAGGCAAAGCGCAAACCCTGGCGCAAATCCTGAGCTATGAGCACGAGATTCTGCGCAGCGGTGCGCAATTGGTGGTGATGCCTGAGGCCTTGCTGGGCGGCTATCCCAAGGGCGAAAGCTTCGGCACGCAGCTGGGTTATCGCTTGCCGGAGGGGCGCGAAGCCTTTGCCCGTTATTTTGCCAACGCCATCGACGTGCCGGGCGTCGAGACGCAAGCGCTGGCCGGGTTGTCTGCCCGCACCGGTGCCAGCCTGGTAATCGGCGTGATCGAGCGCAGTGCCAGCACGTTGTATTGCACGGTGCTGTATTTCGAGCCGAACGGCGGGCTGGTTGCCAAGCACCGCAAACTGATGCCCACCGGCACCGAACGGCTGATCTGGGGCACGGGCGATGGTTCGACCTTGCCGGTGATCGACACCGCTGTAGGCCGGATCGGTGGGGCGGTGTGCTGGGAAAACATGATGCCGCTGCTGCGCACCGCGATGTACGCCAAGGGCGTGGACGTGTGGTGCGCGCCGACCGTGGACGAACGCGAAATGTGGCAGGTGAGCATGCGCCATGTCGCCCATGAAGGGCGCTGCTTTGTGGTCAGCGCCTGCCAGGTGCAGGCCTCGCCTGCGGCGCTCGGCGTGCAAGTGGCCAATTGGCCGTCAGACCGTGCGTTGATCGCGGGCGGCAGTGTGATTATCGGGCCGATGGGCGATGTTCTGGCCGGGCCGTTGGTGGGAGAGGCCGGGTTATTGACCGCGCAGATCAATACCGAGGACCTCGTCCGGGCACGTTATGACTATGACGTGGTGGGGCATTACGCGCGGCCGGATGTGTTTGAGCTGGTCGTGGATGAGCGCGCCAAACCAGGCGTGCGCACCCTCACCGAGTGAAGCCGGTCAAGCCGCAGCCGCCGGCAAGCCTGGCGCCTACGGCGTGGCAGGTAGCGTGTTGAGCCACTCTTCGCGGGTTATTTCCCAAATATCGCGCGCGAAGGTGCCTTCCACAAACCGACCTTCCTGCGACCTGATCAAGCGCATGCCGGTGCGCTCGGATATCCGCCGCGAGCCAATATTGGGCGCCGCCTTGGGCACACGCAGCACGGGGCGCTTGAGTACCTCGAACCAGTACTCGGTCACCGCCGCGCTGGCTTCGGTCATCAAGCCCTGGCCTTGCCATTGCGGGCCCAGCCAGAAGCCGCGGTTATCGTCCGGTTCGTCCATCAGGCTGATAGTGCCGATCAACTGCTCCGGTGCACTTTTGAGGCGGATCGACCAATGCCACTGCTCGCCCCGTGCCATGCCCGGCAAGGCGACCTGTTCCAGGTAGCAACGCGCGCCATCGGCCGGGTAGGGCCAAGGCACTGCGGCGTTGAGGTAGCGCACCACGTTCCAATGCGCAAACTGCTGCTGGATGGCCTCGGCATCCGCGAGCACCAGCGGGCGCAGGATCAGTCGTGGGGTCAACAGTACCGGTTGGCGGGCCATCACCAGGTCGCCGTGTTCGGCAGGTCCAGCGTGCCGCGCTCGACAAAACGCTGGGTGCCAAACAGGCCACCCGCCAGTTTGCCGCGCAGCACATAGGGCAGGTTGTTCAAGCTTTGGGTCTGGCTCAGGCCCAGGGTCTGGCGCAATACGGAAAACGCCGAAACGCTCACCGGCACACTCAGCACGGTTTCAGAAAACCGTGGGATCGAGCCGGACTGGTCACTGACCCCGGACGCCAACGGCCGGCCATTGACGTCCAGATCCAGGGCTACGCCGCTGTAGTCGATCGCCGTTTCATTCGGGTTTTGCACCCGCAGTTTCACCGCAAATCGTACTTCCAGGTCCTGGCTTTGCAGCGGCTCGATGCCGACCACGCTGATGTTGACCGGGTCGCGATTGGGGAACAGCGCACAGGCGCTCAAGGTCAGCAGCAGTAACGATAGAACCATGAGCTTGCGCATTGAAAAGTGCTCCTATTTCGTGGCGTCCGGGTCCTGCATGACCTTGAGGGTAGAGGACTCCGGATCAAATTCATCTTCTTCCAGCTCTATGAACTCTTCGGGCAGGAAAATGTTCAGCAGGATTGCACAGAACGCGCCCACCGTGATCGGCGACTCGAAGATGTTGTGCAGCGCCTTGGGCAGGTCGCGCAGCACTTCCGGCACGGCGGCCACACCCAGGCCCATGCCCAGGGAAATCGCCACGATCAGCACATTGCGCCGGTGCAGCCCGGCCTCGGCAAGAATCTTGATCCCGGCCACGGCCACGGTGCCGAACATGATCAGGGTGGCGCCGCCGAGCACCGGCTTGGGCATTAATTGCAGCACCGCACCGATCATCGGGAACAGCCCCAGCAGCACCAGCAGGCCGGCGATGAAGTACGCCACGTAGCGGCTGGCCACGCCGGTCAACTGGATCACTCCGTTATTCTGCGCGAAGGTCACCATCGGCAGGCTATTGAAGGTGGCGGCCATGGCCGAGTTGAGGCCGTCCGCCAGTAGGCCCGACTTGATGCGTTTGATATACAGCGGGCCTTTGACCGGTTGTTGCGAAATCATCGAGTTGGCAGTCAAGTCGCCAGCGGCTTCCAAAGGCGAAATCAGGAAGATCACCGCCACCGGGATAAACGCCACCCAATCAAACGAGAAACCGTACTTGAACGGCACCGGCACGCTGATCAGCGGCACTTGAGGCAGGGCTGCCAGATCGACCCGGCCCATCCACCAGGCCACCACAAAACCCAGCGTCAGGCCGATCACGATCGAACCCAGGCGCAGGAACGGGTTGCTGAACCGGTTGAGGACCACAATAGTCAGCAGCACCAGCGCCGCCAGGCCCATGTTGCCGGCCGCGCCCAAATCGCTGGAGCCGTAACCCCCGGCCATGTCGGTGACCGCCACTTTGATCAGCGACAAGCCCATTAGGGTAATGATGGTGCCGGTCACCACCGGGGTGATCAGCTTGCGCAACTTGCCGATGAACTGGCTCAGCACCACTTCGATAAAGGCTGCGAAAAAGCAGATACCAAAGAGCGTCGAGAGAATTTCATCGGTGCCGCCGCCTCGGGCCTTGACCATAAAGCCGGCGCTGAGAATCACGCTGATAAACGAAAAGCTGGTGCCCTGCAGGCACAACAGGCCCGAACCGATCGGGCCGAACGTGCGCGCCTGCACAAACGTGCCGAGCCCGGACACGAACAGCGCCATGCTCACCAGGTACGGCACTTCGCTTTCAAGGCCCAACACGCCGCCGACGATCAAGGTGGGGGTGATGATGCCGACAAAACTGGCGAGCACATGTTGCAGTGCGGCAAAAATCGCCGCAGTAAAGTGCGGGCGATCTTCCAGGCCGTAGATCAGGTCGGATTTATAGCGGGGGCGAGGGGTTTGAGTGTCAGACAAAATACAGGCCCGTTAGGGAAAGGGGCGCGCAGGATGCCAGAAAGTGCCGGCCGTCAGAAGTGTGTAAAAATATTTCGAAACATCCTGCATTAAATCCCGGCATCTGCCGATACCGTATTCAAGCCCACCCAACTCTTATAACAGTGGTGCCCAAAGATCAGAGCGGTGCGTTGGCGCCGACTGATCGTGTCGCGGCAGGGACGCTCGCCCACTATCTCTCGAGAGCAGCCCTATGTCCCTTCGTAATCTGAATATTGCCCCGCGCGCCTTCCTCGGTTTTGCGTTCATTGCGTTGCTGGTCGTGATCCTTGGCGTATTTGCCGTCAACCGCATGACACAGATTCGCCAGTCTTCCCTGGACATGGGGACCAACCAGTTACCCAGCGTGAAATTTCTCGGCAACATGACGGAAAACGTCCTGCGCTTGCGCATCTTGTCGTTCCGGATATTGATCAACCGTGAGCCCGCCGCCCTTGAGGAAGCCAAGACCCGCGTGGCGGTGTTGGTCGACAAGGTCAAGCAGGCCCAGGGTGCTTACGCGGTTATGCCGGCAGGCCCGGAAGAGGCGGCGCTTTACAAAACTTTCGCCGCGACCCTCGACAATTACTTCGCGGCGCAGGCCGAGATGATGTCGCTGTCGCAGCAGAACAAAGTCGACGAAATGCGCAGCCTCATCAATACGCGGATCAAGGACGGTACGGATCTGATGGGTGAGCAGCTGAACAAACTGATCGCGATCAACAGCGCCGATGCCGACCAGGCCGGGCGGGATGCTGAAGGCAGCTACCAACAGGCCGTCAGCGGCATCATCATCGTTTCGGTGGTGGCGGCGTTGATGACGGTGTTACTCGCCTGGCTGCTGACCCGCAGCATCGTTGCGCCGCTGCGCAAAGCGGTGCAAGTGGCCGAAACCATCGCCAGCGGTAACCTGACCACGCTCGTCGAAGATGATGGCAAGGATGAACCGGCCCGTCTGCTTGGCGCTTTGTCTGCGATGCAGACCAACCTGCGCCAGACCATCCAGCACATCGCCGGTTCGGCCACGCAACTGGCCTCTGCTGCCGAAGAATTGAGCGCGGTCACCGAGGAAGCCTCCAGAGGCCTGCAACAACAGAACAACGAAATCGACCAGGCCGCCACCGCCGTCAACGAAATGACCGCCGCCGTGGAAGAGGTGGCGCGCAATGCGGTATCCACCTCCGAAGCGTCCAGCCAGTCCAACCAGGCGGCGCGTGAAGGCCGTGATCGGGTAGTGGAAACGGTCGGTGCGATTCAGACCATGACCCAGGACGTGCAAACCACGTCGGTGATGATCGAAGGCCTGGCCACGCAGGGCCGTGACATCGGCAAGGTGCTGGACGTGATCCGCGCGATTGCCGAACAGACCAACCTGCTGGCGCTCAACGCAGCCATTGAGGCAGCCCGCGCCGGTGAAGCCGGGCGTGGCTTTGCGGTGGTGGCCGATGAAGTGCGGGCGCTGGCGCATCGCACCGCGCAGTCGACCCAGGAAATCGAGAAAATGGTCGCCGGCATTCAGACGGGCACCGGCGAAGCGGTGCAGTCGATGCAACAAAGCAATCAGCGCACCCAGAGCACGCTGGAAATGGCCCGTGCCGCCGGTGTGGCGCTGGAGCAGATTACGCAGTCGATCAGTTTGATCAACGAGCGCAACCTGGTCATCGCCAGTGCTTCTGAAGAGCAGGCCCAAGTGTCGCGTGAGGTGGACCGCAACCTGGTCAACATCCGCGACCTGGCGACTCAGTCGGCAGCCGGCGCCAACCAGACCAGCGCCGCCAGCCACGAGCTGTCACGGCTGGCGGTGGATTTGAACGCGATGGTGGCGCGGTTCGTGATCTGATGATCGAAGAGCGTTGGGTGTGTGTTGCGCCCTGTTTTCGCTCAGATTTCGCAACCACCCAGGCACCGACCTGAGGGGTGCAAGCACAAGCAGAGCGGCTTTACTGTGAGAGCGGGCTTGCCTGCGATGCAGCCACCTCGGCCCATCAGGTGCATCGGGTTGATGCCATCGCAGGCAAGCCAGCTCCCACATTGAATTGGGTTCAGCTCTCAAGATCAGGTCGGCTGTCAGGCCGCCTCGGCTGTGCTTTTGCTTCTACCACTCAGGTCGGCTACTAGGCCGCCGTGCTGTAGATTTTGATCTTGATCTTAGGCGCCCCGTTAAACCACGCTGGCCGAGCGCAGGTAGTACGGAGCGGCTAAACCGCCAGGACGCCGGTTTAGCCGCGACGGGGCAGGGACGGCCCGTCGCGGCGGCCCGCTCCGTAGTACCTTCGTTCGGGCACACCGAGCCTAAGCGAGGGGCCGAGTGGTGGGGCATGAGCCCTTTGGTTACTTTGGGGCTTTTCCAAAGTGACCCGCCGTAAGGGCGGAACCCAAAGCGGCCCTCTCCCAAACAACGGATAATCACCCGGTCAAACCCAGCCCCCGCGCTCACACCTCACCCACCACAACCCAACGCGCTTCACGGGCAGCCACACGAATCGCCGTTGCCAACTGCTCAACCGCCCATGCCCCCTCAAAGTCAGTGCCCCCCGCGCCTTGCCCCGCCAGCGCCATGATCAATTCGTGCACCTCCAGCGTTTTCAACTCGTTGTACCCCAGTTGATGCCCGGCCGCCGGGCTGAACGCGGCATAGCCGGGCAGGGCAGGGCCGGCCAGCAGCCGTTGGAAACCGTCCTGGCCGAGCCGACACACCCGCAGTTCATTCAAGCGCTCCTGATCGAACGCCAGCGTGCCTCGCGTGCCACTGATTTCAAAACTCAGGTGGTTCTTGTAGCCGTGCTTGAGCCAGCTGCTGCTCACCGTGCCGCGCGCGCCGTTGGCAAAGCGCAAGAGTGCGTGCACCTGGTCATCCACCGCGATGGGTTTACGGTCGCTGCTGCCGTAGACGACCGGGCGTTGGGCGTGGACGGTCTGGGTGTCGGCGCACACGCTGTGCACCTCACCGACCAAGTAGCGCGCCATCGACAGCAAATGACTGCCCAAATCCGCCAAGGCGCCGCCGGCATGTGCCACGTCACAGCGCCACGACCAAGGTGAGGCCGGGTCGGCCATGAAATCTTCGCTGAACTCGCCCTGGAAACTGATGATTTCGCCCAGTTCGCCGTCGGCAATCATCTGCCGCGCCAGGCTGATCATCGGGTTGTGCTGATAGTTGTAGCCCACCCGCGTGACCACGCCGGCCGCACTCGCGGCGCGGCGCATGGCTTCGGCCTGCTGCAGGCTGACCGCCAGCGGTTTTTCGCAATACACCGCCTTGCCCGCTGCAATCGCCGCCATGGCCATGGGGTAATGCAAGTGATTGGGCGTGGTGATGGCCACGACATCAACGGTGGGGTCATCTATCAGCGCCTGCCAGTCGCCGTGGGCTCGGGCAAACCCCCAGGCGGTAGCGCAACGCTGTGCGCGTTCGGTGTCGGCATCGGCCAAGGCGGCCAGGTTGAGGTGTACCGGCAGTTCGAATACCGCGCGGGCATTGTTGAACGCCAAGGCATGGGCGCGCCCCATGAAGCCCGTGCCGATCAGGCCGATTCCGAGTTCACGCATAGCGGTGTTCCTTTGGATTATTGTTTTCAGGATGTGCATTAATGGAATAAATATTCTCTAAATTCAAGAGATGGAATAAATATTCATTAATCAGCCTGGGTAATGCACTCATATTCAGGCCATCGTCATAGCCCGCCAGTTAACAAAAGATAACGTAGCGCCGATTGTCAGACGATTCGAAAGCCCGATAGGATGGCCCCTGCTTCCTTCAGGCGCTCTAGATTGCAGGTTTCAGAGGCCGGCAAGGCAGGACGACCTAACAATAATAAATCGGGAGAAAGGTCTATGAGTGAGCCTGTCATGGGTTGGGTTGTTTGCCGCCCGCGCGCCGCACGCAAGGTTGCGATGCTGGCTACAGCGCTCTCGCTGCTGGGGGTGTTGTCGACACCCGTGCTGGCAGCCGATGAAACCGGCGCACCGCCGGCATTTGCGATTCAATCCCCCAAGGCCGCCAAAGGCCTGATGATCGACGTGGTGCACGCCGGCTCCCGTCTGGTGGCGGTCGGTGATCGCGGGCACATCCTCTATTCCGATGATCAGGGCAGCACCTGGACCCAAGCCAAAGTGCCGACTCGGCAACTGCTGACGGCGGTGTTTTTCGTCGATGAAAAACACGGCTGGGCTGTCGGCCACGACGCACAGATTCTTGCAAGCGCCGATGGCGGCGCCACCTGGACCCAGCAATACCAAGACCTCAAACGCGAAGCCCCCTTGCTCGACATCTGGTTCAAGGATGCCGAGCACGGCCTGGCCGTGGGCGCCTACGGTGCGTTGATCGAAACCACCGACGGCGGCAAAACCTGGGCAGACGTCAGCGACCGCCTCGACAACGAAGACCAGTTCCACCTCAACGCCATCGCCTCTATCAAGGACGCCGGGCTGTTTATCGTCGGTGAGCAGGGCAGCATGTTCCGCTCCAGTGACGACGGCCAGACCTGGGAAAAGCTCGAAGGCCCGTACCAGGGCTCGCTGTTTGGCGTGATCAGTACCGCTCAACCCCACACCCTGTTGGCCTATGGCCTGCGCGGCAATCTCTACCGTTCCACGGACTTTGGCAGCACCTGGGAACAGGTTGAGCTGAACGCGGCGCGAGGTGCCCTGGAATTCGGCTTGTCCGGCGCCACGTTGCTCGACGACGGTTCGCTGGTGGTGGTCGGCAACGGCGGCAGCGTGGTGGTCAGCCATGACGACGGGCAGACCTTCAGCGTGTTCAACCGTCCAGACCGCATTTCACTCTCGGCGGTCACCGCGGCGGGCAACGGCAACTTGATTCTGGTCGGGCAGGGTGGCGTGCGTGTGGCCTCCGCCGCCGGTGCAGAGCTCTCAAAATAATAAGAAGGCGGGGTTTCAATGAGCAGTCATCACAACGATAAAGCGACCTTTCTTGAGCGCCTGATCTTCAACAACCGCCCGGCAGTGATCGTCATCTGCCTGCTGGTGAGCATTTTTCTGTTCTGGCAGGCGACGTTGATTCGCCCGTCCACCAGTTTTGAAAAGATGATCCCGCTCAAGCACCCCTTCATCGAAAAGATGATGGAGCATCGCAATGACCTGGCCAACCTGGGCAACACGGTGCGCATCTCCGTGGAAGCCAAGGATGGTGACATCTTCACCAAGGAATACATGGAGACCCTGCGCCAGATCAACGACGAGGTGTTCTACATCTCCGGCGTCGACCGCTCGGGCCTCAAGTCGCTGTGGAGCCCCAGCGTGCGCTGGACCGAGGTCACCGAGGAAGGCTTTGCCGGCGGCGAAGTGATCCCGCAGAGCTACAACGGCTCGCCGGAAAGCCTCGACCAGTTGCGCAACAACGTGCTCAAGTCCGGCCAGGTGGGGCGCCTGGTGGCCAACGACTTCAAGTCGAGCATTGTCGACATCCCGCTGCTGGAGTCCTACCCGGACCCACAGGACCAGGGCAAGTTGCTGGCCCTGGACTACCGCAAGTTTTCCCACGAACTTGAAGACAAGATCCGCGACAAGTTCGAAGCACAAAACCCCAACGTCAAGATTCACATCGTCGGGTTTGCCAAGAAGGTCGGCGACCTGATCGACGGCCTGGTGATGGTGGTGATGTTCTTCGGCATCGCATTCGTCATCACCCTGATTCTGCTGCTGTGGTTCACCAACTGCCTGCGCAGCACCGTCGCGGTATTGAGCACCACGCTGGTGGCAGTGGTCTGGCAGCTCGGCCTGATGCATTTCTTCGGTTTCGGCCTCGACCCGTATTCGATGTTGGTGCCGTTCCTGATCTTTGCCATCGGTATTTCCCACGGCGTGCAGAAGATCAACGGCATTGCGCTGCAATCCAGTGAGGCGGACAACGCGCTGACCGCCGCCCGACGCACGTTCCGGCAATTGTTTTTGCCGGGGATGATCGCGATTCTCGCCGACGCGGTGGGCTTTATCACCTTGCTGATCATCGACATCGGCGTGATCCGCGAGCTGGCCATCGGCGCCTCCATCGGCGTGGCGGTGATTGTGTTCACCAACCTGATCCTGCTGCCGGTGGCGATCTCCTACGTAGGCATCAGTAAACGCGCCATCGCCAAAAGCAAGAAAGATGCGCACCGCGAACACCCGTTCTGGCGCCTGCTGTCCAAATTCGCCAGCGCCAAGGTCGCGCCGGTGTCTATCCTGCTGGCGCTGATCGCCTTCGGTGGCGGTCTCTGGTACAGCCAGAACCTGAAGATCGGCGACCTCGACCAGGGCGCGCCGGAACTGCGCCCGGACTCGCGCTACAACAAGGACAACAACTTCATCATCAACAACTACTCCACCAGCTCCGACGTGCTGGTGGTAATGGTCAAGACCCGTGCCGAAGGCTGCTCGCGCTACGAAGCCATGGCGCCCATCGACCAGTTGATGTGGAAGATGCAGAACACCGAAGGCGTGCAGTCGGCGATCTCGTTGGTGACCGTGTCCAAGCAGATGATCAAGGGCATGAACGAGGGCAACCTGAAATGGGAAACCCTGTCGCGCAACCCCGACGTGCTGAACAACTCCATTGCCCGCGCCGACGGCCTGTACAACAACAATTGCTCGCTGGCGCCGGTGCTGGTGTTCCTCAACGACCACAAGGCCGAAACGCTCGACCGCGCAGTGCATGCGGTGCAGGATTTTGCCAAGGAAAACAACAAGGACGGCCTGGAATTCATCCTTGCCGCCGGCAACGCCGGGATCGAAGCGGCGACCAATGAGGTGATCAAAGAGTCGGAACTGACCATCCTCATCCTGGTGTACCTGTGCGTGGCGACCATGTGCATGATCACCTTCCGCTCGTGGGCCGCCACCCTGTGCATCGTGCTGCCGCTGGTGCTGACCTCGGTGCTGGGCAACGCGTTGATGGCGTTCATGGGCATCGGCGTCAAGGTCGCGACCCTGCCGGTGGTGGCGCTGGGCGTGGGGATTGGCGTGGATTACGGCATTTACATCTACAGCCGTCTGGAAAGCTTCCTGCGCGCCGGCCTGCCCCTGCAAGAGGCCTACTACCAGACGCTCAAGTCGACCGGCAAAGCCGTGCTGTTCACCGGCTTGTGCCTGGCCATCGGCGTGTGCACCTGGATCTTTTCGGCCATCAAGTTCCAGGCCGACATGGGCCTGATGCTGACCTTCATGCTGCTGTGGAACATGTTCGGCGCGCTGTGGCTGCTGCCGGCGCTGGCACGGTTCCTGATCAAGCCTGAAAAACTCGCGGGGCAGAAGGGCAACTCGCTGTTTGCGCACTAAGCCCGACACCGTCGCGCAGTGCCGTGTGGCAAGGGCGCAATGCCCTTGCCACACGGCCTGTCAGGTTAGGAAGTGGCCCAGCGCAATGCACAGGGCGAGGCGTCAGCGCGGTGCCCGTGGCACTGGCGCGATGGCCAGGAACAACTGATCCACGGGCGGCGTAATCAGCACATACAGAATGTGGGTCAACGGTTCGCCGCCGGGTTCCGTGCGGGTTTGAAGGTCGGCCTGGACACGCTGCTTGAGCAAGTCCTTCTGCGTGTACTTGCGCTGTTCCGGCAGCTTCAGGTGGGCCCGCGTGTAGTGGGCGGGCAGGGCGTCGGCATGGGCGTAATGAAAGTGCGCATACCACAACACCACCGGCGGTTTCTTGGCCTTGTCGTACACCGCGTACTCGGTGAAGAAGTCGCCGCTGAGGGTCGGGCGCTGCGGGTCGGCCAGGCTGGTCAGGTTGATGTCGATCTGTTTTTGTTCCCACAGGTAATTGAGGCTCTCCTGGGTCGGCCATTGCCGTTTATACGCCTCACTGCACACGCGCTGCGCCAGCCGGCTGATGTCCCTGGCGTGTGCCCGGTATTCATCGATCAGGCGTTGCACCGCGGTTTTCTGCGCCAGATGGTCGCGTGCCAACTCATCGGCCAAGGCCGTGAGTTTTCCGGCGTGGCCCATGAGCAGTTCATTCCAGTCACCCGGGTCGACGTGTTGACGGGTCAACGGCGAGTCGAGTTTTTGCTGCTCGGCCGTGATCAGTTGTTCAATGCCTTTGCGTTGTTCGATCAGCGCCTGGGCCACGCCTTTGAGGGTGGCCAGTGAGCGAACCTGGGCTGTGCCGGCCGGGGCAGCCGCCGGGTCTTTCGCGGTCGTGGCCCAACCGTCTGCGTGTTGGCTGAACGAGGCAATGGTTTCACCGGTCAAGGCGTCGGTGAGGGTCAGTTGCTCCTGGCTGTTCTGTGCATCGGCAGGCTTGAGCTCACCGATGAGGTAGGCTTTTTTGCGGGTTTTAAATACCCGTTTGGCCGGGTTTTTGGGACGCAGGGTTTTCGACAAGGGCAGCACGACGTCCAGCTCTTCCTGTTTGCGTACCACCGCTTCAAGTTCGCTTTGCGCAAGCGCCTGGGCAAATTCAAGGCCTGTCAGCAGGCGTTCGGCTTCCGGGCGCAGGCGCCCGGGGTTGAGGGCCTTGAGGGCGCGAATCGCATCCTCATGACGGCGGTACCGGTCAAGGACCGTCTCATACACATTACGTTGCTCGGCCAGCGGGTACTCGGTACCGCTGCGCACTTCGACGTGAGACTGCAGGGCTTGGGCCAGGTCGCTTTGTTCGAGTCGGTTGAGGTAAAAGTCCTCCTGGGGTGGCAATCGTCGGTCGGCCGTCGCCACGCTGGCGGCGGCGAGGTAATTGAGCGCATTGAGCCTCAGGTTGTTGGCGAAAAAATTCTGCGGGTATTGGATCTGCGTCAGGCATTCCTGGCGGATCACACGGCCCGCCACCGAGTCCTGTTCCAGTTGTTCGAGCGTATGCTCCATGACCGCCGCGACCTCGGCCATGTGCTCGCGGATATTGGCCGATTCAACCGTGTTGCGGATGTATTCGTCGTAGACGGTGGTGTCTCCCAGCAGGTTGTCGACAAACATCCTGCGTGCCATCTGCGCCATGGGCTCGCCCGCGCTGGAAAAACGCATGGCGTTCAACCGGTCCAACAACAACGTCTGGATGGCCGACTGCTGGTTCCATAGGGTCCCCAGGATTTTTGCCCGGTCATGCACGTGCACGCCGGCGCCGCCGACCCTTTCCAGCTCCTGGCCCACCTTGACCATTTCCAGGCGTGGGGGCAGGGACTGGGCAAATTGGTCTTCGAGGTTCTGCAGCAGAATCTGAAACTCGGTGCGTCGCTGCTGGTGGTTCAGGGTCTCCTGCTGGTGCCGCGCCGTCAGGGCCGGCTGTTGCTCCGGCGTTGCTTTTTGCAAAAGATTCCAGACCAGTTGCACGGTTTTGCGTTGGTTTTTCAAGGCGGTGGCGGCAGATAACATCTGCTCCATGGAGGCCAGGAAGGGAGCCATCAAGTGGGTTATTTGCGTATTCAGTGCCTGCCCGCGTGCGAGCAGCGCGTTTTTTCTACGCTGGTTTTCCTCGCGCAAGGCCGCCATCCGCTTGGGGCCACCGCCCACCAGCTTGAGGCCGCGGTCCAGTGTCCAATGGCCTTTTCCATCGGTGCGAAGCTTGATGCCGGGGTGGTCGTTTTTTTCGGGGTGCACGATATACACGTCGCCAAAACCCGGAACGATGCTGGCCCTGAACAGCAAACCACCGACCGAGGCATGCCAGACCCCATTGAGGTTATACAAACCCAGGTGACGCCCGGCGCTAACCTGCGCAGGTAGGGGCCGTGGCCAGGGCAGGCTGAATGCCCGCAGTTTTTCCAGCAGCGCTGCCGATGCTGCGTCGCTGGCCAGCGAATGATCGAAATCCACCAGCGTGCGGCCACCGCCGGGCGGTTCGCAAGGCAGACCGACCGTGCCACGTTCAATCGCCGGCTGGCTGGTTGCCGCGCCCAACGCTGCACGCCGCAACGCCGGGAACATGGGCAAGGCTTCGTCCAGTACAGGGTGCACCGGCGCCGCCGTGAGCGAGCCGTGATGCACCAGCAGCAAAGCGATGTTTTGCAGCAGATCGACCCACGCCAGCGCCTGCGTCTGAGGGTCGTCACTTTCCAGCGCCGGCACATCGTGCGTCAGGCCCTGCACCAGTTGCATCAGCCAGCCGATTGCCGCCAGCGGCCCGCGCACGGCCATCAGCAGGGTATTGAAGCCCAGCTGCATACCTTCCAGGATTAACGCCCAGCGGCTCTCGCTATTGGACATGGACTCGCGCTCAGCCTGCGCCAGCAGTTGCCGAGTCTCGCAGCCGAACAGGTACTCCATGAGGCTGCCATTGTTCAGGGCCTGAAGGATTTCGTCGCTGCTCTGGTCGCCAGCGGCGGCCAACTGCGCAGGTTCAGGCACGCGCGGCAGCGGGTCGAATTCCGAGCCCAGGCCGACCCGCACGTAGTGAGGCTGGGTAAACCCACCGTTGCTGTAGATGGCCCTGGCCGAGTCCGGCAACCAGGTCAAAACGCTGTCCTGCAACGCGCCGGGCCGTACGAGGGCGGCCAGCAGGCTGTCGCGACTGGCAAACTCCAGCAGCGAGTCGCGATAGGCCGGCCGATACAGCAGGTGCGGGCCTCGTTGCGTATCGAGGGGCTCGATGATGAACATGTTTTGCACCACGTCCGCCGTGGCGCCGGGCTTGCGCACCAAGGCCAGCACCCGCATGACGATGCTTTCGCCGTCGACCTGGCGCCCCGTGGAGGCCGGGTTGAGCACGGCATTCACCCACAGGATGCCGCGCGGTGTCAGGCCAGCTTCGCCTTTGAGCCTGTGCTCCAGCGCTTGGGTTTTCAGCTGCACCGGCCGTTGCTGTTCGAACAGGCGCTTGCGTTTTTGCGCGGCCTCGGTATCGCCGAGCAGCTCCTGGCGCAGGTAAAGAGGGTAATTTTTGCCGATGTCGACACGCTGGACCAGTTGGCGAATGCCGTCGGCTGTCAGCCAGGCTTCGATTGCCCGACCGGTGCGGTGGCTGAGTGTCATGCGGCCATTGGGCGCGCCCGAGAGGTTTTTCAGGGCCAGATCCACCAGGCTCAGGGTCACCGGTTCGACATAACCGCCGGCCAGGGTGCCCACCGCCACGTGAAAGGTCAGTTGCAGATCGTCGGCGTGGTAGCCACTCGATCGAGCGGCATTGTCGCAGGCGCGTTGGCCACCCAGGGCGACGCTGCGATCCAGGCACAGTTGGTGGTTCAAATGTTCGGTTGCATAGCTGCGCAGGGTTTCCAGGCCGTCGAAATCCGAATCGCCAAGGGTCAAGCGGCGGATGCCGGCCTGTTCAAGCAGGCACTCACGGTAAGCAAGGCGCTCGGCCGCGCCGGCGTGCTGCAGCCAGGCGGGCAGGGCTGCGCGGATCGAATTCAGGGTTGCCAGCGGTGTGGTGGTCGAGGGGCTGAAGACTTGCGCCGGGTTTGTAGCGGCAGCAAACCGCAGCTCCAAGGCCTGCACGCTGGACCCGGCCGGGAGCTCAATGGCTGCGAGAGTGTCCAGTTGCCCCTCAAGTATGAGCGCGGCTTGCACCTCGAAAATATTGCCGTCGGGCTCGTACTGCTTCCAGGTGATGCGCTGCGCGCGAAAACGCTGCTGCAGGTGCATTCCCCAGGCCTGGCCGAAGGCTTCGAGGTCGGCGTACGCCTCGATCTGCCCCGATACGCGGCATAGCAACACCTGCGTCGGGGCGACCACCAGCACATCGCTGGCTTGCAGGGTGAGTCGGCTGCCTGCCTGCTCCAGAACGGTTTCCAGGGTATAGGCGCGCACGGCCTTCTGTGGCCAGGGGCGCTGGGCGCGCGTACTGCGCTCGGGGTAACGGGCCAGTGTGAGGAGCGTATCGAGCTGTCGTGCCAGGCTCCCTGGCTGGCGAATGGCCGAGTCGAGCAGCGCGCCGTGCAGCACGCGGGCCAGCCACTGCCAGCGGCTGCCCCCGGCCTCCGTGTCCTGGTTCCAGTAGGCTGCCAAGGCGTCTTGAAAAGCGATACTCAGAATCAGCGGCAGTTCTCTGATAACGGCTTCGATGACTGCCAGGTCATAGTCGTGCGGGCCATCGGCCTCAAAGCTCAGCCGGGTTCCCGTGGCGTCGCCCAGGTAGCAGTCCAGGCCGTAGCGCATGGACACATCGGGAAAGCTGCCATCGGCCAGGTGACTGAGCGCCACCTCCAGCAACGGGAGCAAGCTGCGTCCGCCGCCGTCACGGGGTATGGCCAGGCGCAGGTCAGCGAGCGCAGAGCGCAGCGGCGGGTATTTTTCCTTCAAGTGGTCGGCCAGCAACTGCGCAGTGACTGAGCGCAGCGTCGGGCGAGTGAGAAACCGGGCTTCAACCGCTTGTCGGGCCGGGTGTGCAGCAGGGACGGTGTTCGGGTCTGTCATGGGTATTCCTTTACAGGGGAGCAAAACGCGCCCCAGCAAAGTAATGCGCTGCGTCGCCCGGAGGCGGTAGCCCGTTATGGCCTTAGGTGCAGGCAGCAAACTGGCCTATCATTAGCGCTTTGAACCTGATGAAAGACTGTGATGACTGATAATTTGCCTGCCGTCCTGAAGACTTCCGACATGCTTGAAATCGATGGCCTGCATGCCTTTGATTTCACCTTTGATGAACAGGCCTTGCTGATCACTGCCATGGACGGTCGTGCTGAAAAACGCTGGCGTTTCAGCCTGGAGCAGGTGCAGGCCGCCACCTTCGATGACACCTTGCAAAGCTGGACCCTTACCGGTGATTCGGGCGAGCACCGCCTGATCTGCATGAGCGCTTTCACCGGCAACAATAACGACGAGGATGAAGCGGATGATGATGCGTAAATTCTGGCCCCTGCTGATGGCGGGCAGTGTCGGTGCCATGTCGGTGCAAGCCGCCCCGGCAGACACCTACGAACTGCTGGTGGGCAGCTACACCGCCGGTACCAGCGAGGGTATCTACCGCCTGCAGTTTGACAGCCGTACCGGTCAATTCAGCGGCAAGCCGGTACTGGCCGCGAAGGCGGCCAACCCGTCGTGGCTGACGATCTCCAAAGACCAGAAGCATTTGTTCGTGGTCAACGAGAACGGCCAGGGCCAGAAAGACCCGGTCGGCCGCGTCAGCAGCTACAGCATTGACCCGCAGAACCATCAATTGACCCTGATCAACCAGGTGCAGAGCCTGGGCAATGAACCCACCCATTCCAGCCTTGCCGCTGATGGGCGTTACCTGTTCGTTGCCAACTATTCGGTACTCGAAGATCCGGGTGGCAGCCTCGCAGTCCTGCCGGTTGACGCCGCTGGCAAACTGTCGGCGCCGGTGCAACTGAGCGGGCATCCGTCCAGCCGGGTAAACCCGGAGCGCCAGGCCTCCAACCATGTGCATTCGGTGGTGTCATCGCCGGACGGCAAATACGTGTTTGTTCAGGACCTGGGCGCCGACAAGGTGTTTGCCTACCACTACGACCCCAAGGCCAACCCTGAACTGCCGCTGACCCCGGCCAACCCTGCCGCCGTGCTAATGCCACCGGGCAGCGGCCCGCGTCACTTGCTGTTCAGCGCGGATGGCAAGCATGCCTGGCTGACCACCGAGATGAGCGCTCAGGTCGCCGTGTTCGATTACAACGACGGCAAGCTCAGCCAGACCCAACTGGTCGATTTTGCTGCCGGGCAGCCGGTGGCCGACAAGGCCGGTGCGGCGCTGCACGCCTCCAGCGACGGCAAATTCCTGTACGTGAGCAACCGCGGCACCGCCAACCAGATGCTGGTGTTCAGCATCGACCCGGCCACCGCGCACCTCAAGGAACTGCAGCGCCGCTCCGTGGAAGGTGACCACCCGCGCGAGTTCAGCCTGGACCCGAGCGGCAAGTTTTTGCTGATCGCCAACCAGAAAAGCAACGAAATCGTGGTAGTCGAACGCGACCCCAAGACCGGCCTGCTGGGTAAAACCGTGCAGAAACTGCCGATCGATGCCCCCAGTGACCTGAAGTTTCTGGTGCGTCAATAAGCCACAGGCCCCGCCATGCGGGGCCTGACTCGGTGTATTAATTCTATTAATAGCGGCTACTGTTTCAAAGCATTACCAAGGTTCAGCCCTCGGGCGTAAGTTGGGTTCCAAGGCCTTCCCCGGCCACCTAAACCAACGAACACAAGGGTTACCGACATGAACTTGAACCTCTTCTCCATCATCGCCGCTTCCGCTGTTTCCGCCACCGTGGCATTGCCTGCCGCCGCCAGCGTGGAAGTGTCCGGCAAAAAATCCAACACCACGGCCTACACCCAGAAATACCTGCAACAGAGCGCCAACTTCTACGCCGCACTGGATCACAAGACCCAGCACTGAGCGTGAGCTGAGCGACGGTCACATGTGGGAGCTGGCTTGCCTGCGATGAAAGCAACTCGGTGTATCCGTTGGAACGAGGTGTCGGCATCGCAGGCAAGCCTGCTCCCACATTTGATTGTGTTGGGCTCAGGGTTTTGCCATTACCGCGACAAACAGCGCTGATTCCAGAAAACGCTGCAGCCAGGCCTGCAAACGAGGATACGGCGCGCTGGCGAACCACTCGCGGTCCACGTGCGCAAACTGACGCACAAACGGCGCCAGTGCCACATCGGCCAGGCTCAAATGCTCGGCCAGCAAAAACGCCCGATCCGCCAACAAAGCCTCCAGTGCACGCAAAAACACCGCGCCCTCGGCCCGATAATGTTCCATCGGTAGCTCCGGGTAGCGCTCGGCATACTTGTATCGATTCAAGTGATGTTTGAAGGCCTGGTCGTTCTCGGCGATCAGTTGCAGCACCCGTGGGTCGCCCTTGAGCAACCAGTCGTCAGGGTCGTGCTGCGCCAGGGCCCAGAGCATGATCTCCAGGCTTTCCTCAATGACCCGACCGTCCACACTCAATACCGGCACCGTGCCCTTGGGCGACAGCGCGAGCATGTCGGCCGGCTTGGCTTTCAGGCTCACCTCGACGATCTGCACGGGCACGCCCGCGTAGCGCAACGCCATTCGCGCGCGCATCGCATACGGGCAGCGCCGGAACGAATACAGCAGCGCCTCGCTCACTTGACCTCCAGCGTGCTCAAGCCATTGCCCTGACGCTTGACCTGGATCTGCACTGGAATGCGCTCGTGCATCTCCTGTACGTGGGAAATCACCGCCACCTTGCGGCCCTGGGCCTGCAGACCGTCCAGGGCGTCCATCGCCAATTGCAGCGACTCCGGATCAAGGCTGCCGAAACCTTCGTCGATAAACAGTGACTCGATCTTCAACGTACTGGACGCCATCGACGCCAGGCCCAACGCCAGCGCCAGCGACACCAGGAAGGTTTCGCCCCCGGACAACGAGTGCACCGAGCGCAGTTCATCGCCCATTTCTGTGTCCATCACCAACAGCCCGAGCATGCTGCCGCCGCGTTTGAGGCGGTAGCGGCGCACCAGTTGGCGCAATTGCACGTTGGCGTGGTGCACGAGCAAGTCCAGGTTGTAGGCCTGGGCGATCTTGCGGAACGTGTCGCCGGTGGCCGAACCGATCAGCGCATTCAGGCGCGCCCAGCGTTGCCATTCTTCATAGGCCTGGGTGATCTGTTCGGCCAGCGCGTGGTTGGCGTCCTGTCGGCGCTGGTCTTCGGCCTGGCGCGCGCGCAGCTCGGCGCAGTGTTTTTCGCCCTCGGCCAATTGTTGGTTGAGCGTGGCCAGGCTGTCATCGAGTTGATCGGCGTCCAGGTTGCCGTTGTGCAAGGCCTGATGCTCGGCGAGGCGTTGCTCGCGTTCGTGCAGCAGCACCTTGGCTTGTTCGACGGCTTTTTCGCTGTGTTGCACCTGCTGGCGCAGCGCGCTGATCTGGCTGTCATCAAAGGCCAGCAAGCGCGTAAGCCCCTCGTCATCCAGCTCGGGGTGCAGCGCCCGCCATTCGCTCAGGCGTTCGTCGAGGCTGTGCTGCTCAGCAGTCAGTGCCTGTTGGCGTTCCTGCTGCGCCTTGAGGTCGGCAGCCAGTTGAACAAGGGCATTACGCAGGTCTTGCAGCTGTTGATTGGCGTCGGTTTCGCGCTGACGTGCCTGCGCCACCGCCTGGTCCAGTTGCTGCTGCCACTGCTCAGCGCTGGCGTGATCGCCCAGCAGCGCCGTGAGTTGTGCCTGCGCGGCCTGTCGCTGCGCGGACAACTCGGTGACGTGCTGATGCAAGGCGTCCAGTTGCTGCTGGCGATGCTGCTGATGGGTCTGTTCTTTCTCGATGGCCTGTTGACGTTCCTGCTGCTCGGCCAATTCATCGCGCTGATGGCCCAGCTGCTCCAGGCGCTGGCTGACCTGCTGGTCGAGCTGCATAAAGGTCGCGGCCGGTTCGCGGCGCAAGCCTTCGAGGGTTTCGGCCGGCAGCAGGCTGGCGAAGGCATGCAGCTCTTCGTCGAGGCGTTCGCGGTCGTTGGACAGCTCGCGTTGCTGGTCCACCAGCAACTGCCGGGCTTGCTGGCTCGCATCCTGAGCGGCTTGCAACTGCTGCTGCAAACGCCCGGCATTTTGTTGCAGGTTGAGCAGGGCGCCCTGGCGCTGTTCGTCCTGGGTGATGCTTTGCGTCAGTTGCGCCAATTGCTGAGCCAGCCAAGTGCTGCGCTTGGCGGCGTCCTGATTGAACAATGAGCCGCTGAGCGCGTGCGCTTGCAAATTCGACGCCGAGGCATTTTGCGACGTGACCAGTACTTCTTGCTGGCTCAGAAATTCCTTTATCTGCGCATTCACCCCGCCCAGTTCACCGCGCAACTCGATCAGTTTTTGATTGAGGGTATCGACGGCCTTTTGTGCGGTTTGCTCTTCACTTTCGTCATGGCGTCCGAGGCTTTGCAGCAACGCTTCAGGTTGGTGAAAGGGGTGTTCCTGGCTGCCACATACCGGGCAGGGCTGATCGTCTTGGAGTTTCGCACGCAATTCTTCAACGCTTTCACTGCGTAGCGTGCGTTGACGCTCCAGCAACTGCTTGGTGACGGTCAGCGCATGTTCGGCTGTAGACAGTTCAACCCGTGCTTGCTGGCCAGACTGGATCAGGCTTTCACGTTGCTGGTGGGCGTCTGCGAGCTTTTGCGTAAGGACCGTGACTTGCTGATCAAGCTGCTGCTGGTTGTCCCACAGGCGCGTCAGGTCTTCAAAGGCGCGTTGCTGCTTGCGGTTGTCCTGCAGCAGGCTCGCCAGTAGCTGGATCTGCTCGGCGACCGCGTGCGGCTCGGCGCCGGCTTCCTGATACAACAGGTCCAGCGCGTCACGTTGCTGAGCGAATTTCTCGGCGGCGGTGGTGGCGCGTTGTTCCAGCTGCGGCAGTTCGCTCTGGCCTTTGTTCAAGCGATTGCCGATCAGCATCAACTGTTGCAGACGGTCGCGGTAAGCGCCCCAGGCATCGCTCAGCGGCGCCAAGGCAGCGCTGCGCTCCAGCTCGGCAGCCAGGCGTTGCAGGCGTTCGGCAACGTGGGTGTGTTTGTCCTGCAACCCCTTCAACAAGGTCTGGCCTTGGGTGCAGGCGACTTCGTGTTGCTGCTGGTCCTCGGTGCGTTTGGCCAGGTCCTTGGTCAGGTGGGCGAGGGTGCTTTGTGCTTCAACGGCCTGGCGCAACAAGGGCACGGCGTCGGCCTGGTGCTTCAGCGCCTCAGCCAGTGCCGCCTGGGCCGCCACTTGCTGGGCTTGCGCCTGCTCCTGACGCGTGTGCAGCGCGGTTTGCTGCTCGCGGTGCTGCTGAATCTGCGCGGCGAGCGGCGTCAGCAACGTGCCGAGTTCAACCTGTCGAGCAAACTGATGGCGTTGTGGCGCCAAGTGCTCCAGGCGGCTCAAATCCTGGCGCTGCTGGCCCTGGCCATCCCAATCGGCCTGGGCGCGTTGCAGTTGCTCAGTCGCACTTTGTTGGCGCTCCTGCCATTCGCGCAACTCCTTGAGCCAGGTGTGCTGCAACTCCAACTGCTTGAGCTGGGCCTGCTGGGCCTTGAGCTGCTGCTGCGCCGTGGCTAACTGTTGATCCAGTTCGGCACGGGCCTCGGCGGCCAATGGCACCACGCCGGTGGCCTGGTCTTGCAGTTGTTTGTGCGCGTCCTTGGCATCCTTGGCCTTGTCGAAGGCGCGGCGGCCAAGCTGGGTGTAGAGCGCGGTGTCGGTGAGCTTTTCCAGCAGTTCGCTGCGCTCATTGTCGTTGGCCTTGAGGAACGCGCTGAATTCACTTTGCGCCAGCAACACCGCGCGGGTGAACTGCTCGAAATTCAGGCCCAGGGCCAGTTCCAGCTGGGTCTTGTATTCGGTCTTCTGGCTGGCCAGCAGTTGGTCGCTGTCCAGGTCGATCAGGCTTTGCCGGCTGTTCTGCAACTTGCCGCTGGCCTTGTCGCGGGCGCGGTTGGCCTCCCAGCGCGCACGGTAGCGACGGCCGTTGACGCCGACAAAGTCCACCTCGGCATAACCACCGCCGGTGCCGCGGCGCAGCAGGGTGCGTGGGTCGCCGATGGAAATGTCGCTGTCGGCATCCGGCATCTTGGCCTGGCCGGTATCGCCCAGGCGTGGCACCGCACCAAACAGCGCCAGGCACAAGGCATCGAGCAAGGTACTTTTGCCCGCGCCGGTCGGCCCGGTGATGGCAAACAACCCGGCGCTGGCCAGGGGCTCGGCGGTAAAGTCGATTTCAAACGGGCCGGCCAGTGAGGCAAGGTTTTTCAGGCGGATGGCAAGAATCTTCATGGCTGTTCACCCGCCTGTTGCACTTCCTGGAGCAGCACGGCGAAATCCTTCAAGGTCTGTTCATCCACTTCACTGCCGTAGTTGTCCTGCCAGGCGCGGCTGAACAGCTCCTGGGGCGTGAGCTGGTCGAGTTCGACCAGGCGCTCGTCGTCGGTGGCGTCGCTGCCGCGCTTGCCGGCATATTCAGCGGCGATGCGCACCAGGCGCACGGCCTTGCCTTGCAGGGCGGTTTCGATTTGCTGGCGCAGGTCCGGTTGCGGCTCGTCCAGGCGCACCCGCACTTCCAGCCACGGGTGGCGTTGGGTCTCGGCGAGCAGGTCGATGTCGGGCAGATCCGCCAGTTGCTTGAGGATATCCGCCAGCGGCGCAGCGTCCAGGCGTTGCAGGTTGACCGAACGCGGGATCAGGCGCGGCTCGACGCCCACCAGGCGTTGGCCCTGGAAGGTCACGTCGAGAATCTGGTGCTTGTAGCCGATTTCGGAAAACGACAGGGGAATCGGCGAGCCGCTGTAGCGAATGCGTTCTTCGCCGTTCACCTTTTGTGGCTTGTGCAAATGGCCCAGGGCCACATAGCTCACGCTGGCATCGAACAGGCTGGCGGGCAGTGCCTCGGCATTGCCGATGATCAGGCTGCGCTCGGAGTCTTCCGACACCGAACCACCGGCCATATGCGCATGGCTGATGGCAATCAGCGCCTGGCCTTTTTTGCGTTTGGCATTGGCGGCGGCGATCAGCCATTCATGCACCTGGCCGATGCCGCGCAGGTAGTCGTCGCCCAAGTGCGCACCGGTGACTTCCGCCGGGCGCAAAAACGGCAGCGCCAGGCACCAGGCGGCGATCTTGCCTTTGGCGTCTGGCAGCGGGATCAGCAGGCGCTCGGCATCCAGTTGGCCGTCATCCAGCCACAGCACGCGGCCCAGGGCATGCGTGCGCAGGCGGCGCATCAACGGCGCGGGCAATTCGATGCGCGAGCCGGAGTCGTGGTTGCCGGCGATCATCACAATCGTGAGCTTCGGGTTGTGTTCGTGGGCGCTGATGATGAAGTCGTACAGCCGCTCCTGGGCCTTGAGCGGCGGGTTGACCGTGTCGAAGATATCGCCGGCGATCAGCAGCACATCGGGCTGCTCGGCTTTTAATTGGCCCAGCAGCCACTCGAGGAAGCAGGCGTGTTCGAAGTCGCGTTCCTGGCCATGCAGGTTTTGGCCGAGGTGCCAGTCGGAGGTGTGGAACAGACGCAAGGCGAACTCCGGGGAGAAGATGAAAAGGAGGGGAGTTTACCTGTAAAAGCCTGCACCGTGCCCGCGGACGAGCCAGATCGGCTGTGGGGGTTGGCGTGCCGACAGAGCGAGGTGGCTGTGTTGCAGGCACGCCAGCGTCCACAGGGGTTATGCGGCGTGCAGGCAGTTCAGCGCGCGGTCGGCCAAGGTTTTGGCGTTGTTGATCAGGTGTTCGGTGGCGCTCGCCATGTCGCGTTCATGGCCGAGCAGCGTTTGCGTGGTGCTGGCCGCGGTGGCGGCGGCGCAGCGCAGCAGGTCGCAGATTTGGGCCAGGGCGTCTTCGAAGCTGAGGTCGTGATGCGCGACGAAGGACGGCAGTGAATCGGGTTGCAAGTAGTGGCGCAGGGCACGCTCAAAAATTTCGCGGGGTGGGTCGGGGACGATTTTGTTCATGAATGAAACTCCTGGAAGATTGGGAGCCATTCTTTTGCAGATCTCACTCGACAAAAGGTGGCAGCTATGTGCGGGGTGAGATAACCGGTAGGAGCACCCGGCCAGACCGAAGTCTGCCCGCACACAGCCGCCATAGAGCATATTGCTCGCGGTTGTGACACTTGGCGCCTACACAGGATCTCACCCCTGATCGCTGATATGCAGCGACGGAGCGAAGGCTAGCCAGTGAGGTGGGCAGGCGCAAGGCCGAAGGATTGTCTAGGAAACTTCCCTCGAATTAAAGGGATGTGGATTGCTGGCCTTTAACAATGCGTGTCGATCAGGTGGCACTGATCTACCGTGGGGGCGGGGGGGTGAGTACATATCCGTTGCTGCGGTAACGGCCACTTAGGGTTCCGCTCTTACAGCGGGTCACTTTTGGCAAACGCCCCAAAAGTAACCAAAAGGTCTTTGCCCCACCACTCGGCACCTCGCTTAGGCTCGGTGTGCCCTCACTCCGGCTTGAATCCGTGGGCCGCCGCGACGGGCCATCCATGGCCCAACGCGGCTAACCCGGCGTCCTGCCGGGTTACCCACGGATTCAAGCCTGCGTTCGGCCAGCGTGGTTGACGGGGCCTGTCAGATCAAAAGCAAGATCAAGAGCAGAGCACGGCGGCCTAGTAGCCGACCTGAGTGGTAGAAGCAAAAGCAGATCAAAAGCACAGCAGCACATCTCTATCTGATGCACAGAGATCCAAATGTGGGAGCGGGCTTGCTCGCGAATGCGGTGTGTCAGCTACACATGAGCTGACTGACACACCGCCTTCGCGAGCAAGCCCGCTCCCACAGTTTGACCGAGTGCAGCCGCCACCACCGCACTGCTTGGCTTTTCTGTGGGAGCTGGCTTGCCTGCGATGCAGACACCTCGGTCTATCTGACGCTATCGCGCCAACCCTTGATGGGTATTGCCAGCGATAACTCAGGCCTTGGCCGCCATCGCGGTGACTTCCACGCGCATGCCTTCAACGGCCAGTGCGGCCACGCTTACGGCGGCGCGAACCGGCCACGGCTTGGCGAAAAAGCGTTTGTAGACCTCATTGAACGCGGCGCGATCAGCCATGTCGGTGAGGTAGATGGTCAGGTGCATCACTCGGTCCATGGAACTGCCGGCTTTTTCCAGCGCGACTTTCAGCGCTAGCAGGGTGCATTCGCTTTGCAGGGTGATGTCGCCGAGTTCGAGGCTGCCATCGGCGCGGGTCGGGATCTGGGTGGAGACCAGGATGCCGTTGAAGCCGACGACGTCGGAGGAAATCGAGTCGGCATCCGGATCGGGGGTGTAGCTCAGGTCGTGGTTGGCCATGGGCGCCTCTGGTTGGCTGTAGCAGAAGGCGCACATGGTCCCCGAAAATCACGGCAGGGGCAAACCGAGGGTTACGCCCAGCGGCGGAACAGCACGCTGGCATTCACGCCACCAAAACCGAAGCCATTGGACAGCGCATATTCAATCGGCATGTGCCGCGCTTCACCGCGCACCATGTCCAGGCCGTCGGCCAGCGCGTCCGGGTTGTCCAGGTTCAGCGTCACCGGGGCGACCTGGTCGCGCAGGGCAAGCACGCTGAAGATCGCTTCGATGCCGCCTGCAGCGCCCAATAAGTGGCCGGTGGCAGATTTGGTTGAGCTGATGGCCGGGCCGCCCTCGGCGCCGAACACGGTCTTGATCGCTGCCAGTTCGCCTTTGTCACCCACCGGCGTCGAGGTTGCATGGGCGTTCAAGTACTGCACCCGGGCCGCCTCGATGCCTGCCTGACGCAGTGCCTGAGTCATCGCCCGCCGCGCGCCATCACCGTCTTCCGGCCCGGCCGTCATGTGGTAGGCATCGGCACTGGTGCCATAACCCACCAGTTCGGCGATGGGCTGCGCGCCGCGTGCCAGGGCATGTTCCAGTTCTTCGATGACCAGGATGCCGGCCCCTTCGCCCATCACGAAGCCGTCACGTGCCTGATCGAAAGGCCGCGACGCCCGCTCTGGCGTGTCATTGAAGTCGCTGGATAACGCCCGCGCCGCCGCAAAACCGGCCAGGCTGACCCGGTGAATCGCCGCTTCCGCACCGCCACACACCGCCACATCGATTTCCCCGGCACGGATCATCCGCGCCGCGTCCCCAATCGCTTGCACACCGGCTGCGCAGGCGGTTACCGGCGCGCCCAGCGGGCCTTTCAGGCCATAGTTGATCGACACATGCCCGGCCGCCATGTTGCTCAGAAAGGACGGAATGGTGAAGGGCGACAAGCGTCGCGGGCCTTTGCTGTCGGTGGTGCGCACGGCATCGGCAATCGCCGGAAAGCCGCCGACGCCAGAGGCAATGATGGTCGCCGTGCGTTCCTGTGCCTGCGGCGTTTGAGGCGCCCAGCCGGCTTGCTTGAGGGCTTCATCGGCTGCCGCCAGGGCGAACAGGATAAAGCGGTCCATCTTGCGCTGTTCCTTGGCGGCCAGCAGCCGATCAGGGTCAAACCCGGCCTCAGGGTCTTGCAGCACGCTTTGCACCTGGCCACCGATGCTGATGGCGAGGTCACCGATCAATTCCTCAGGCAGACGGCGTATGCCCGACTGCCCGTTCAACAGGCGTTGCCAGGTGGATTCCACGCTGGCGCCCAGCGGCGTCAGTGCGCCCATGCCTGTCACGACGATACGTTTACTCATGATCAATTGACTCCGGTTGCGTTGAGGGTACAGACCCTATGGACGTCACTATCATGATGAAAGTAACATGGCGTCACACAACTTTGTACCGGCACCTGGGAACCCTTATGCAACGCAAGTCTCTTGTCAGCGACGAATGCCCGATCGCCCGCAGCCTTGAACGGATAGGGGAGTGGTGGAGCATGTTGATCATGCGCGATGCATTGCATGGCTTGCGTCGCTTCGATGAGTTTTCACGCAGCCTGGGCATCGCGCCGAACATGTTGACGCGCCGCTTGAATGGCCTGGTGGACGCCGGGATGCTTGAGCGCCGCGCCTACAGCGAGCGGCCGCCACGGTATGAATACGTGCCGACGGCCAAGGGCGAGGATTTGCGCATGGTGCTGATGGCACTGGTGGCGTGGGGCAATCGGCATTTTGCCGAAGAGGGCACCAGTGTCGAGGTGGTTGAGCGCGAGACGGGCCAGCCGGTGCAACCGATGATGGTCACGGCCCAAGGCACACTCGTGCCGTTGGATGCGTGCGTGGTGCAGGCCGGTCCAGCCGCCAGCGCAGGCATGCGCCAACGGTTGGAGCCTGGGGTGGTTACAGCAGAGTGAACGGGTAGTCGACGATCACCCGCAGCTCGTTCAATTTGCCGTCGCGCTGATCCGCGTTTGACGAAACCATCGCATCGCGCACGCGCAGCGACAGGTTCTTCGCCGGGCCGCTTTGCAGCACGTATTTGGCCTCGACATCCGTCTCGTGGTGGTCGCCATCGGCACCGTAGTCGCCGACGTAGGCGCTGTTGGCCGGCGTGTGCGTGCCGTTGATGTCGGAGCCGTTGACGTAGCGGGTCATGAAGCTCAAGCCCGGCACGCCGTAGCCGGCCATGTTCAGGTCATAACGAACGCCCCAGGACTGCTCGCCCGGGCCGTTGAAGTCGCCCCACTGAATCGAGTTGGCCAGGAACACCGAATCGCCGCCTTCACCCGCGCCGTTGTTGCCGGTGCCGATGTAGTCGAACGGCGTGTCGCCGTGCACCTTCTGGAACGACAGCGTCAGCGTGTGGGCCGCCAGGAACGAGTAGGCCGCCGCCACCGAATACGTGGTGTTGTTGATCGCCCCGGCCTTGGCGCTGCCGGTGTCGAGCGTGCGGTACAGGTTGGCGTCCAGCGCCAGCGACTGGTCATGGCTCAACGGCAACACGTAGTTGAGGTTGGTGTAGTACTGGCGCCAGATATCTTCCAGCTCACCGGCGTACAGGGTTGCGCTCAGCGATGGCGTAAAGGTGTATTTGCCGCCGACGAAGCTCGCACTGTTGGCCGCGACGTTGGCGTAGGTGGCATAAATATCGTGGTCATGGTTGCTGGTCATGCCGCTGTTGGTGCTGGTGAAATGCCCGGCTTCCAGGTCCAGCCCGGCGATTTCGCTGCTGGTCAGGTCAAACCCGGTGGCGGTCTGCGGCAGAATTCGCGTGCCGCCGGTCGCAAAGACCGGCGCCGTGGGTTGCATGTCACCGAACTTCAGTTGGGTTTTGGAGACCTTGATTTTCACCGCGGCGCCAACCGAGCCATAGCCGTTTTCCGGGTCGCCATGACGGTCGGTTGGCAGGTCACCGGTGCCAGCATCCGCGTGGGTGGCGTCGAGTTTCATCGCGCCATAGGCGTAGGCGTCCACGCCAAAACCAATCGTGCCTTGGGTAAAGCCCGAGGCGTAGTTGAGCATTGCGCCTTGGGTCCAGTCGCGGTTGTCTGCCTTGCCACTTTGGCGGTCGCGGTCGAAATAATAGTTGCGCAACAGGCCCGTGATGCTGCTGCCGTCAATAAAACCCTTGGAATCGGCCTGGTCGGTGACGGACTCGGCAAAGGCCACTTGGCTGACACTCGCGCACACTGCCAGTGTGAGCAGGCTGCACTGTCTAATCATGGGTTTGATCATGGTGTTTACTTCCCCGGAATAAATAACGCGCGCGCAGAAACATCGCAATTTTTAGGACGCATACAGTGTTATGGGCAGATGTTTTCAGGTGAGCGTAGTGACGTTTTTTATTGTGCTCGGCGTGGTTGCCGAAGCCGATTTTTATCATATTTTTCGCGGCCTGCAGCGGTGTGGCGGATTAAACTCGATTAATTAAACTTCACGTCTTTTAATCACCAGCGGGTGTAGCGTTGATAGGGTCTTAGCCGCTCTGCTTCGACAAAAACCTTTGGTTTGCCGCCGCAGGCTCTGCGGCGGATTTTTTAATGCTTAGTTATCTAAAAGTTTATGTACGCCGCCGCCGTTCAGTGGTGGCTATATGATTGCGCTTGATTCAAATTCGCCCATGTAACAAGACTGTTGCACTTGCCCTCCAATAATCCTTCTCCCATGCCAGATCAGGAGACAGGCCATGCAAGTCAATCAGCTTCGTCAGGTTGATAGCACCCCCAACGCGGGCGACAACCCCAACTGGAATAAAGCGGTGTCGAAAGCGCTAGGCAATCAGCCCGACGACAACAGTCTGGGCCCCGATACAAAGCGGCCCCAAGGTGACTTTCGCACGGCGCAGCAGATCATCGACGACAACCCGCTGCTCAAGAATCTCGGCAACCAGAGTGGCGTGAAAGACACATTGCGCGAACGCGTTGGCGACTTTGAGCATGATCCGGACGCCGCTTACCGCGCGAGCCGGGTGCTGGAGCACATCGAAAAACTCGACGAAAACGGCAAGCCTGCCGTCAAGCGGCCAGAACTCAATGAGGCCGGCAACGGCAAGGTCGACGGCTTTACCAAAGGCGGTGACGCCCGCCACGGCACCGAAGCCGGGCGCCTGCAGGATTTCGGCAAGTACGGCTGGGAGACCCTCAAAGGCGAGCTGCCGCATAGCCCACCCAGCACGCCGCCCAAGGGCGATGCGCCGTCCAACCATCTGCCGTTGCCGGGTGAAGGCCGGCCGATGGGCGACAACCGCAGTGCCGAGCAAATCATTGAAGACAACCCGTTGCTGAAAAACCTCGGCAACCAGAGCGGGGTCAAGGACGCTCTGCGCGAGCGTGTCGGCGACGTTGAACACGACGCCGACGCGGCCTGGCGTGCCGCGCAGGTGCTCAACTATGTCGAGAACTACGACGAGACCGGCAAGCATATCGACGGCGGCAACGTGGGCAATGGCCGCATCGACGGCTTCACCAAGGATGGCGAAGCACGCCACGGCACGGAAGCGGGGCGCCTGCAGGACTTCGGCAAATACGGCTACGACAACCTCAAGGGCCTGGACGGCAACAGCGCGGATGACCAGATCAAGGACTTGAATGCCAAGGCCACTGATGACGCCGTCAAGGCGGCCGGTGGTGACGCCTCCAAAGTAGGCGCTGACTATTTCGTCACAGGCAACAGCAGCGCCAGCGGTGCGGACAAGACCGCAGCGATCATCCAGCTGTCCACGGGCCTGGCCAACTACAAGGCGGGTGCCGATGCGTTTGCGCACCAGGGGCCGGATGCGGCCAATGAGTGGTCCGGCGACGGCCCCTCACCGGGCCAGCAACGCGAAGACTTTATCAAGGATGTGCAAGGGCGCATCGACACGCTCAGTAAAGACCCGGACGTGCAGCAGTTCCTCAACACCCAGGGCACCGAACAGCTGCAGAAAATGGTCGCCGCCGACCCAGCCTTGAAAGCCGAGATGGAGCGGCGCCTGGACGCTTCATCGAGTTGCGACGCGCTGCAAAGCGCGTTTGCCGCCAAGGGCGCGAGCACCACTGATGCGCTGTCGAGTTTTATCAAGTACCCGGACTTCTATGCCCAGGCCCTGGGCAAACAGCCGGACTACAAGAAAGCCCTGGAAAACGCCCCGCAAGCCATCAAGGACGAGGTCAACGCCGAGTACGCAGAGATCACCTGCGGCAAGCAGATCAACGACCTGATCGCCAGCGGCGTGCCGGCAGACAAGGCGGTGATTCAGTCCGGTGTGAACAAGGCAATCTTTGACGCCGTACTGGACGACAAGACCGTGCAGGCGGGCAGTTCGAGCTTCAACGACGTCGCCGCCAAGCTGGGGCGCGAAGACCTGCTTAAAGGCCAGTCGATTGACGACTTCTACCGCGGCCTGGGCGTTACCGGCGCCAATGACCCGCGCCTTGAGCAAGTGATCAACGACAACATCGCTGCATTCACGCCACCTGGCGAGGCCCCACCGAAAACCGCCGATATCATCAGTGGCATTCGGGCCGTGGACGACGCCATGCGCGGCGGCGCCAAGTTCGACGATGCGATCAAAAAAGTCCAAAGCACCTGGGGCGGCAAGCTGCCGGCCGGGGTCAGCGCGGCGTACAAGGCCGGGGTGATGCATGGCGTGTCCGGCGTGTTGTTGGCAGGCGCCATCGGCACGCGCATCGCCAGCGGCAAGGGCGGCAGCACCGCGCAAACCGTCGGGCAGTCGTTTCAGGCGGCCGGACTGTTCCTTGAAGGTGGCGCCAAGTTTGTCCAGGACCAGTTTGATCGCACCCAGCAGGGCACGTACAAGTTCGACGCGCCCAAGTACGTGAAGGACGTGGAAAACGTCGGCAAGAGCCTGGGCGGCGTGGCGGGTAACGTACTGGGCTTGGTCACCGGGGCCATTTCCGCGAAAAACTCGGCCCAGAGCGGCGACAAGGTCGGCGCCGGGTTCCAGGGCACCTTCGCGGGGCTTAATGGCCTGTCGGCCGTGGCCGGCATGGTGGAGGTCGCCACCTACGTGGTGCCGCGCATAACCACGGTGGCGGCCGGCGTTGCAGAAGCCGCAGGCGTGATTGGCGGCGCGGCCGGCGCCTTGGCGGGTGCCGTGGGCGGCATCGCGGCGGTCGGTGGCTTGATCTACGCGATCATTGCCGACATCAAGGCCGACAATGCGCGCAAGAAACAGCAGGAAGAGTGGTACACCGGGCTCAAGGATCAGCTTGATGACTTTGGCGTTACGCCGCCGCCATTGGAGGTGATCATTGCGCCCAAAAATGGCTACGTGGACGTGGGTAATCCCAACGCCAACTACTGAGCGCGATCGGCGGCCAGTCGGAACTGGCCGCCGATTGGCTGAGGCTTACTCTTTCACGTCCATGAATTCTTCCGCCCACGCCACGTAGCTTTCCGGCAGCGTGTAGGTATGCGTCAGTTCAGTCGCGCTGAGGTTCGAGGTGCTGCTGGTCAACTTGCGTTGCGCACGCAGGCTGTCGTAAGTCGCCTTGATCGACGCAAAGTAGGCGCCGTGGCCGGCCACCACAATGCGCACACCCAGCGCGGCCAGGCGTTCGCTGTCATTGAGCTGCGGGTTGCCGTAAGTCACCAGCATCAACGGCACGCTGAGGTTTTCTGCGATCTTCTCAAGGTGGTCGAAGTCTTTGACGCCCACCATGCAGATGCCGTCGGCGCCGGCCTTTTCATAAGCTTTGGTGCGGGCGATGACGTCTTCGGTCGGCAACACGCCAGCGTTGGTGCGGGCGACGATAGACAGCTCTGGATCGACCCGCGCTTCAAGCGCGGCCTTGACCTTGCCGATGCCTTCCTCAACCGAAATCAGGTCGGTGGATTTACGCCCGAACTGCGCGGGCAACAACGTGTCTTCAATCGTCAGTGCCGCAACCCCGGCGCGCTCAAGCTCTTCGACGGTGCGCATCACGTTCAGGGCATTGCCGTAACCGTGGTCGGCGTCGGCGATGAACGGCAGTTGGGCCACGCGGCCAATGCGGGTGGCCTGCTCGACGAACTCACTCAGTGTGATCAACGCAAAATCGGGTGCCGCGAGGACCTGCAACGATGCGACTGAACCGCCGAGGATACCGACTTCGAAACCCAGGTCGGCGGCGATGCGCGCAGACATGGGGTCAAAGACGGAGGCGGTTTCAACGCAGATGTGTTTGGCAAGCAGTTCACGGAAGTTGCGGCGCAGTGCTGAGTGAGAAATCTTTGGCATGTTCTTTCCTGGCTCTGGTCATCGTCAAGTGACGATCAATGTCTATTCATGGTGGCGCCAGATTACCACGCAGACGAACGCGGGATTATGACGTTTGAGCATGAGATAGATGCCATACACATGGATCATCGGTTCACGCTTTGGCCATGGACAGGCCTGTCGCACCATCCAGGAGCCTAGCCACCCCATCTTGCACAACTGCTGTGCCAACCGAGTGCTTAATCGCGATGGGCGCAATGCCTATAGTTGTTTCAAACCAGCCCAAGACTGAGGTGAACCATGAACAGCGAATTCAAGCCCGACCTGGCCGTTGATACTCCACCCGAACAAGTCGATGCCGAGTATTTTGAATACAGCAAGGCAGCCAACCCGATCAGCGCTAATCTGATTACCCGAATTCCTTACCACAGCTTCCCGGCCTCGCTGTATGACAGCGGCCCGTCGCGGGTGGTCGTGCTGGACCTCAGCGCTGCGCTGGGCTGTGAGGGTCCGGCGACCGGGCCCGGGTTGTGTGCCAACTTCATCCGCCTGAACGCCGATGACACCTTGGAGCTGCACCCCAATGCCACCTCCCAAGTGTTTTATGTGATCGCCGGAGAGGGCAGCGTCAGCCAGGGCGAACACCAGATCGAATGGTCGGCCGGCTGTTTTATCGCGCTGCCCGGTTTGCTAACAGCCCGGTTCCGCGCCTCGCAGGATGCGCGCCTGTACTACGTGCACGATGAGCCGCTGTTGCGCTACCTGGGGGTTACGCGCAGCACCGACCGTTTCGCGCCGACGCTGTATCCGGCCGCACTGGCCAACCTGAAGCTGCGTGAAGCGGCCGATGATCCGCGTGCCCAGGACCGCAGCCGTATCAGCATCCTGCTGGGTAACCGCAACTTTCCACAGACCCGAACCGTCACGCATGTGCTGTGGGCCATGTACGGCATACTGCCGCCCGGCTCGATCCAGAAGCCGCACCGGCACCAATCGATTGCACTGGATTTCATCATCGACTGCCCCACGGGCTGTTACTCGCTGGTGGGCACCGAACTGGACGCCGATGGGCAGATTCGCAACCCGGTACGCGTCGACTGGTCGCCGGGCTTGGCGTTCGTGACCCCGCCGGGGTACTGGCACGCGCACTTCAATGAGTCCGACCAGGAAGCATTCCTGATCCCTATCCAGGATGCTGGCTTGCAAACCTACTTGCGCGCGCTGGATATTCGCTTCAGCTGATGGGAAGAGGTCGTTTCTTTCTGAGTGGTAGAGGCAAACGCACAGCCACACGGCATCTGCTGATGTGATGAGACCTTAACGTGGGAGCGGGCTTGCTCGCGAATGCGGTCGTTCAGTTAAAAACAAGCTTGCTGACACACCGCATTCGCGAGCAAGCCCGCTCCCACAATTTGACCGAGTTTAACACCCACCTTTTAGGTCGGCTGGCGGTCCGCTTGGGCACGGACAGCCCTGGCGCTTCCAATCAGGTGTTTCACCCAACTGCTCAACGATGAAGTCGATAAAGCACCTGACCTTCGACGACACAATCTTCTTGGGTGGATAAACGAACCACACAGAAAATGCCTGCTCGGCACCGAGGATGTTCCATTCCGGCAGCCATACCTGTAACGCGCCCGCTTCAATACTGGTTGCCACCAACCAGTCGGGTAACAGGGCAAACCCCAGGCCCTGGCGCGCCGCGATCAGCTGCGCATCGAGGTCATTGATACGGATACAGTCGTGAGGGACCAGCGGCACCACTTCATCAGAAGATGCAAACGCAAAATCATGCTGACTCAGTACTGCCGGCAGGCGGGCCAGCTCGGCCGGCGTTGAAGGGGCAGGGTGCGCAGCGCAAAAGCCCGGGCTGGCCACCAGCAGGTAGTTGCCCGCGCAAATCTTGCGCGCCTTGAGCGTGGAATCAGCCAGCGCGCCAATGCGAATCGCCAGGTCAACGCCGGTATGAATCAGGTTGACTTGGGCGTTATCCAATACCAGTTCCAGCTTGATCTGCGGGTAGCGAGCCACAAATGTATTCAACAGGGGAAGGATATGGTGACGGGCAAACGCTGGCGGCAAGTTGAGCTTGAGCAGCCCACGAGGCTCCTGGTTCAGCGCCGACGTCGCCGCCTTGGCCTGTTCAAGCTCATCCAGCACCCTGCGCGCATGCAGCAGAAACGTCCGGCCACCCTCGGTCAGGTGCAGCGTGCGCGTCGAGCGGTTGAACAGGGCGATGCCCAAGTCCTGTTCAAGGTCCTTCACGTAGCGAGAAACGGTTGACGCCTTGATGCCGAGCCGCTCGGCGGCGCGCGAGAAGTTGTTGCCTTCGGCAGCTTCGACGAAGGCGGTCAGCGCGGTGAAATAATCCAAGTGTGACCTGCCGGGCTTGGGTTTATGTTGTCCTCAAGTCTGAGCCTGGGAGTGTCTGCGGTGTTTGCTGATGGTGCGTTTCCCCAATAAACATATACATCGCCGGCACCATGAACAACGTCAACAGCGTACCAATCGACAACCCGGCGAAGATCACCAGCCCCATGTCGTGCCGCCCCGCAGCGCCGGCGCCAGAGGCCCACACCAGCGGCACCACGCCCAGCACCATCGCCGCCGTGGTCATCAGGATTGGGCGCAGACGCACGCCGGCGGCCTCTTCTATGGCTTCGCGCTTGCTGTGACCTGCGCGTTGCAGTTCGTTGGCGAACTGCACGATCAGGATCCCATGCTTGGTGATCAACCCCAGCAGCGTCACCAGGCCCACCTGGGTGTACACGTTGATCGACGCGTAGCCCATGGTGATGAAGGCCAGCGCGCCAAACAGGGCGGGCGGCACCGAGAACAGGATCACCACCGGGTCGCGAAAGCTCTCGAACTGGAAGGCCAGGGCGAGGTAGACGATCAGAATCGAGAACATCAGCAAACCAAAGAACCCACCAGACTCCTGGATGAATTGGCGCGACTCGCCGGCAAAGTCCGAGGTGTAACCCGAGGGCGCCACGTTGGTCAGGATCGTGTTGAGTTTGGCCAGCAGCTCACCTTGAGCCACGCCGCTGACGCCTGACAGGGTGGCCGAGTTGAGTTGCTGGAAGTGGTTGATCGATTCGGGCTGCGTCGAGGTTTCGATATGCGCGACGGTGCGTGCCTGGATCATCGAGCCGGACGGGGTGCGAATGTAGTAATCGAGAATCTGCTCCGGGTTGAGGCGGTTGACCTGCAGCACTTGGGGAATGACTTTGTAGGAGCGGCCGGCGGTCGAGAAGTAGTTCACGTAGTTACCGCCCAACGCCGCCGACAGCGCCGCGCCGACGTCGGCCTGAGTCAGGCCCAATGCGGCGATCTTCTCCCGGTCCACCACCAGCCGGGCTTGCGGCTTGTCGAGTTTCAAGTCCATGTCGGCAAACCAGAACAACTGCTGTTTCTGCGCCTCGGCCATCACGGCCTGCGCGACCTCATTGAGGTTTTCCACGGAGTCGGTGGTGGTGATCACAAATTGCACCGGCAAGCCCTGGGCGCCCGGCAGCGACGGCAGCGGAAAGGCCGCGATGGTAGCGCCCGGCACCTGATTCCACTTTTGCTGCAGGTCGAGTATCAGCTGGGCCTGCGAGCGCGTGCGATCCCCCCAGGTTTTCAGCAGCACGCCGCCCAGGCCTTGATTGAGGATGGGCAGCCCGGTCAGCTGGAACATCTGCGCGTATTCCGTCTCTTTACTGGCGATCTGGAAGGCCTGGTCGGCGATGCGCTCCATCTGCTGCGGCGAGGCCGTCGGCGGGCCTTTGATCTGCATGAACACCAGCCCCTGGTCTTCGGTGGGCGACAGTTCACTTTTGGCGGTCATGCCACTGGCGGCCACCAGCAGGAACAGCACAAACCCAAAGGTCACCAGCACCGGCCATATGTTCAGCCCGCCAGACAGCACGCGGTGGTAACGCCCGCGCAGCCAGTCAAAATACTGGTCGAGCTTACGTGCAAAACGACCTTCTTCCTGCCCGGACTTGAACAGCTTGGACGTCATCATTGGCGAGAGGGTCAGCGCCACCACGGCCGACACGGTCACGGCGCCCGCCAGCGAGAAACAGAACTCCTTGAACAGCGCACCGGTGAGGCCGCTGCGCAGGCCGATGGGCACGTACGCGGCGATCAACACCACGGTCATCGCGACGATCGGGCCACCCAGTTCCCGCGCCGCGATCAGCGCGGCTTCCAGCACGCCTTTGCCTTCTTCCTTGATATGCCGGTCGACGTTTTCCACCACGATGATCGCGTCGTCCACCACCAGGCCAATCGCCAGAACCAGCGCGAGCAGGGTCAGCAGGTTAATCGAGTACCCCAGCAGGTACATGATGAAGAAGGTGCCGACCAGCGACAGCGGGATCGCCACCAGCGGCACGATCACCGCGCGGAACGACCCGAGGAACAGGTAGATGACCACCGAGACAATGATCATCGCCTCGACCAGGGTCTTCACCACCTCGTAAATCGAGGTATTGATGAACTCGGTTGAGTCGTACACGATCTCGCCGCGCACGCCCGTGGGCAGTTGCGATTGCAGCTCGGGGAAGGCCTCACGCACGCTGTCGGCGACGGTCAGGATATTCGCGGTCGGCGCCGCCTTGATGCCGATGAACACCGAGCGCTTGCCGGAAAACGCCACGCTGCTGTCGTAGCTTTCAGCGCCGAGGGTGACGGTGGCCACGTCCTCCAGGTACACCAAGGCATCGCCTTTCTGCTTGATCACCAGTCGTTTGAATTCATCCACCGTGTGCAGATCGGTGCCGGCCGTGAGGTCGACCGTGACCGTTTGCCCGCGCGTCGAGCCCACGGCAGACAAGTAGTTGTTGTTGGCCAGGGCCGTGGAGACGTCCTGCGCCGTGACGTTATGCGCGGCCAGCTTGTCCGGGTCCAGCCAGGCGCGCAGGGCGAACTGGCGCCCGCCGAGAATCTCTGCGGTTTGCACGCCCTGGATCGAATCCAGTTTGGGCTTGACCACCCGCACCAGGTAATCGGTGATGTTATTGGTGGGCAGCGTGTCGCTGTAGAACCCCAGGTACATGGCGTCGGTGGTCTGCCCGACGGCAATGGTGAGTACCGGTTCCTGGGACTGCGCGGGCAGCTGGTTCTTTACCGAATTGACCTGGGTATTGATCTCGGTGAGGGCCTTGCTGGCGTCGTAGTTCAGCCGCAAGGTCGCGGTAATGGTGGAGACACCGGTGATGCTGGTCGAGGACAAATAATCGATGCCCTGGGCTTGGGCGATGGCCGACTCCAGCGGCTGGGTGATAAAACCGGCGACTGTGGACGCATCCGCGCCGTAGTAGGCGGTGGTAATGGTGACCACCGTGTTTTCGGTGCGCGGCCATTGGTTCACCGGCAACTCGAAGATCGAGCGCAGCCCCAGGATCAGAATGAACAGCGAAACCACCACTGCCCACACCGGTCGCTGAATAAAGGTATCGGTAAGCTTCATGGGACACCTTTAATGTTCTTGGGGAGTTGGCGCCGGGTCGTTCAGCGGCGCGGCACTGTTATCGACCTTCACCGGCGAGCCGTTCTTGAGCTTCATCTGGCCGCTGGTGATCAACAGATCGCCTTCCTTCACGCCCGACAGGATCGCGACCTGATCACCGCGGGTCGGCCCGGTCTTGATGAAGGTTTGTTGCGCGGTGAGTACCTCATCGCCCTTGTCGTTTTTGCTCGACGTGGCAATGAACACCGTGGTGCCGTAAGGGTTGTAGGTCACTGACGTCTGCGGCACGGTGAGGTAGCGCTGGGTGGTCCCCGAGTTGACCACAGCACGGGCAAACATCCCGGGCACCAGGCTTTGCTTGGGGTTCTCGACGGTCGCCTCGACGGTGACGTTGCGCGTGGTTGAGTCGAACTGGGTGTCGATGGTGCTGATCCGCCCGGTGAAGGTCTGCTTTGACAGGCCGTCAGCCGTCACCGAAACCACCTGGCCGATGGCAATGGCCTCCAGTTGGGTCTGCGGCACCGAAAAATCGATGTAGATAGGATCAAAGGTCTGCAACGTGGCGATCTTGTCGCCGGGGTTGAGGTATTGGCCGGGGTTGACGCTGGTGATGCCGATGCGCCCGGCAAAAGGGGCGCGAATGGTTTTTTTCGCCACCAGCGCGCGCTGTTGTTCGGCGGCGGCGAGTTTGGCCTTGAGGTCGGCGGTGTCGGTGTCCACTTGGGCTTGGGAAATGGCGTTGACCGCCAGTTGCGCCTTGTCGCGCTTGAGCACGATACCGGCCAGGTCCGCGGTTGCCTCCAGGGAATGCAATTGGGCGATGTCCGAGTCGGCGTTCAATTGCACCAGCAATGCCTGGGCTGCCACCTCTTGCCCGGGCGTGAAGCCGAGGGTGCGCACGATGCCGCCGACTTCCGTGGTTACATCCACACCGCGCACCGCCTTCATCGAGCCCACGGCGGAAACGCTCGGTTGCCAGTCACTGAACGGCACCTGCAGCGCCGTCACGACGGCGGCAGGCAAGGGCGCTTTGGATTGGGCGATCAGCGCCGAAATCTGCACGAATTTCACCCCGGCAATGATCGCGACAATCACCAGCACCACCACGATCATGATCAGCATCGGCCGCCACAAGCGACGCTTGCGCGGTACGCCGGGTTCGGGGGGCAGGGTAGAGGCGGTCTGAACGTCAGCCATGGGAGTTCTCACTGTTTCAATGATTCAAGTCGGGTGCGGCTTTGCTGTGAGCCGGCATGATCTCTTGCCACGACGGCAGGCCGAAGCGGTCCGGCGTGCCCTGGGTGGCGGGGTTCACATCCGTGCGGTTCCACCAGCCGCCGCCCAGCGCCTGGAACAGCGCCGTGGTGTCGCTGTAGCGGGCGGCCTGGGCTTTGACGCGGGCGAGCACGGTGTTTTGGTAGGTTTGCTGGGCCGTGAGCAAGTTGATATACGCCACCGCGCCTAGGCGGAACTGGGCTTGCACCAGGTCAAGGTTGGCTTGCGCGGAGTGTTCGGCCACGACCTGCTGATTCAGCGCATCGGCGTCCGCCTCCAGCGCCCGCAGCGCGTTGGCGACATCCTGAAAGGCGGTGATTACCGTGCCGCGATAGCGCGCGGCGGACTCGTCGTAGGCAGCCACGGCCGCACGTTTGCGATGCTCGAGTGCGCCGGCGTCAAAGATCGGCTGGGTAATCGAACCCGCCAGGCTCCAGACACCGCTGCCCGCCGAAAACAGCTTGGTGCCGCTTGCCACCGTGGAACCCAACGACCCGGTAATGCTGAATTGCGGCAACTGATTGGCGACGGCCACGCCAATGTTGGCGCTGGCTTGATGCAGTTGCGCCTGCGCCGAACGCACATCCGGGCGCTGGCCGACGATGGCCGAGGGCAGGCTGACCGGCAGCGCCTCTGGCAGATGCAACGAGGCCAGATTGAAGCGTTCGCCTTGATCCTGGTTTGGAAAGCGCCCCAGGTACGCCATCAATTGGTTGCGGGTCTGTGCCAATTGCTTTTGCAGCGGCGGCAAGGTCGCGCGGGTTTGCGCCAGTGCGGTTTGCTGCGTGAGCACGTCGCTATCGCCGATGGCGCCCAGTCGGCGCTGAGCTTGCAGCAGGTCGAGCTGACCGCCCTGCAGTGTGATGATTTCTTCGGTGGCGGCCACCTGATCACGCAACGACGCCAGGCTGACCGCGGTGTTGACCACATTGGAGGTCAGGGTCAGGTAAGTCGCCTCCAGCTGAAAGCGCTCGTACTCGGCTTGCGCGGTGGTGGATTCGATCTGCCGGCGGGTGCCGCCAAACACGTCCGGCGCATAGGAAACGCTCAGCGACGCCGAACTCACTGTGAGAATCGGCGACTCCGGGATGCCCGAGGTCACGCCGGAGACTTTCTCGCGGGCTTTTTGCACATTGGCGCTCACCGACGGAAACAGCGACGCCTGGTCGGCATACACCAGCTCGTTGGCCTGGCGCAGTGCCGCTTGCGCGGCGCTGACGTCCGGGTTGGCGCGCAGGGCTTCTTCGACCAGAGCGTTGAGGGAAGGCGAGCGGAACAGCGTCCACCATTGCCCAGGAATATCCATCCCGGCGATCAGCCGCTGCGCCGCGCCACCGGCGTCAATGTCCGCCTGGGCGGTGGTCGTGAGTGGGTTCTTGGCAAAGCCAGCATTGGCCGGTACGTCGGGCCGTGTGAAGTCGGGCCCCACGGTACAGCCGGCGAGGGCGAGGCACAGCAGGCTCAGCGGCGCCAGCAAACAGGCATGTCGAAACGGGGTGCGGACTGGCACCACTGCGGGTGCACGCTGGCGAAGCTGCTCTTTCATATTTACTCGGATTAATCAGTTGGCCAACGGCAGTCATGGTTGAGCAATGCGTGCGGCTGCGTCCGACCGGGCGGCTTGAGAAGGCCGCGGGGTGCCGGGGTTTCAACCAGTGTAGGTGGCGCAGGGCACTGTGCAATGTGCCGGCGCAACGCGCGCGGCGTGAAAATGCTTAAGTTGCATTATTTGTGAATTAGGTTATGCGTTATCAGTATTTTACAGGCGGTCTTTATAACGGCATCGTATGAACCCCTACTGACACTGCCGAGACCGCACGCGCGGATCGACTTGCATGCCTGACCAGGCATCTGGAGACGAACGTGCGTTACCTGACAACACTGGCGGCCGGGTTGGCCGCCACCTTGCTGTGCCTGACCGCGAACGCGCAAACGCTGGTGGTGGGCGATCAAAGCTACAACGCGCAAGCCGTGATGGAAGCGGCGGGCGTGCTCGAAAACCTGCCGTACACGCTTGAATGGAAGCAATTCACCGCAGGCTCGCCGGTCGCCGAAGCGCTGAATGCCAACAGCCTGGATATCGGCTTGCTGGGGGACGCGCCGGTGCTGTTCCTGGGCGCATTGGGTGCACCGATCAAGGTGATTGCCGTCAGCCGGCAAAACCTCGACGGCGTGGCCATCCTGGTCAGAAAGGATTCGTCGATCCACAGCCTGGCCGACCTTGCCGGCAAACGTGCGGCGGTCTGGAAGGGCTCCTGGAGCCAGCAATTGCTGCTTACCGCGCTGGACAAAGCCGGCGTCCCGCGCGACTCACTCCAGCTGCGCTACCTCAGCGCACTCGACGCTTCCCATGCGTTGGAAGGTGGCTCGGTTGACGTCATCGCCACCTGGGAACCCTACGTCACACAACAGGAACGCCAAGGGGCGCGGGTACTCGCAACCGCTGAAGGCTTGATCCCGGCGCAGAGCTTTATCGCCGCCAATGCCAAGGCTGTCGAGGCCAAACGTGCGCCAATCAGTGACTTCCTCCAGCGCCTGAAAAAGGCCCGTGACTGGACGCGCCAAAGCCCGGCCAACGCTGACGCGTATGCCGATGCGTGGGCCAAGCGCACCCGCGCCGACGCCGACATCGCACGCGCCTGGTTTGCACGAGCGCGCACGACGGTCGAGCCCCTGACGGCCCAGTCGCCTGTCGAGGCGCAAAAAACCGTGGACTTCTTCGCCAGCCTAGGCCTGGTCAAGTCTTACTCTGCAGCGAGCCTGTTCGATGATTCCTTCTCGGCCTCGCTGCAACCCGCCGTCGCCCAAACCCAGCCGTGAACGCTTCAAGGAACTCTTCTGACATGACCCAACGACAGCTCAAACTCGGCGCCCTGACCATGGGGTGTGGTGGGCCGGGCCGCCACAATCTATGGCTCGACCCGCAATTGCCGGCCGACGCCAGCGTCAACGTCGACTGGTACATCGACATTGCCCGCCAGGCCGAGGCGGCGCTGTTCGACCTGATGTTTATCGTCGACAGCCAATTCATCACACCGGGCTCGCCGTCCCACTACCTGAACCGCCTGGAACCGCTGACGCTGCTCTCTGCGCTGGCCGTCAGCACGCGGCATCTGGGCTTGGTCGGTACGCTGACCACGTCTTACAACTCGCCCTATAACGTGGCCCGGCGCCTGGCCTCACTCGACCTGATCAGCAAAGGCCGCGCCGGCTGGAATGTGGTCACCAGCGGCGACGCCGGCACTGCCGGCAATTACAGCCGCGACGAACATTACGATTACGACACGCGCTACAGCCGCGCCGCCGAGCACGTCCAGGTGGTGCAAGGCCTGTGGCACTCCTACGAGGAAGACGCCTTCGTGCGTGACCGTGCAACCGGCCAGTTCCTCGACCCCAGCAAACTGCACAGCCTGAACCACAAGGGCGAACATTTTTCGGTGGTCGGCCCGCTGAACATTCAACGCTCGCCGCAAGGCCAGCCGGTGATCTTCCAGGCTGGCGACTCAGAGCAAGGTCGTGACCTGGGCGCGGCCACGGCGGACGTGATCTTCACCCACGCGGCCAGCATCGAACAGGGCCAGGCGTTTTACCGCGATATAAAGGGCAGGGCGGCGCAACTGGGGCGCGACCCGGAGCAATTGCTGGTGATGCCCGGCGCCGAGATCTATGTGGGCGACACCGATGAGCACGCGCGGGAAATCGAGCAGCACTACCATCACGCCGATCACAGTTTCGAGCTGGCGCTGAAGGAGTTCGGGCGCAATTTCGGCTGGCATGATTTCAGCCAATACGACCTCGATGCTCCGTTTCCGCAAGAGAGCCTGGAAGCAGCGCGCAGCAGCTTTTTCACCAATGCCAAGCGCATTGCCGACCAGGCACGGGAGAAAGGTTTCACGCTGCGCCAAGCAGTGGAGTTTGGTCGCCAACTGCGACCGGGCGCGTTTGTGGGCACGGCGGACACGGTTGCACAAAAGATGGAGGAGTGGCTCCAGGCGCGGGCGGTGGATGGGTTCAATATCTATATTGGGCATCCGCAGCAGTTCGCGCGGTTTACGCAGGAAGTCATACCGTTGCTGCAGGCGCGCGGGGTGTATCGCACGGCGTATGAGGGGACGACGTTGCGCGAGAGTTTGGGGCTGGAGATTCCGCGGTTTGGCGGCTGAAGCCGTCAAACGGGGTCATGTACACCGCGCCGAATGGGTCCAGGCGCTTGCGGATCTCGGCGTCCGGCGTGCCGTACACCACCAGGCTGGTGATGCTGCACAGTTCCAGGAAGCGCTGGCCGAAGGGTGCAAACGTGGTGTCGACGTGGCTGACCACGGCATCAGCGTTGTAGCGCTCGAGGATATGCACGGTGCGGGTATCCTCATTTGCGCTGTATTCGTAAATCAGGGTGCCGGGCTCGGCACGGGTGGCCGTGACGATGGTGGCGATCAGCGCCTTGAATTCGGCGAACGCTGCGGGCTGTACTTCAAGGGTAAACAAACAGGAAATATAAGGGTGCATGCTGGGTTTCCGTCAGAGGCGCCAGGCGGCGCCTGTTGAGTGGGAGGCGCTCAAGACTTGTCGGGGGCGCCTGCGAAGAGTTTGCCGGCACCGGCCCAATCGGACGGCGCAACGTCTTCAAAAATGACGTAGATGTAATTGGCATCAGTGCCGGTGTGTTTGACGATGCTTTCGGTGATGTCGGCGGCAACGGCGGCTTTTTGCGCGTGTTCTTTACCTTCGAACCAGCTCACTCGTACGACGGGCATGACGTATTCCTCTTGAGAGATTGATCTGGGAGCGGTGCGCCATGTGCACCGCTATGTGACTGAGGCCATCCTACTGTTGAGCAAGCTGGCGATAAACGGCCTCTGGCTATAGTCTGGGTAGACTAAAACTCTACAATCAGCGAGTGCGGCATGGTCCCTATCGATTCCTTCCAGGGTGTTATCACCTTTGTCGTCGCCGCGCGTTCGGCCAGCTTCACACAGGCTGCGGAGCGCTTGGGCCTGTCGAAATCTGCCGTGGGCAAAGCTATCGCACGGCTTGAAGAGCGCTTGGGCACGCAGCTGTTTCATCGCACCACACGGCGAATTTCCCTCACCGCCGATGGCGAGGCTTACTACCTGGCGTGCTCTACGGCACTGGAAGAAATCGGCACCGCCGAAAGTGGCTTGGGCCCCAATGGGGGTGAGCCTTCGGGGCGCTTGCGCGTCGATGTGCCAGTGGCTTTCGGGCGTCGCGTGGTTGCGCCCTTGCTGTTCGAGATCGCCAATAAATACCCCGCGCTGCAATTGAGCCTGACGTTTTCCGATCACTTGGTGGACCCGTTCGAAGAGGGGATTGATTTGCTGGTGCGCTTCGGCGAATTGCCGGACACCAGTGGGCTGGTAGCGCGGCGGTTGACGCGCCAACGCTGGGCCATTTGTGCCGCGCCCGGTTACCTGGCACGGTTTGGAATGCCTCAAACCCTTGAAGACCTGAGCCATCACCGCTGCATTGTCGGGCATCGACGTGGCCAGCCTTTGGCCTGGCGAGTCATGCAGGCAGGGCGTACGCAGTGGTACGCGCCTCCCGCCGCGCATCAGATTGGCGATGGCGAAGCCATGATTCTGGCGGCGGTTGCCGGCGCTGGCCTGTGCCAGATGCCGCGCAGCCTGTTCCAGGACGATATCGACGCGGGGCGCCTGGTTGAAGTGCTGCACACCTACGAGCCGGAAGCCGTTGATGTACATGCCGTGTGGCCGAAGGTATCGCACTTGCGGCCGAAGGTGAGGTACGTGGTGGATGAGCTGGTCAAGCGGTGTGCGCAGTGGCCGTTGTAGGTGAATAAAACCGCAATCGACTTTTCGACCGGCTTACTTCATTCGTGCCTGGTCGGCCAGCTCAGATCGGTGTGCTTGAACCTGCCAACGCCAGTGACCTCATGCGCAGTTTCCGCGTGCTGCGCGGTGTGCAAGGAGGCGATCAGCGACCGCTCAGGCGATAGGTGGTGCGCTGCAATTGCGCGGGCATCATGAACGTGCGTTCACAGGCGCAGAAAAAGATTGAATATTCACATCAATTGTTATTTAAATAACACCACAATAGCGTCACGACCGCCCTGGACGTGCTCGCAATAAGATGGGATGACCCTGTGCATGACAATTGAAGAGCGTTTGATGGAACAGGCAAAGCGTGCCGCCCAGAGCACGTACTCGCCTTACTCCCATTTCCCCGTGGGCGCGGCATTGCTGACTGCCGACGGTGAGGTGGTGCAGGGTTGCAACGTGGAGAACATCTCCTACGGGCTGACCAACTGTGCCGAGCGCAGCGCCTTGTTCAGCGCCATCAGCCAGGGTCATGCCCCGCGCAGTTTCAAAGCCATGGCTGTTTATGCACCCAACGTTTCACTGATAAGCCCTTGCGGTGCCTGCCGCCAGGTGATGCTGGAGTTGATGGCCAAGGATGCGGTGGTGATCTGTCAGGGCAGTGACCCGGCCGCCACGCGCACCTGGACCCTGGAGCAATTGCTGCCGGGCGCCTTCGACGCTTTCTAATCCTGGGCAGGCCTTCGGGTCTGCATTCGCGTGGTCCATTGTTGAGACGCCTGCATGATCAGTCTTGTCGGAATAGCGACGCTTATTCTCATTGCCATTGCTTTATCTCATCAACGACGCTCGATCAACTGGCGCACGGTTTCGGTGGCGTTTTTGATCCAGGTCTTGATCGGCGCGTTTGCGCTTTACGTGCCGTGGGGCCAGACGGTACTCGCCTCGCTGTCAGGGGCGGTGGCATCGCTGCAGCTTTACGCTAACAAAGGCATCGAGTTTCTGTTCGGCGGCCTGAGCTCGCCGCATATGTTTGAAGTGTTCGGCAGCGGTGGTTTTGTGTTCGCCATCCGGGTGTTGCCGATGATCGTGTTCTTCGGCAGCTTTATCTCGGTGCTGTATTACATCGGTGTGATGGGCTGGATCATTCGGCTGGTGGGCGGTGCCCTGCGCCTGTTGCTGGGCACCAGCCGCATCGAGTCGATGGTGGTGACCTCGGCGATTTTCATCGGCCAGTCGGAAGTGCCGCTGGTGGTACGGCCCTTCATTGCCAAGCTGACGCGCTCTGAGTTGTTCGCGGTGATGGTCGGTGGTTTCGCCGCCGTGGCCGGCTCGGTGCTGCTGGGGTATGCCGGGCTGGGCGTGGAGCTCAAGTACCTGATCGCGGCGTGCTTCATGTCGGCACCGGGCGCTCTGTTGATGGCCAAACTCATGGAGCCGGAAACCGAAGCCGCCCGCACCGAACAGGTGATCGAGGAGCTGGGCCAGGCCGAGAATCGCCCCACCAATATCATCGACGCCGCCGCCGATGGCGCCCAGGTTGGCTTGCGCCTGGCCTTGTCGGTGGGTGCCATGCTGCTGGCATTTATCGCGTTGATCGCGCTGTTCAACGGGCTTCTGGGCTGGGCGGGCAACTGGTTTGGCTACCCGCAATTGACCTTGCAACTGGTCCTTGGGTACGTGCTGGCGCCCATCGCTTTTCTGCTCGGAGTGCCGTGGCATGAGGCGGTCATGGCCGGCGGTTTTATCGGCGAAAAACTGGTGCTCAACGAGTTTGTCGCCTACGCCGACCTGGCTAACTACCTTACCCCGGCCAAGGCCGCCGAAGCCGGCGTGCCGCTGTTGTCGGTGCACACCCAGGTGATCGTCACCTTCGCCCTGTGCGGCTTTGCCAATCTGTCTTCGATTGCCATTCAACTGGGCGGCCTCACGGGTATCGCCCCGCAACGCCGTGAGGAACTCGCGCGGCTGGGCTTGCGGGCGATGATCGGCGGCACGCTTTCTAACCTGATGAGCGCGGCGATTGTCGGCTTTTTCATTTCGCTGTAAGGAGCACAGTATGTGGTTGCCACAAGAAGTGATTCGGCGTAAGCGCGACGGGCACGCCCTGGCCGCAATGGACATTCAACGCTTTGTCGCCGGCATTGCCGACGCCAGCCTCAGCGATGGGCAGGTGGCGGCGTTCGCCATGGCGGTGTTCATCAAGGGCATGGACGTGAGCGAACGCCTGGCCTTGACCGAGGCGATGCGCGATTCCGGCCAAGTGCTGAAATGGGACCTGCCGGGGCCGGTCGTGGACAAGCATTCCACCGGTGGCGTCGGCGACATGATCAGCTTGCTGCTCGCGCCGTTGCTGGCGGCCTGCGGTTGCTACGTGCCAATGATTTCCGGGCGTGGGCTGGGCCATACCGGCGGCACCCTGGACAAGCTCGAGAGCATTCCCGGTTACGACTGCCAACCCAGCCCCGAACGCCTGCACGCGGTGGTGGCCGAGGTCGGTTGCGCCATCATCGGCCAGACCGCCAACCTGGCGCCGGCGGACAAGCGCTTGTATGTGATCCGCGATGTGACCGGGTCGGTGGAGTCAATTGACCTGATCACCGCGTCGATCCTCGGCAAAAAACTCGCCGCCGGCCTCGACGTACTGATCATGGATGTGAAAACCGGCAACGGCGCCTTCATGGCAGAGCCGGAACAGGCACGCGAACTGGCCGCCAGCATCGTCGCGGTGGCCAACGGCGCCGGGGTCAATACCCGCGCGCTGATCACCGACATGAATCAACCGCTGGCCCGCAGTGCCGGCAACGCCCTGGAGGTTGCCGAAGCAGTCGCCTTGCTCAAAGGCGAGGTGCGCAGTGAGCGACTGTGGGCGGTGACCCTGGCGCTGGCCACCCAGGCATTGACGATGGCCGGTTTGGCGCGGGATGAAGCCCAGGCCCGTGATCAATTGCTTCAGGCCTGGCAGAGCGGGGCAGCCTTGCAGCGCTTCGAGCAAATGGTCGTCGCTCTGGGCGGCCCGCCGGGCTTCACGGCAAACCCTGAAGCGCATTTACCCAAGGCCGCCGTGTCGGTGCCGGTGTGGGCCGAGGAAGAGGGCTGCGTTACCGAGATCGATACCCGGGCGGTGGGCCTGGCAGTGGTGGCATTGGGCGGTGGGCGCAGTCATCCCGACGACGTGCTGGACTTGTCCGTGGGCTTCAGCGAGTTGGCCTTTGTTGGTGAACAGGTGAGCGCGCAACGGCCGCTGGGCTGGGTTCACGCGCGCAATCCAGAGCAGGCCGCGCAGGGCGCATCCGCCTTGCGCGCCGCCTATCGGTTGGGCGGTTCGAGCCTGGCCTCACGTGATTTGATCCAGGCCATCCTATGAGCAAAGCCATCGTATTGGTGCTGGACTCGTTGGGCATCGGCGCCAGTGCCGACGCTGCTGTTTTTGGCGATACCGGCGCCGACACCTTGCGCCATATCGCCCAGGCGTGTGCCCGCGGTGAGGCCGATGGGCCACTGCGCCGGGGGCCGCTGTGGCTGCCAAATCTGGGTCGCCTGGGCCTGGGCGCTGCCGCCGCGGCCAGCGGTGACGGACCGTTGCCGGGCCACTGGGGCGACGTTACTCCGGTCGGCGCCTACGGCCATGCGCGCGAGCAATCCTCAGGCAAGGACACACCGTCCGGGCATTGGGAAATGATGGGCGTGCCCGTGTTGTTCGACTGGGGGTATTTCGAGCGGCCGGTCGAGTCGTTTCCGCCCAAGCTGCTGGCCGACCTGATTGAGCGGGCCGGGTTGCCGGGTGTTCTGGGTAATTGCCATGCCTCGGGCACTACGGTGCTGGACGAATTGGGCGAAGCACACATCCGCAGCCGGCAACCGATTTGCTACACCTCGGCCGACAGCGTGATGCAGATCGCCGCCCATGAAGGCCATTTCGGGCTGGATGAGCTGTACCGGGTGTGTGAAATCGCGCGCGATTTGTGTGATGAATACACCGTCGGCAGGGTCATTGCCCGGCCGTTCACCGGCGAGCGCGCGGGCGAGTTTCGCCGCACCGGCAATCGTCGCGACTACACGGTGCCACCGCCGTCGCCGACGCTGCTGGATCATCTGTGCGAAGCTGGCGGCAGCGTGCAGGCGGTGGGCAAGATCGGCGATATCTTCGCGCACCGCGGCATCAGCCGGTTGTACAAGGCAGATGGCAACGACGCGCTGTTCGATGCCACGCTCAAGGCTTACCAGCAGGCGCCGGACAACAGCCTGGTGTTCGCCAATTTCGTCGACTTCGACATGCTCTACGGGCACCGTCGCGACTTGGTCGGCTACGCTGCCGCGCTGGAAGCGTTCGACCGCAGGCTGCCGGAATTATTGGCGTTGATGGACCCACAGACGTTGCTGATCATCAGCGCCGACCACGGTTGCGACCCATCGCGTCCGGGCAGCGATCATACCCGTGAGCATGTGCCGGTCTTGGCTTTTGGGGCAGGCGTTGCGGCTGGCTGGCTGGGCGAGCGCGGCAGCTTTGCCGATATCGGCCAGACGCTGGCGGCACATTTGGGCTTGGCGCCGTTGGCGTGGGGGACTTCGTTTCTGCTGAAGGGTCACCCTTGAGTCCGCCTGGCACCCCGTGCTTTGGAATCGGGCGGGGTAGCTTGATGGCGGGTTTGCCAATTGTTCATCGACGCCTTCAGTAATGTCTGTTCATATGGGCTCCGCACTCGATTCGCGTCGTCGCGCCAGGCGGCTCCAGCGAACGAACAGAGCCCAATAAACCGCTACCAATCATTATGTGAAGTATGAGTCGTCCACTGTTTGTTTCTCTCGATGGCCCCAAGGGCACTGGTAAAACCACGCTTTTGGAAGCTGTGACCCAAGTGCTGAGGGCAGACAGGCAAAAGGTGATCCGACTCAGCGAGCAAAAAAGCGATCCCTACAGGGCTGAAACCATGGCCCTCGTTAACACTCTCGTCAGACACCCCAGCCGGGAGTTGGAGCTGAGGGTGTGTGAGCGCTTTGCTGACAGCCGTGCCTGGATTTCCCGCCACGTACTGGCCAGACAGCCCGCCGGTAGCATCATCTTGATTGATCGCTGGTACCCCTCTGATGCAGCGTTTCGCCGGATCGTCGGGTTTGCAGACATTCTGCAGTTGAACATTGATCGAAACGTGCAAGTGCCCGACCTGCATGTCGGCGTGGTCACCGCCCCTGATATTTCTTGGGCGAGGGCAGCCGAGCGACGGCGTGGGCTGAGCAGTACTGTGATGCACAAGCTGGAAGAGCATGTCGCGTGTACTCAGGCGTTCGAGCGCGCGATGACCGATCACGGCTGGGTTTTATGCCGTAATGAAACAACGATCGAGGACGCCACGGCTCAGGTGGTTTCTGAGATCTACAGCGTCCTTCGATGTTCGTAGTTTGTGCAGTCAAGGCTGCAAACGCCGCACCCTCCAGCCGTTATCGCTGCGGTCATAGCGCAACCGCTCATGCAGCCGCTCTTGCCCATTCCCCCAGAACTCCAGCGATTCAAGACGCAACTCGAACACACAATAGCCCTCAGGACGCGGCAGTGGACCTTGGCCTTCGGCCAGTTCGCGAGCGGCGTTGCGCATGGCCTGAACATCCTGCAGTTCTTCGCTCTGGCGAGACACCGACGACATCGGATGTGTGGCATACGGGCGCTTGAGCCACGCCTCATCCGCCTTGGCATCCGGCAAGCGCACGGCCTGGCCATTGAGGATGATCTGCTGACTGGTTTCGCGCCAATACAGCACGCCCGACGCCCACGGGTTGTGGCTCAGCTCACGGCCTTTCTGGCTGCCGGCATGGGTGCTGAACAACACCCCGGTGTCACTGATCTCACTGATCACCACGATGCGCGTCGAGGGCCGGCCCTGGCCGTCGGCGGTGGCCAGCGCCAGCGCCTTGGGTTCGCGGATGCCTACGCGCCGTGCGCGCTCCAGCCAGTTGCGCAGCACACTCATGGGGTCGGCGGGCAGTGTCTGGTACTCGGGGAACGGTGCATCCAGTGTGCCGGTGAGGGATTCGGACATGCCTTTACCCAGCAGCGGCTTACCTTGCAATGAACTGTTCATAGCACGATGGTCCCCCGCCCGAAGGTGACGCCATTGCCGGAGACTTCGACGCGCGTCAGTTGATCGGCGCGGCCCTCAGCCCTGGCGAACATCAGGGACGGGCGGCCGATTTCCACACCCTGCAAGATCTCCACCTGCTGGCCAAATTCGATCTGGCCATGGCGCGCCAAATGGATCGCCAACGGCCCGGCAGCCGAGCCGGTGGCCGCATCCTCAACCACGCCGTAAGCCGGTGAGAACATCCGGCTGCGCCAACGCCGCCCGGCGCCGGCGAAACAGTTGATCGCCATGTCGTGAAAGCTCGACAGCGCACGGTGGTCCGGATGCAGGGCCGACAAGGCCTGGATGTTCGGCAGGCCGACAAACACATGACGCGGGCCGTTGTGATAGATCTCGATGGGAAAGGTCGAGTCGCTGATCCCCAGCGCCTCGAGCAATTCGGCATCGCGGCCCAGGGCCGTCCACGTCGGTATCGGCTGATCCATGCTGGCGGCGATCACGCTGCCGTTCTGGCGCTCCAGTTCAAAGGCGATGGTGCCCATCTGGGTTTCCAGGTACAGCCGGTGATTGTCGGTGTGCGCGCCCAGCGCGATGGCCGTCCCCAGCAACGGGTGGCCGGCAAAGGGCAGTTCGTTGACCGGGGTGAAAATCCGGATCAGCGCATCACCGCCGTTGCGTGGCTTGAGCACGAAGGTGGTTTCCGACAGGTTCATTTCTCGGGCGATGCGTTGCATTTGCGGCGCCGGCAAATCATCGGCGTCGAAGAACACCGCGACCGGGTTGCCTTCCAGCGGGACGCTGGCGAAGGCATCGATGATGACGTAGTGGTGCATGGTTATCTCCCGGCGGCCGATATATTGCTGTCGACAGGCGTGTGAATGAGGGCGTGACGCAGCAGGTCGGCGATGATGCGCGGGCCTTCCTGGGTCAGCAGCGACTCGGCATGAAACTGCATCGAGGCAAACGATGGCCCACGCAGGGCATGCACCTCGCCGGTCTCGCTGTCGCGACTGATTTCGACGGTGCCGATGCCGTTGATGTCCAGGCGGTCACTGGCACTCTGTGCGGCGAAGGTGTTGTAGAAACCCACCCGCTCAGCGTTGCCGAACAGGTCAATCTGTTTTTGCACGCCCTGATTGGGAATGGCCTTGCGTTGCAGCTCCAGGCCCAGGCACAGGCTCAACACCTGATGGCTCAGGCACACCGCGAGGAATGGCCGCTGCTGGCTGAGCAAGGAACGGATGGCCACGTGCAGATGGTCGATTTTCGGCAGCTGAACATCACTCGGGTTGCCGGGGCCTGGGCCCATGATCACCAGGTCGTAACCGTCGAAACTGTATTCATCGCTGAAGCTGCACACCGTCACTATCAGGCCCAGGGCCCGCAGCTGCTTGGCGATCATCGAGGTGAAGGTGTCTTCGGCATCGACGATCAGCACCTGGCGCCCGCTGAAATCGGCCTGGGTCTGTTGGCGCTGCTGGCTGTCCATCAACCAGAAGTCCGAGACGTAGGCATTGCGGCTGGCCAGCGCTGCGCGGACCTGCAGGTGGCTGCCAAAGCGCGAGGGCGCCTGGTTTTTCAAGGCCGCTATCAGGCCGGCGGCCTTGGCGCGGCTTTCGGCGGCTTCGGTCATGGGCTCGGAATGACGCACGATGGTCGAGCCCACGCTGATGCGTACCTGGCCGCTGTTATCGATGTCGGCGGTGCGAATCAGGATGGCCGAGTCCAGGGACCGTCCACCTTTGCCATCGCTGCCGATCAGCGCGGCCATGCCGCTGTAGTACGCGCGGCCTTGCGGTTCATAGCGCTGGATGACCCGACAGGCGCTTTCCAGCGGGCTGCCGGTGACGGTCGGGGCGAACAGGGTTTCGCGCAGGATGTCGCGAACGTCGCGTCGGGTCTTGCCCTCAATGAAGTATTCGGTGTGGGCCAGATGCGTCATCTCCTTGAGGTAAGGACCGAGAACGTGGCCGCCGTCGTCACAAATGCGCGCCATCATTTTCAGCTCTTCATCGACCACCATGTACAGCTCATCGGCTTCCTTGCGGTCGGCCAAAAAGGCCATGACGTCCGTCAGACAGGGCCCCGCGGGCGGGTAACGGTAGGTGCCGCTGATGGGGTTCATCACCGCCAGCCCATCCTTGACGCTGATGTGCCGCTCGGGCGAGGCGCCCACGAAGGTGCGGCTGCCGGTGTGAATGATGAAGGTCCAGTAAACACCTTTCTCGCGCTCCAGCAGATGGCGAAAGAATGACAGCGCGCTGGCGGGGCCGTACTCGCTGATTTCCGCCATAAAGGTGCGTTTGATCACGAAGTTGGCGCCTTCCCCTGAGCCGATTTCGTTGGCGATCACCTGGCTGACGATCTCGGCATAGCGGGCGTCGCTGAGGTCGAAGCGTTCGCCGTTGAGCTGGATCGGCACGTCTGGCAGCAATCCCAGCAACTGTTCAATGCCGATGGATTGTTGCTCGGTAATGTTCATCGCCAGCAGCGGCGACTCATCGTCCACCGCCTCAAAGCCGCGTTCGGCAATCTGGCGGTAAGGAATCAGCGTCAGTACATCCAGGCGCGGGGCACCGATTGAGGGGGCAGGCAAGTCGATATCGGCCAGGACCTGCGGCTGCGACATCTGCCCAATCAGCACGTCCAGCAGCCCCGGGCCGCTGGATTCGGGACGATACAACAGGGCAAACGGCTCGGGCACCGGCTGCAGAATGCGTTCCATGAGGCAGGCGGCAGCTTGGCTCATAGCACCACCTCGTCGGTGGTGATGACCATGGCGCAACGGCTGGCGGCGTATTCGATCGCCATCCAGTGGTGCGCCTTGCTGAAGTCCGCGATCGCGTCGGCAACGAGGAACGGCTGGATATCGTTGGAGTAGGCATCCACGGTAGAAATCAGTACCCCGACATGGGCATACACCCCGCACAGGATCAACTGATCGCGCCCGTTGGCGTGCATGCGCTCCAGCAGGTCGGAGTTGAAGAACGCACTGTAGCGCCACTTGGTCAGCAGCCAGTCACCCGGCTTGGGCGTCAGCGCGTCGACCACCTCGCGGTCGGCGGGGCTGGCCTTCATGCCAGGGCCCCAGAAATCCTTGAGCAGCCCGCGCTGTGCCTCGCTCATGCTGCCTGGCTGGGCGGTGTAAGCCACCGGCACGTCGTGGTCGACAGCCCACTGGCGAATGCGCGCGGAATTCGCCACGACGGCTTCACGCAGGGCATCGGGCAAGGGCCGCAGGAAGTAACGCTGCATGTCGTGCACCAACAGCACGGCGCGTTCGGGGTCGACGCGCCATTGCGCGAGGTTGACGGGCAGGTCGCGGGCAGTAGGCAGGGCGTACGGGGCAATCGATGGAATGCCAGTCATGGCGACAAACTCCAGTCAAAGGTAGGCAAGGGTGGAGGAGGGCAGGTTTTTCCAGGCCATCACTGCAGTGATGGCTTGCCAAGGGGTCAGGCGTGGGTCGCACAGGCTTTTGTAGTGGCTGGCCACCTGGCTCAGGCCGGCGGCATCGGAGGCGCACTCGCTGACGTCATCAGGGGTGGTTTCCAGGTGCAGGCCGGCAGCCACGCCACCGGCCGAGGTCACGGCATGTTTGAAGGCGGTGATTTCCTCGGTGATGGTCTGCACCATGCGGGTCTTGTTGCCGCAGGGCGCGACGATGGTGTTGCCGTGCATCGGGTCGCTGAGCCAGATGATCTTGTGCCCGGCGTGGCGCACCGCTTCAACCAGTGGCGGCAGGCGATCAGCGACTTTGTGGGCTCCCATGCGCGCAATCAGGGTCAGGCGGCCGGGCTCGCGCCTTGGGTCCAGGCGCTCGCACAGGCTCAATAACTGGTCCTGGGTGATGTCCGGGCCGACCTTGCAGGCCACCGGGTTGAGCACTTCGCTGAGCAGTGCCACGTGAGCACCCGTCAACTGACGGGTACGCTCGCCGATCCACGGCCAGTGGGTTGAGCCGAGAAACACCCGGCCCTGTTCGTCCTTGCGCACTTGCGGCAATTCGTAGTCGAGCACCAGCATTTCGTGGCTGGTCCAGGCGGGAGAGCCGCTCAGCTGTTCCTTGCTGGCGGGTTCTTTCCAGCCCAGGTGATGCATGATGTCCTGGGCCGCGCGATAGCCTCGTACCAGGCGTTGTGCATCATGCTGGCGATGGTTGCAGACCGCTTCGCGGCCGTTGACCATGTCACCGCGATACACCGGCAACTCGACATCGCCGATGCGCTCGCTGTTGTTGGAACGCGGCTTGGCGAACTGCCCGGCAATCCGCCCGACGCGCACCACCGGTTGCTGCGTCACCAGCCGGAACGCACCGGCCAGGATGTCCAGCACCGCGGCCTTGCGGGCCACATGGCTGGGAGCACTTTCATCCATGTCCTCGGCGCAGTCTCCGGACTGGATGATCATCGCTTCGCCCGCCGCCACCCTGGCCAAGGTGGCACGCAGCACCAGGATGTCTTCGACGCGAATCAGTGATGCGCTGTCCCTGAGGTAGGCCTGCGCGTCATGCAATTGTGAGGGCTCGCTCCATTGAGGCTGCTGGAACGCTTCACAACTTAGAACCCGTTTCAGTAAGTCTTCCATGATGCGATTACTCTCCCAAAGGATTAAGTAGGAATGCCTTCACGCTTGATCTGCGGCACGGGGATGCCCAAGGCGCGCAGTTGTTGAAAGACGTTCATGAACTCGCGATTGCGTTTTACTTTGCCGTCTTCCAGTTCGAAGGAGTGCAGGAAGTGGTTCTCGTAATACCCTTCGGGATAACCTGGAAAGAGGATCTTGCCGTGGCCATCGCACTCGACCCAAAAATGGTTGGGGTCGTCGGTTTCAAATACGTTGACGTTGTACCATTCCCAATCCGGGAAGCACTTGAGTGACCAAACAGCATGTTCGGCCAACTTGGCCTTGCCACTGATTACAATCGGCGCGCCGGTGTCTGTGGTCCATAAGCCACCCGAACCGTCCTCGGTAAACAGTTCATGGCGGCGCAGGCGATCCTGGCCATGGGTGCGCATATATTGCTCGACTGTGGCGCGGTTCTTGCGGCGAAGTTCGCTTATGTCGTGAGCGGTTAGTTGTCGCGCTGCATGAGTAGGCATGTTCACTCTCCAATAATGAAAGGGTTTATGAGGCGGGGATACCTTCACGCTTGATGCTTGGCACCGGAATGCCCAAGGCGCGCAGTTGTTCGAAGGGGTTCATGAATTCACGGTTTTGCTTGATCTTGCCGTTGTCCAATTCGAAAGAATGGATGTAATGATTTTCGCAATAACCTTCCGGATAGCCGGGAACCAGGGTTTTGCCACGGCCATCACTTTCGACCCAGAAGTGGTTGGGGTTGTCGGTTTCAAACACCCGCACGTTGTGAAACTGCCAGTCTGGGAAGCACTGCTCGAGCCACACGCCAAGGGCGGCAAGTTTCGCGTGGCCCTTGAATACCAAGGGTTTACCGGTTTCGGTGTTCCACGAACCGCCGCTGCCATCCGGGGTGAACAGTTCATGCCGACGCAGGCGATCTTTGCCATGAGTGCGCATATACTGTTCCACGGTGGCGCGGTTTTTTCGGCGAAGTTCAAGCTGATCATTAAAGCCACTGGCGCAAAGCGAAACCGACATGAGCCATGTTCTCCTTAATTTGATTAACGTTTTTGAAAATCAAGTAAATATTTAGTTAATAACGCACGTCAGCATTGACAGGTTTTAACTGTGGAGGGTGAGAGCGTGCTGAGGCGTGTTGTTTATACACCTGCACTTCTCGCGGCAGGAACTACCAGATCTTGTAGCGGCGGGTGCGTGAATGGGTTGGATGCAAATCCATCGGAGGGTGTGTTGCACTATTATGAATCAACCGGCTCGTTCGTCGGCCAAACCGTACCGATGGCCCGCTAACATCGCCAGGCTATCAATGGCCTATGGCTAGTTAGTTCGTTAGGCACAATAAACCCTTCGCTATTGCGAAGCGGTCTATAACCTTCGAACATTGTGTATTGACATGAGTTCAGGTTCGTCTAGTCTCACGACTCGTTTCCAACTCGAGTGGTGTTCAAATGGAATTAGGACAGCTGTTGGGATGGGATGCTTATTTTTACAGTATCTTTGCGCAAACTATGAACATGCAGGAGTTTACGGCTGTTGCATTGAGGGCCTTACGTGAACTGCAGTTTGATTTTTTCGCCTATGGCATGTGCAGCGCAACCCCGTTCATGCGGCCCAAAACGTATATGTACAGTAATTATCCCAAGGATTGGATAGCGCGATACCAGGCAGCGAACTACGCGGCGATTGACCCCACGGTGAAACACAGCAAAGTCTCGTCCGCCCCCATCTTGTGGAGCAATGCGCTATTCAAGGGGTGCCCTGAGCTGTGGTCTGAGGCCAACGATTCGAGTCTGTGCCATGGCCTGGCGCAACCTTCGTTCAACACCCAGGGCCGGGTAGGGGTGTTGAGCATTGCACGCAAGGACAACGTCATCAGCCCTCAGGAGTTCGAAGCCTTGAAGCCGGTGACCAAAGCGTTTGCCGCTGCGGCCCACCAGAAAATTTCTGAGCTGGAGAATGACGCTCGTGTGTTCAACACGGATGTCGAGTTCAGCGAACGGGAGTGTGATGTGCTGCGCTGGACCGCGGACGGCAAAACCTCCGAGGAAATTGGCGTGATCATGGGCGTGTGCACCGACACCGTGAATTACCATCACCGCAATATCCAACGCAAAATCGGCGCCAGCAACCGTGTGCAGGCGGTGTCTTACGCGGTGGCGCTGGGGTATATCTGAGGTTCATCAACTGCTGCCGAGCCATCCCAAAAGGATGACTCGGCCGGTATCAAGCGGTGTCTTTCAACAGTGCGCCGGGCATGAAGGCTGAAGGCGGGCGGACGCACCGGTGGTGTTCACGGTGAGCCGAGAGTTTGATCGCGAGGATTTTTTCGTCCTGGTGCACGGTGACCGGTCCCAGTCGTTCGTAGTTGACCCCGTTGATTTTGTAATAGCGCTCCATCGTGCTGTTGACGATGCCGACAATGAAATCGGCGCCTGCCAGGCTGGCGGTCTTCAGGCTTCTCCAGAACAACGGCATGGCCAATTGCGGCTCGCGGGTGGTGAAGCGTGTCATTTCCCAGATGGCAGGATCCTTGGGCGGCGTGCCAGCGCAGGTATGGCTGAAAACACCCTCCAGCAGGTTTGGGAATGGGGTGGGTATCAGACGCGCGCAGCCGACAATGGCGCGGTGCTCGCTGAACGCCAAGAGGTAGCGCGCATGCTCGGTGTCGTATTGATCCCATTCACAACCCGCCTGGTGCGGATGGCCAGGCAGCCGCCAGCCGAGTTTCTCGACAAATTGCTCGTGCCGAAAGCGGCCTAGCCTGAGTTTGAGCTCGTCGCTCATTGCGCTCAGCGTGTGCTCTTCCATGTGCATGGTCCGGAGCTCCTTGGGGGTGGGGGTGAGTGCGGTTTTTATAGAGGACTTGCACAGGCTTGGCACCTACAAGATCTTGTAGGTGGCGTTGGCATGCGGTTCGCAGATTTGATTCTTCGGTCAATTTTTTGTAACAGCTTGTTTGCGGCTGACGCATAAACCTATAAAGTTAACCTTTCGGTCAGCTTTGCACTGCCACGTACAGCCTTTTGTTCCGGCAAAAGCGCTTCTGCCAGACCCGAGATCCCCAGAACATAACCATAAGGGCGGACCTATAACCGCCCAGAGGATGATCCATGTCCAACCGTGATATCTCCCGGCGCTCGTTCCTTCAGGGCGGGCTGGTGGCGGGTGTGAGCGTGACGCTTACACCGCTCAGCACCCAGGCGCTGGCTGCGTTGATGGAAAACAGCGTGACCGTGCCGTCCGAGCAATGGCTCGGCAACAATGGCAAGGCGCGCTCGCGTAACGACGCCTTGTCCAAGGTCTGCGGCAGCAAAGTCTTTGCCCGCGACATCCGTTCCAAGGACATGCCGGGCTGGCCGCAGCAACAGGGCCACGCCCTGTTGCTGAAGACCACCAAGGCCGATCGCATCTACGCCGGCTACGATCTGTCGTGGCTTGGCGCCGACCTGCAACCTGACCGCATCGTGACGGCCGCCGACCTGGACAAAGACGGTATTGTCTTCCCGGAAGAGCACGCGCCGGATCCGCTGTTGCCCGAAGGCCAGGTGCCAATGTTCATCGGTCACCCCGTGGCGATCCTGATCTGGAACGACTTCGAGCGTTTCCGCCAGGCCAAGGCCAAGCTCAAATTCAATGACAAAGCGATCCGTTACGGCGCCTCAGCGCCGTACTACGAACGTGACCCGTATGGCAGCTTCCGCTATGTACGCGTCGGCGGTGCGACCTCGGCGGACGAAGATGAATTCGCCAGCCTCAAGGATTCGATCCTGTTCCCGATGCTGAAAAACCGTCGTCCGGTGTGGAATTCCCAGCCGGACCTGCACGGCAACCTCACCGAGCGCGGGCTGTTTTACGCCGACCGGATGAAGCAGCAAATCGACGCGCCGCCCGACCACTGGCTGGTGTTTGACGAGCGCTACAAAACCCCGTCCATTGAGCCGGCCGCGATGGAGCCGGACAACGGCAACGGCTGGTACGACCCGGCCACCAGGACTTTGCACTTTGTCGTCGCCACCCAGTGCCCGCTGGAAGCGGCCACCGAAACCGCGAAGATGATTGCGCCATCGCGCTTCGGCCTGGCGAATCTGCACATGCACCCGGGCTACACCGTCGGTTACGGCTCCAAGGACCACAACATTTTTGTCTACTACGCAGCCCTCGCCGCGTTGTACGGCGCGGGTGTGCCGGTGCGCCTGGCCAACGACCGCTATGAGCAGTTCCAGAGCGGCATCAAGCGTCACCCGTTCGATATCCGCTACCAATTGGCGGTGGACAAAAACGATCACAGCTTCCAGATTTTCCGCGCCGAGATGAACGTCGATGGCGGCGGGCGCATCAACTACAGCCCTTCGGTGGCCGCGGTTGGCGCCACGGCAGCGCAGTCGATCTACTACATGCCGCAGAACGATTTGCAGGTCACGGCCTACCATTCCCGCGCGGTTGAAGCGGGTTCGATGCGCGGTTACGGCACCCTGCAAAGCATGGCGTCGACCGAGATGATGGTCGACGAAATCGCCGGCCGTCTCGGCATCGACGCCATCGACCTGCGCCAGAAAAACGCCATGCTGTCGGGCATGAAAAACACCCAGGGCGCGGTGCCGGCCGGCGCATTGCGCTTGCACGAGATTCTCGACAAGGCGGCTGCCCATGACGTGTGGAAAAATCGCGACCTGATCAAAAAGACACGCGAAGCCGCTGACCCGGATCACTGGTATGGCGTCGGCTTTGCCATCTGCCAAAAAGACTTCGGCACCGGTTCCGAGGCGCCGATGGCCAGCATCGAATTCACCGCTGAAGGGCACGTGACGTTGCGCCATATCGGCATTGAAATCGGCACCGGCATGTCCACCTCGCAAGCCCTGGTGGTGGCCGATTTCATCGGCATTCCGGCCACGCAAGTGAAGACCGGCGAAACCGAATGGAAAGAGTTGCAACTGACCACGGGTGGCAACCCGTACACCATGAGCCAGGCCGAACAGGATGGTTTCCTGCGCAACCCGCGTTGGGTCGGCAAACTGGCGTCGGCCTCGTCGGCGACCAACTCCGCGTACTACTTCAGCCACGCCACCCGTGAAGCCTCACGGGTGCTGTTCAACCACGGCTTGTGGCCGGCAGCGTTGCAGATCTGGGGCCAAGGCCCTTACGGCGGCCAGGCCAACCCATACGTGGTGCGCCGCGAAGATGCGCATTGGGTCGACGGCAAACTCACCGCCAACGGCATGCAGCCGCTGAGTTTTGAGCAGTTGGCCAGGTACGCGCACGAAAAGGGCCTGGTGACCGGCGCTACTGTGCACGGCTTCAACCGCTGGAGCTGGGCCGAGGCCGAGTACAGCATCGACGGCGTGCGCGAGCGTCTGCCCCTGGATGCTTTGGCGGTGAAGTACGGCGACGGCGCGCCGAAGGCGAAACTGGCACAGATGACCAGCAACGGTTTCCATCTGCTGGATCGCCAGAACGTCCACTACCCGGACACCCAGTTGAATAACGCGGCGGTGACTTACTACAGCCCGGTTGCGACGCTGGTGGAGTTGAAAGTGAACAAGGGCTCCGCCGAAGTGCAAGTGCTCAACCACCACTCGTGGGTCGAGTGCGGTCGGGTGCTGGTGGAAGAGCTGGTCAAGGGGCAGCTCGAAGGCGGGATCGCCATGGGCATCGGCCATGCGTTGATGGAAGAGATGCCGCTGTACGAAGGCGGGCCGGGGGAGGGTGACTGGAATTTCAACCGTTACCGCTTGCCGATGGCCCGACACGTTGCTGTGTGGAACCAGACGGCTGAAATCCTGCCGCCGTTGTCGCCGAGCGACCCGTCCAAGGGCATCGCAGAAGTGGTGATGATCCCGATCGTCGGCGCTATCGGTAACGCCGTGGCCCACGCCATCGGCAAACGTGTCCGCGACCTGCCTATCACTTCTGCGCGCATCAAGGAGGCCCTCAATGGCTAACCGTCCGTTTCAACTGACCCTCAACGGTCAATCCGTCGGCCCGGTGGACATCCCTGATGACCTGCCGATGATCGACTACCTGCACGAATACAAAAACCTCACCGGTTCGCGGCTCGGCTGCGGCCAGGGCATTTGCCACGCCTGCGTGGTGATCGTCGACAACCCGGACGGCACCAGCGAAGAAGTGCGCACCTGCATCACCGGCGCCCACTATTTCGAAGGCAAAAAAGTGCGGACCATCGAGGGGCACGCGACCCGCGATGAGCAGGGCAACGTCACTCAACTGAACCCGATCCAGCAGCGTTTCGTCGACGAATTCGCCTTCCAGTGCAGCTATTGCGCGCCAGGTTTCGTCAATGCCGCGACCCTACTGGTCGAGAAGCTGCAGCGTCAGCCCATCGCTAAAAGCCAGCTGGAAAAAGTCATCGAGGACAGCCTCGGTCACCACATCTGCCGCTGCACCGGCTACGTGCGTTACTACAACGCGACCCGCAACGTGCTGACCGATCTCGGCCTGGTCAAGGAGGGTTAAGCATGAAGCATCTACTTTCCCGCCTGGCATTGGCGGTTGGTCTGGCTGCGCCGGCGTTGTTGGCGCACGCGGACGATCAAGTGAAACGCGGCGAATACCTTGCCCGCGCCGCTGACTGCATGGCCTGCCACACCGCACCGGGCGGCGCGCCGTTTGCGGGCGGCCTGCCGATTGTGTCGCCGTTCGGCACCATCTACGGCACCAACATCACCCCGAGCAAAGCGCACGGCATTGGTTTGTACAACGATGACGAATTCTTCGCCGCGCTGACCGAAGGCAAACGCCGCGATGGTGCGAACCTGTACCCGGCAATGCCGTACACCTCATATCACCTGATGCCGCGCGCAGATTCGGATGCGATCCATGCGTACCTGAAAACCATCGAGCCGATTGAACGTGCCGCGCCGGTCACTCGCCTGAGTTTCCCGTTCAACGTGCGTCTGGGCCTGATGGGCTGGAACCTGCTCTACGGCAAAGACGTGAAACTCGCGCCAACCGAGGGCAAAAGCGAAACTTTCAAGCGGGGTGAATACCTGGTCGAAGTGCTCGGGCACTGCGGCGAATGCCACACCCCACGCGGGTTGCCCGGCGCCATGCAGCAGGACAAACGCCTGACCGGCGGCCTGCTCAACGGCTACTTGGCACCGAGCCTGTTGGCCACTGACCTGGCCGCTCGCGGCTGGAATCAACAAGACCTGAGCACCTTCCTCAAGCACGGCATGGGCGCCCAGGGCACGATGTTCAACGAGATGTTCCCAGTGTTCCACAACAGCACCCAGGGCCTCAGTGACACGGACCTGGCGGCGATGGCCACCTATCTGCTCGGCGATCCAGCCCCGGCCGCCAAAGTGCTGAGCGAGGTGCCACTCGACAACATGAGCCCAAGCGCCCAACGCGGTCGTCAGGATTACCTGAACGTGTGCGCCGGTTGCCACGCGCCGAACGGCGAGGGCAAGCCGCACATCGCGGTGGCCATGCGCGGCAACACCACGTTGCGCCTGGAAGATCCGCGCAACCTGTTGCGGGTGATCGAAGACGGCATCGGCGAGCAGACATTCACCGGCTTTGAACGCATGCAACCGATGCCCGGCTTTGCCGACAAGCTCACTCCGGCACAGCTGACCGATTTGCTCAATTATTTGCGCCAGGGTTGGGGCGGTCAGTCGAGTGAGCTGGCGGTCAGCGACGTGCAGAAGCTTCAGGCCGATGCACCGCCAGCCGAGCACAAGGCGCACTGACATGCAGCATCTGGATCTGCAAGTCATTCGCCGGGCGCTGGAATGGTCGACGGCCGGCCAGCCGGTTTGGCTGTGCACGGTGCTCGCCACCTACGGCTCGGCGCCCCGTGCGCCGGGCTCGTTGCTGGCAGTGAACGTGAGCGGGCAATGGATCGGCTCGCTGTCGGGTGGCTGCGTTGAGGAAGACTTTCTTGAGCGAGTGGCCGAAGGCGCGTTTGAGCAGGCGGTCAACGTCGTTCGTTACGGCGAAGGCGAGGACCCGCGCTCGCGCGTGAGCCTGCCGTGTGGCGGCGTGCTCGATGTGCTGGTGGAGAAGCTTGCGCCGGACTGCGCGGTTCAGGCGCATCTGCGCGAGCTGGAGTGCGCGTTGGTGGGCCAGCGCCGACTAATTCGCGAAGTCGACCTGGCCAGCGGTGCGCGCCGCGTGTGTGCAGACAGCGAGCAGGGCGCGCGCATTGAGCGCGAGATCGACCGGGTCCGTGTGCGGGTCGGCGCGGCGCAGCGTTTGCTGCTGGCGGGCTATTCCAGTGTCGCCCAGGCCTGCGCCGAGTTTGCCGTGGGCCTGGGGTTTGAGGTGATTCTGTGCGACCCACGCGACGAGGTGCTCGAAGGCGTGGTGCTGCACAACGTCGAAATCCGCCGCCAGCTGCCGTCGGTGGTCATCGCTGACGGCGGCTGCCACAACGACACTGCGGTGGTCGCGTTGACTCATGATCCGCGTATTGATGATCTGGCGATGATGGAGGCGGTGCGCACCGACGCGTTTTACATCGGTGTAATGGGTTCGATGCGCACGTCACAAAAGCGCTTCGAGCGCTTGCGGCGGATTGGCGGGTTGGACGAGGCCCAATTGGCACGCATCCATGCGCCGATCGGTTTGAACCTGGGCAGCAAGACTCCGGCGGAAATCGCGTTGGCGGTGCTGGCCGATATTCTTCGTACGCGCAGCGGCATCGCGCGGGATCGACTCTGACCCGCCTGTGATCGGCGCTTTCAAAGGTATCGGCGCGGTGATTGCCAAGTAATGGGCCCAGGATGCCGACCGCGCATTACCTGGGCTTGCCCGGTAACAGCCTGTGCAATTGAGCCAGTTGAGCTTCCAGGCTGGCAACCTGCGCCTCAAGTTCGCGCACGCGTTCGCTGGCCGCGACTTCGGCGCTGACATCCTTCTGGATGCCAATGTAATAGGTGAGCTGATCTGCCCGGTTAAATACGGGAGTAATCGATAGCTCGTTCCAGAAGGCACTGCCGTCCTTACGGTAGTTGCGAATGATTTGCCGGCAGGGCTGACGCGACTTTATCGCCTCGCGGATCACGACCAAACCCGCCTGGTCTCGGTCGTCACCCTGCAGGAAGCGGCAGTCCTGGTACAGCGTTTCGTCAGCGTTATAGCCCGTAAGGCGCATAAAGGCGGGGTTGGCGTAGATCAGGATATGCTCATCGCCTTCCTGCTCCGCAATGACAATGCCATCTTCCGAGGTTTCAACCATCAGTTTCAGCAGTTCTGCGTCGATCATCTTCAGAGCCCCGGCGAATTTCACATCATTCTAGGACAACTTGAGGGTCAAGCGCGTTTCGGAATAATTGAACGTATCCCTGTGATCGACCGAAGCATGGCCGACGGTTCGCTGTGACGGTGCTTATTACAGCGTCTCTTTTTATGGGCGTCGCAGACGAGGTGCACATAAAAAGTGGAACTCCGACTCTTCACCACCGGTCAACTTTTCTGTCCACATCCCCTGGCTGCGATGGTGTTGAACGTGGCGCCATCGCAGTGGGCTTATTTAAGCGTCCCACTGACACGAAGGTTTATGAATATGAAGAGTGAACAGGTAGAAGGTGTTGCAGAGAAACTGGCCGGCAAGGCGCAGAGCGCGGTCGGGAAGCTGATGGGTGATTCGAAGCTGGAAGCTGAAGGCGCTGGACGTCAAGCTGCGGGCCAGCTGACCCAGACCTATGGCGATGCACTCGACAGCGTGTCTACGTTCGTCAAGGAAAAACCGGTTGCTGCATTGGCCATTGGCGCAGTAGCCCTGCTTGTGCTGGACCGTCTCTTGCGCCGCTAAGCCGCAAGGAGAGGGCTTGTGTCGCTTTCCCTCGCACTGCCCAGGGCGTCTACCTCGACAGTGCGAGGACCTAAGCCTGTATGTCTACTTATTGGTAAGGCACAGCGCAATGGACACGCCAAGCACGCTGGATCAACTGGCTAGCACCGACCTTAGGTCAATCAAAGAATTATGGCTCGGCGGGACGCATACCCATCTCGCCAAGGCGTCAAACGTGACGGCTAAAGCATTGGCGTGAATCGATCGAGGAACCGATCTGTTTATGCCCATTAACGCTGGGTCGAATACATGCAATGATTCCGCCATTGCCCCCACCGCATCCGGGAATGCCCATGTTCGAACATCTCGACCTCAACGCGCTGATTGCCGTCTACGGCTACTGGGTCATCCTCGTGGGCTGCCTGCTGGAAGGCGAAACAGTTTTGCTCCTCGGCGGTATGGCTGCACACCAGGGCACTCTGCAATGGCTGCATGTGATCGGCTGGGCTACCCTGGGCGGCATACTCGGCGATCAGTTACTGTTCTGGACCGGACGTTATTCCGGGAGCCGCCTGCTGCCCAAACTCAAGCGTCACCAGTCTGCCATCCAACGGGTGGAGCGCCTTATCCATCGCTACCCGATGACGTCTGTATTCGCTGTGCGCTTTCTCTACGGAATGCGCTTAGTGGGCCCTATGGTGATAGGTGCAAGCGGTCTTGCCCCTTGGCGTTTCGCGCTGATTAATATGCTGAGTGCGGCGATCTGGGCCACCCTGTTCGTCAGCGCCGGCTATTGGGCTGGCGAAGCATTGCAGCATTTCTTTGGCGACCTGCGACCGTATCGCCTGCCGATCTTCATCGGGGTGGTAGCCCTTGTGAGCCTTGCGGCGCTGGTGCGGTATTTGCGCAGCCGAACCAAGGGGTTGCACCGCTGAGGCATTGGCATAGACCTGCGTACCTACCAGGGAAGGCGCTCTCCGTTATAAGCGAAGAAATTGCCGCTGTCGGCAGGCTCCAGTCGGTCGATCAGCGACAGTAATTCATAGGCGGCCACGTTTGCCGGCCTGGCGGCAGACGCGCCTCGAAAGGGTTGCGACAGCGCTGATACAACTGTGCCCGGATGAAGGCTCAGCAGTCGGCTCTGAGGTCGCGTTCTTGCCAGTTCGATGGCCGCCGTTTTAATCAGCATGTTCAGGGCTGCCTTAGAGGCGCGATAGGCATACCAGCCGCCCAAGCGGTTATCGCCGATGCTACCTACCTTGGCAGAGAGCATCGCCATCGCGCCGCGAGGGTCAAGCAAGGGTAAAAAGTGGCGCAAAACCAGCGCAGGCCCGATGGTGTTGACTTGAAATACCGACTGCAACGCATCTGCATCTATCGCGGAATAACTTTTCTCAGGCTTTATTTTGTCGCGATGGAGCAGACCTGCGGCATGCAAGATCAACTGATACGGTGCTTGCTCAGTCAATTCGGCTGCGGCGCTGGCGATACTGTCGGCATTCTCCAGGTCAAGGAATGGAACACTGTTGCGCCCTAACTCATGAACATGCGCGCACCGTGGGTCCTGGTTAAGCAACTCACAAAAAGCCGAGCCCAGCGCCCCGCTGGCGCCTATCACGAGGGCACGATAGCCCTCACCCAGGGAATTCATCGTGAAGGAAGTGTTCATCCAGGCTCTCCTGCGTTCTGATGCGATGTGTTGGTGTTAGCCCCGTCGCCCTATCAGTTGCAGGAACTCCTGACGTGTCGCAGAGGACTCGCGAAAGGCGCCCAGCATTACCGATGAGGTCATCACCGAATTTTGTTTCTCCACACCCCGCATCATCATGCACATGTGCTTCGCCTCAATGACCACGGCCACGCCGGCGGCATCGGTGATGTGCTGGATGGCGTCGGCAATTTGTTTGGTAAGGTTTTCCTGGATCTGTAGGCGACGGGCGAACATGTCCACCACTCGGGCCACCTTCGAGAGGCCCAGCACCCTTCCGGTGGGGATGTACGCTACATGCGCCTTGCCGATGAAGGGCAGCATGTGATGCTCACACAATGAGTACAGCTCGATGTCGCGCACGATGACCATTTCATCGTTTTGCGATTCGAACAATGCGCCATTGATCACATCCTCCAGACTCATCGTGTAGCCATTGCACAGGTACTGCATCGCGTTGGCTGCACGCTTGGGTGTGTCCAGCAGTCCTTCACGTTCAGGGTTCTCGCCCACGCCGACGAGAATTTCACGGTAATGTGCGGCGAGTGATGGGGTCGATGCGTTCATCTTGATTCCTCGCAGCCTTGCTGCGCTTTCTGTGACGGCAATCCTTGGCAGTGGGGAGTATCTGCTGCGCACGATCTGAGGCGTACACCCTAGGACTTGCCAGGTCAGCCATGACCCTGGCTCTTCGTCGGGCCCATGACCAAGCAAAGCGTTCTAGGTGTGCTTTTTTTTCGATGTGGACTGCTCGTCTGAGTCGGGGTTGGAAGCAGGCACCGCGCAACGGCTATCGACGCAGCGGCGCCCACCGTCTGGGTGGGGCAACCACGCCAAATGGGGACGTAAGCGGCAGAAAAGCCGATAGCCGAACTCGAGCAATGGGCGCAGGGCCCGCCACGTCAGTGGTGTTGCCCAAAAACCCAGGCCTGCGGCTCGCCAGCTCCATAGCGTGGCATCCAGGCCTGTTACCCAGCGTCCATCAGCGAAACGGGCGTGCAGCGAGGACTGCATGTGCTCGAATGTGAACCCGAGTGCCTGGGCGTCGAATGCACGGCTGCTGATGTCCACAAACAGCAGTCGATCCTTTACGGCATGGCCGCGCAGTAGCTTGATTTCGCGCGCACACAGAGGGCATTCACCGTCAAAATACAGCGTCAGCGGCCAATTCACTTTCTTGTACATGGGCCATGCTCTTGTATAGGTTTTGTACAAGATAGGCTGAAAGAAACAGACTGACAATGGGCACTCTGTTTTTGCTGTACTGAGCGTGGCCAACGGTGCGATACAGGTACGGACACGATATTGATGCAAACTCATTAAGCAAAAAGGCCGCCCATGAGTTCTGGGGCGGCCTTGTCTCTATGTCTGGTCGACGCTCAATTGCCTCTGTAGGTAGAGAAACCATAGGGGCTGAGCAGTAATGGGATGTGGTAGTGCGAAAGCGTACCGTCTACCTCAAAAATGACCGGTACCTCCGGAAAGAAACTGGCAACTTTGTGCGCTTTGAACCATTCCCCGGTTTTAAACGTGACGCGGTAGGTGCCTTTCTCCAGCGCCTGACCCTCGGGGTACAACCCGGGAATACGCCCTTGCTCATTTGTCGCGGCGCTGTTGAGCATGTTCCAGTGGTTGCCGTCCTGTTTTTCCAGCGTGACATTGACGCCAGGGGAGGGCAGACCATCTTGTAAGTTGAGCACATGCACGCTGAGCGGGTTTCCTGCCGCCAGCGCCAGTGACGATACGACACTCAATACAAGGCCCGCGAAGCATGTTTTTAATCCAGTCATGATGATGTCCTTAGTTTTTGACGGTAGGTAGGATTTTGTCGATAGCGGCCAATGCGCACCCTTCATCGTTTGCGGCACCACCGGCACCGGCCACTCCGATCGCGCCAATGACTTGCCCTTCAAACAGCAACGGCACGCCGCCGCCCAGCAGCAATAGCTCATTCAGGGTGTTGAGGTTTTCTGCATCGGGGGTACTGCGGGCCCGCTCTGCCAATAGTCGCGTTGGCGTCTTGGTCGACAGGGCGGTGTAGGCCTTGCGTTGGGCGGCTAATGTGTTGTGTGGGCCCACGTTATCGTCACGCTGCAGGGCGACCAAATTGCCCCCACGGTCGACAATGGCAGCAACACTTGTACGGCCATCGGCATGGCAGGCTGTCAGCGCGGCGTTGAGCAAATCATTGGCCATTGCCAGTGATACGTCGTTACGCTGCAGCACTTGATCCTGGGCTGCAACGGCGAGCGCTGAGTTCATGGCGAGTGACATCAGCAATGAGGTCGATAGGCTTATACGCATGCTTTGTCCTTTGTGTGGTCTGGCTGAGTCATAGCCAGGCATGATGCCCCGTGCACTCCGTCAAAATGGTTGCCTGATGATTACCAAGATGTAATGTGCCAAAACGCTCGGGCGCGCTAGCCTATGCTCCAGTTCCGGAGGAAAAGATGCGTATCCTGGTCGTAGAAGATGAAGCGAAAACAGCGGATTACCTGCACAAAGCCCTGACTGAATCGGGCTACGTGGTGGAAGTCGCCCTGGATGGCCTGGGGGGCCAGTATCTGGCGCAGGAAAGTGAGTTCGACTTGATCATCCTGGACGTCATGCTGCCGGGCCTGGACGGATGGCAATTGCTGCAGATTATTCGGCGCAAGTGGCAAACCCCGGTGCTTTTTCTGACGGCCAGGGACTCTGTGGAGGATCGGGTCAAGGGGCTTGAGGCAGGGGCCGATGATTACCTGGTCAAACCTTTTTCCTATGCCGAGTTGTTGGCGCGCGTACGTACCTTGCTGCGCAGGGGGCCGCCACGTGAGGTCGAGCAGTTCCTGGTTGCAGACCTGAGCCTGGATCTGTTGCGGCGTAAAGTGACGCGCGGAGGAGAGCGCCTCACCCTGACCAACAAGGAGTTTGCCCTGTTGCACCTGCTGGTCAGCCGTGAAGGGGAGGTGCTATCGCGCTCGTTGATTGCTTCGCAGATCTGGCAGATGAACTTTGACAGTGATACCAATGTGGTCGACGTCGCCATCCGGCGACTGCGCGCCAAGGTTGACGATCCTTACCCGCTCAAGTTGATACAGACAGTGCGTGGCATCGGTTACATGCTTGAGGTGCAATCCTGAAACTGTTTCCGCGCGCCCTGAGCTTGCGCCTGGCGGTCATGTTCGCGTTAGTCAGCGCGCTGCTGCTGGGCTCCATTGGGTTTTACCTTTATCAGTCGTTACAGCGAGAAATCGCGTGGCGCGATGACCAGGCCCTGCTCGGGCGCCTGGAGCGCATGCAGGCGCTGATCAACGACAGTGTCAGCGTCGAGCAACTCAGAAACCGGCCCAAGCTATACGAAAATATGCTGGGCAATCGCGACAACCTGCTGTGGATCATCGATGACACAGGCCAGGTGCTGATCGAAATCAACCCCGTCAGCATGAGCTTGCCCACGTTACCGGCTGCAGCCCAGGCTCAATTGGGTGACGGTGACACTTCGGTGCCGGTGCGGCTTGCCTGGCAGCATGTCATGCAGGGTAATCGCGGCTTGACCCTGATTGCTGGCAAGTTGTTGAGCGAGCGCGAGCAAATGCTGGGGGCTTACCGATTCAAGCTGTGGCTCGCGATGTCGGTCGGCGCGCTGCTGGCTTTTGTACTCGGCGGGTGGGTCAGTCAGCGAGGGTTACGACCTGTGCGCCTGCTGGCCAAGCGCGCTGCCGCCATTGATGCACACCATCTGCATCTGCGGCTGGATGAGTTCAACGAATTTAGTGAACTGCAAGTGCTCAGCCAGGCGCTTAATCAAATGCTCGCACGCCTCGAAGAGGGGTTCGCCCAGCTATCACGGTTCTCAGAGGATCTCGCCCATGAGATGCGAACTCCGCTCACTAACCTGATGGGGCATACCCAACAATCCCTGAGGCATGGTCGTTCAATTGAGGACTATCAGAACCTGCTGGTTTCCAATCAGGAAGAATATGAGCGTCTGGCACGAATGATCGACAGCATGCTGTTTCTCGCTCGTAACGAACAGTCGCATGCGTCGGTCAGTGATGAACTCATCAACCTGCACGATCTAGTCGAGCAACTGTGTGAGTATTTTGAAGGCGTGGCGCAAGAGCGTGACGTCACGCTGATCAATCAGGCCCATGACCACTTGCGTGCCGATCCGGCCTTGGTCCGTCGAGCATTGGCTAACTTGCTGTCCAACGCGCTGCGTTATGGCGCTACTGCCAGCGCGGTGACGATTGGCAGTGTGGCGCGGGAGGACAGGATCGAAGTCACCGTGCACAACCAAGGCCCGCCGATTTCAGCGCAACATTTACCCCGGCTGTTTGAGCGCTTCTACCGGTGCGACCCGTCACGTAATCAGCCGGACGATTCTGGTGGCTTGGGGTTAGCAATCGTGCGCTCAATTATGCAATTGCATGGCGGGCGCGTAACCGTTGAGAGCACTGGTACGGGTACGCGCTTTTGCTTGGTGTTTCTGCTACAGAATGCTTGAGCGAATGCCCTTGAGCCTAGCCGTTGTGGCACGACCTAGGGTATCAAGCGCATCTCGCGGAGTTTGTCGAACACATCGAAAAAGGCTTGATCGCTCGCTTGGTAGGCGGTGAAGCCCATTGCACGGCTCTTCGACATATCAGTGACGACTTCGATGGGTCGACCAAGGTCTGCATCGGTGTGCCAGGGGGATATCAGGCGACCAATATCGGCTTCTTTCAAGCCGTGCTCCGCCACTATTTGCGTCCACACGGCTTGGTCGTCAGCCATTTGCTTCTCGAGAGGTGAAAGTGCGGCGGGATAATCGGCAGCAGGCAGGTCGAAGTATTCGGCAATTCGGCTCCACATCCACTTCCAGCGAAACACATCGCCATTAGTGACATTGAAAGCCTGGTTGGCCGCCGCCGGCGTAGTGGCCGCCCACAGTTGTTGTTTCGCCAACTGCCGTGCATCCGTCATATCGGTGAGGCTGTCCCACTGCACGCTTGATCCCGGAAATACAAAAGGGCGCCTGGTTTGTTTGCAAATCGAGGCGTAGACGGCGAGGGTGGTTGCCATATTCATCGCGTTGCCGACGGCAACGCCGGTCACGGTATGCGGGCGGTGAACGCTCCAGGTGAAGCCGTCCTTTTCGGCAGCGGCGAAAAGTTCGTCCTCTTGGGCGTAATAGAAATTCTCCACATTCAGACGCCCCTGATCCTCGCGGAACGGTGTTTGCGGGAGGCTGCCTTTACCATAGGCTTCGAAAGGCCCGAGGTAGTGTTTCAGGCCAGTAACCAGTGCTACGTGCTTAACGCTCCTGGCTGGTCGAATAGCGGCCAGCACGTTGCGTACCATGGCGGCATTAACGCGGATGTTTTCGGCTTCGGTGGCTTGCCGTGACCATGTGGTGATGAACACATGAGTAGGTTTCAGGTCCGCAAGCGCACGTTCCAGCGAAGCGGGATCTTGGAGGTCTGCGGCGATGGGGATCACACCTTGCGATTGCGACGGGCGCCTCGATAGCGCGGCGACCTGCCAATGGTTGTCGATTAATAACTGAGTGATGGCGCTGCCGACAATGCCGCTGGCGCCGACGACCAAAGCTGTTTGGCTCATGAGTTCCTCCTAGATTTAGAGTTGGGAGTTCACCCGAGCAGCAGAGGTTCAACCTGAACCGGATCCGTATGGGCGTGTGCCGTAAGCGGATGTCGAACACACTTAACTAACTATTGAATGCTCTGACCTAGGCGAACACTGAATATTGAGGGGCAGGGCGCAAGCTATTTGCACCTGGACACTGGCGGTAACGAGCACGTGGGTTTCATCGTGAATGCCGACCGCGTGGACATCATGATTGCGATGGCTAAAGAGATCGGCATTGAGGTGAGGCTTGAGGCATTTCTAATGCGAGGCGTGGTGCCGATTGGTTGTTCAGCCTCTACATCGGCTGCACTTTCAGGCTCCATCCGAGGCTACTGGCGCACGGAGCCAACCACTGGCGTAGCTGTAGATTTGCGGCCAAGGTCTCGGGGTCAATCAGGCGCGCGCCGATATCTGCATGCGGCAAGAAACTTACCTCAAGGCTGCGCTCCAGCGATCCGATCAATTGCGGAAAGTCGATGATTCTCGACAGGCGTGGCCACGCCACAAGCTTTCGATAACGCAATTGCTGAGACTCAATTCGCAGGTCGTCCTTGGGGCGCCATTGAGCCAGGAACAGCTCGTCGTGCCGTTCCAGCTCGACCCGCCAGCCTCCTAAGGAAGGAACGAGTAACCGGAGCTTCAGGCTCTCAGGTCTCAATTTATTGCGCTTGTAAAACCAATGCTCGATGGGCTCGTTGCTCAGCGTGATGGAGATGGCGCTGTAGTCGGGCATGTCGCCCAGACCGAGCATTGCGAACCATTGCGCATTCTCTGATGGGATGAGCGTTGCGGGCATGCTGGATCGTCCTTGATAGGTAGTGCAGAGCTTACGGCTTGAGATAGAGGACTTGCCGCTGTTGTTGGCGCCCACCTGGAATGTTGTCTCGGTGGCTAGGTCGATTCTGACGGACTTTATATGACATAGCACATCGTTTAACATAATATACATTATGCGAACCGTCCTATGCGGGTCTGGGGGGCTCTGCTGGTCAGATTTCAAGCCAGGCTCAACCCTCGATCACCGTCTCCAGCTCGTACAGGCTCGGCTTGGCGATGCTTTCTCCGCATGCTTGAATGCCGGCCTTTAGCAACGCTGTTGCTTCCACTCGGCGCCGGAGAAACGGAATGTGGCTTTGTACAGACTGGAAAATTGATTGGAACGCAATCAGCGCCGTGGCTACTGCCGCAGCCGCACTCATCGCATTATCCGTTTGGCTTTACGACAAGCATCAACGGAGGCTCGAACGCAAGGCCAGTGCTAGGCTTCTAGCTCAGATCATGACGACACTTGTTGGAGCTGCTCATGTCCAGATTTCTAAATTCAAAAGCGATCTTTTTCCAACTGGCAGTGATCCCCTGATCGGCAGTTTGCTGCAGGACAAAAATGCGCGAAAGCAGCTGGTCGAAAAGGCATCAGCAATTACGATTGAGCTTCCATCCCAGTTTTTGGACAAAGCTGATTTCTTCAGTGAGGCTGTCAGCAGCACCCTGGCAAACGCATTTTCTGAAGTAAATCGCTTAAAACAATTCGTCGGCTTATTCGGTGACCTGTCAGATAAAGAGCTGCAAGATGTGATTGACCTTCACTTAATGACGGTTCTCAACCAAATCAAAACGGCTGAGGCGGCGGCTGAAGCTGCCTTTCAGGCTCTTTTAATGGTTGGACGAACCAGCCGGTAATCTTGCCTCCCCTCCCCCTGATATGCATCTTAATTATAACTAAACTAAATAGTTCTTTAGTTTAGTTATAACAAGATGCTCAGCTTTTCACGGTGAAAGCCGATTGAGCGCCAGAAGGATCGTTCAGAAATTTAGCTGCTAAATCGACAACGTGTCGAGCCCGAACTAAGTCGAATCAAGCCCGTGCTAGCATCCAATGAAGCACAGCTAAAGGCAGCAATGATGAGCCAACAAAGCCAGCCGGAAAGTAGTTTCGCTGAAATCTTGGACGGCAAGAAGAAACGCCGCGAGGCGTTAATGCTTGCTGTTAGCGTCGCGGCGCCGTCTGACATTGAAGGCCCGTCCCAACTCCTAAAAGAAGTGATGCGAAAACCAGACGACGAAAAGCGCCGTCAACGCATCCCTCCTCCCCTATTTACCCCTATGAATGTACCCGTAGGAGTGGTCAAGTCCTCGCGCTGACGCGCTGCGGGCATGTCCGCTCCTACGGGTTCTGACTACGTGAAGCACCCTGCCCTCACATCCTCATCATCTGGATAACCAATAAGATTTCCGACTTGCTCGACTCAGTAACCCTGGAACGGAAAATAGACGGCAGGAAAGATAGGCCAGTTTGCGTTTCTGAGGTTTTTTCCTCGGTCAATCCATCCAAAATGAGGACCTCGGCGTTACGCATCTGCACGTTTGTCGTCAATTGCCGCTTGGTCAAAGTCGGGCTTCCATTTACACCGGTAGTGGTCTGAACGAAGTCGGAAAGCTGCTGATCAATAGTGAGATCGACAACAGCCTGGCGCACCTGGGGGGTGATGGTAAAAATCACCCCAGACCATCGTATGTTGTCGAGCAAGTGCTGCGTCCTGACGAGCCTTGTCCTCCACGACCGCGACTCGCTCGCGCTCGGCGGCCAAGACCTTACGCTGTTCGGACAACGCCTGCTCAGCAACGCCCTGAGCCAGACGGATCGCCTGTTGCCACACGGCGACAAAGGCCTGCGACCCCCCCCCGCCGGCAATGTCGGCAGGCGAACCTCCCCACTCAGCCTTTCGGTCAGCCTCGCCCACCATTGATCGAGCAAACAGTCCTCGGAAGCAATTCTTGATTTGGAACGTGAAGTAATCGTGAGAAATGACGCATTTTACACGGGACCAACGAATTGCTTCCGAGCCTTGAGCGCACATCTGGCCAAAATGTCGTAGTAGTCGAGCATGTCCACATGATGTGCGCTCCGACGGTCAGCGGTCGACGTGAATGGGCTCTTGAGAAGCTTGAGAGCATCGTTGTCTTTCAGGGGGGCGCAACTAACGCAAACGCGGTTGTTTACCGTACCTCCATCGCAAGCTACAAGATCGGCGACCCAGATTTGCGGAAAAAAAGAGCTCACGAGTTTTGTATTCGCCTCAGCATCTCCAAAACCACACACCATCGCGTGAGCTGAAAAGGTTCCAGGGCAATAGCCGGAGCTTCTACGGTCCTCTATGGCGGGAGTAGCCGATTCTAAGGTTGGGACTCGGGAAGGTTAGGAAGAGGCTATGAGGTCCCGCATTACCTCGAAGAATTCGACGCTCAATAGACCAGTCACATGATCGAAACGAATCTATGTGTCTTAACGCGTCGAACCATAGCCTCATACCCGGATAAAACGCTACCTTGGAAGATCCGATTGATCAGCACCACGCCTCAGTTGGTATGCGGTCAGTAGCCAGCTACTTCACTACTGATGAATCCTTTGCGATTACAGCGGCATGAATGGCTTCGGTCATCGTGTTATTGACCTCAATGAGGCGCTGCATCTCATCCTGAATTTTCAAAAGTGCTTCAGCGTCCTTATAGGTCTGCAGCGCTTGCTTGTCTGAGGCGGCGGCCGCTACTTTTTGGCCCACCATGATGACGGAGAGCAAGACTAACTGTAGAAATGTCTGGGCAATCCAGGCAATCAGCGTCGAGATCCCCCCCTCGATGGCTGAGGGTAAGCTGATAAGGGCAATCACCCCAAAAATGTAGGCACACCACATGGTGCCAACCGCATTGGTGATGAGCAGAGCGATGCGCCCATTTAGTCCCAATTGCTCTTGTGACGTCAGGTGCGGTCCTGTTTTTTCGCGCTCCTTAATTCGTAGAAGTGAAAGGCGTTCGAATTGCATATTTAACCTCCAATAGACATTCAGCGATGTACGATTGATGAAACCCACTACAGAGATTGGTAGCTAATTACCTTGGCAGCTAGCCCGAATTATCGGCGCAGGAGGTTCGCCCTACGATCCGCAGCCTCTTGCGCTTCTTTAAATGCCTGATCGTAACTTCCCCAGTGATCACCTTCTACAAAAGCCATGAGGTGAGGCTCTACATGTGACCTTACCAAAGTCAACGTTGACCCGACAGGGATATCGAGTGGTGGGCTCCAACTGAAACCAATCTGCACGATGACACCCTTTTTAGTCTTGTACTCAACGGGATGCGATTTATCAATGCGTACCGACATTTGTCTGTCCTCGATCCAGCGCTAGGCGTGAGTAACAACTAGTAGCTGAAATTCAGTAAAAGATTCGGCGCTAACGTCAGTGCCGGATCTTTACCCTGTAAAACTGACCTTCAATGGGTGGTCATACCAGCCATATGCACCATCCAGCGAAAACTGCAATCACACTGGCTAGCCAAATAGCGACCAGCCACGACACCCGCTTGTACTAGGGTCCAAGTTGGCAGAAGGCTCCATGGACCAACTCCATCATTAGTGCTGTTGCGGCTGCCAGCATGATCAGCGATCCTAAATACAGTAGGCTTAACCGCGCCACCTGCTTGTAAAAAGGTAAGTTTTTTTCAGCAGCTTGATGTGGCGCTATTAATGGGAGCCATCGCCGATCCTCACTTTCCCGCGGAACACGAAGTAGCTCCAGCAGTTGTGCATCAAGATGATCGGCAGGATGAATAAGGTGCCAATCAGGATGAACAACTGGCTGGAAGGCGCGATGCATCGTAACCGTCTGGCCAACTCACCTCTCAGCACACAGACCAGCTCAGACAAGAACGGGTGGAAAACAAAGCCTTGCCCGCAGGTATACCCATTGAATAAGCCTGTATCTGACGTAGCTCATGCGGAGC
>NZ_JCBCUX010000010.1:0-252366 GCF_059862645.1 Pseudomonas sp. MF08831 | reverse complement strand
TCCCGAACTCAGCAGTGAAACGATGCATCGCCGATGGTAGTGTGGGGTTTCCCCATGTGAGAGTAGGTCATCGTCAAGATTAAATTCCAGAGCCCCTGTTTGCTAACGCAAACAGGGGCTTTGTTTTGGGCGGTCGAAAAGAACAAGTGCAAGCGTGCTGCCAATGGGCGTGGATCATACGCGTGCTAGCTGATACAGAACTTGTGTATCAGAACCCTCGCTCCTTGATCAGCTCAATCAGCGCCCTCAACCCGGCCGGTACATGCCGCCTACCAGGGTAGTAGAGACGCAACGAGTCAAACGTTGGTGTCCACTCTTCAAGCACGCGTATCAGCGCCCCCGCAGCCAGGTCTGCAGCAGCATTCCACTCTGTCAAATAGGTCAATCCCATCCCCGCTCTGGCTGCTTGAAGCATTAATGTCGGATTGTCCAGCGTCAACGCACCGTTTACATCTACGGCAATGGACTCGCCGTGACGCTCAAACTCCCAGCGATAGATCGAGCCGCTCGGCATGCGGCTGCGAATGCATTCATGGGCGCTCAAGTCCAGCGGGCTTAAAGGGGTAGGGTGGCTGGCAAAATAGGCTGGGCTGCCCAGTACGGCAAATCGCTGAGGTGGGCTGATATCGACGGCGATCATGTCTTGTGGAACGCTGTCGCCAAGACGGATACCTGCATCGAACCCTTGAGCCACAATGTCGACCAGTCGACCTTCAGTGACGATATCCAGCTTCATCTGCGGATAGCGCCGCATGTACTCCAGTAATAACGGCATCACCTGCTTGGCGGCGCCTGCTGAGGTATTAAGCCGCAAGGTCCCACTCGGTGCCGACTGGCTATTTCCCGCTTGTTCAAGCGCCACGCGAATAGTCGAAAGGGCTGGCGTAATGGTGCTGACAAACTCCGCACCGATTTCCGACAGTGACACGCTGCGTGTCGTACGGTTGAACAAGCGAACGCCCATCCGTGCCTCAAGTGCAGCGATTGAATGGCTCAGCGCTGATGTCGAGACATTCAGCTCCGTCGCCGCTGCGCGAAAGCTGCGATGCCGGGCGACTGCCAGCACCGCCTCCAATTCGTTCAATCCTGAGGTGTTCATTGTCCTGAGTTGCTCATCAAGTCGTGCCGATTTATACGGATTATCAGGTCAATGATAGTGGCTTACCGTGAGGCATACCAATTCGGTGACTTCGGAGGTTCCCATGCATCAGATCCACCAGATCTATATCAATGGCCAATTTGTAACGCCTCACGGTGAAGAGCTTTTTGACCTGTTCAACCCCGCCAATGCCCAACGCATTGGTCAGGTTCGCCTGGCAGACGAACGCGACGCTATGAATGCCGTCAGCGCGGCAAAGCAGGCGTTCACCGAGTTTTCGCGCACCACAAAAGCCGTGCGTGTCGACTATCTCAAGCGCATGCACGCCGCCATTGTTTGCGTAGAAGCAGAGCTGACCGAGGCAATCATCGAAGAATATGGCGCCCCGGTATCCCGTGCATCGTGGATGGCCAAGCATGCCGCCAGCGTCTTGCTTGACGCCGCGACCGTGCTGGAGGACTACGATTTCACCCAGCATCTGGGTATCGCAGAGGTGACGATGCAGCCCCTCGGTGTGGCCGCACTGATAACGCCCTGGAACAGCAACGCCGGCTTCATCTGCGGCAAACTCGCTGCTGCATTGGCCGCTGGCTGCACTGCCGTGATCAAACCGAGTGAAATGAGCGCCACCCAGACCTCAATCGTTACACGCGCCCTTCATGAGGTGGGCCTGCCGCCTGGAGTGTTCAACATTGTTACCGGCCGTGGTGAAACCGTCGGTGCTGTATTGAGTACACATCCGGATATAGCCAAAGTCTCATTCACCGGCTCTACCGCTGTAGGCAAACAGATCCTGCGCGCAGGCGCTGAAACGCTCAAGCGCATCACGCTAGAATTAGGCGGGAAGTCGCCGGTATTGATCCTCGAAGATGCGGACCTGAAAACGGCTATACCGATGGCGCTTCAGGCCGCGTTCATGAACAGCGGCCAGGCGTGCATTGCCGGCACCCGCATGCTTGTGCCCGCCCAGCGCTTGGCTGAAGTAGAAGCGCTGGTAACCGAGCAGGTCGCCGGTATCCGGGCCGGCAACCCTAATGATCCTGCCACCCGCATCGGTCCTATGGTCAGCTTCAAGCAGTGGCAGCGGGTGCAGCGATACATTCAGATCGGCATCGAGGAGGGCGCTTACCTATTGGCGGGTGGCCCCGGCTTGCCTGATGGCATCGACGCCGGCTGGTTCATCAGGCCCACCGTCTTCAGTCGCGTTACCAACCAGATGACCATCGCTCGTGAGGAGATCTTCGGGCCTGTTCTGTCGATCATCCCCTACGATGATGAGGAGCAAGCGCTGATAATCGCCAACGATACGCCCTACGGCCTCCAGGCTTACATTCTGTCCTCAGACCTGCAAAGGGCGCACGCACTGGCCTCCCGTATCGACGCCGGTCGCGTGTTGATCAATACCCTGGCCCACGAGCCGCGTGCACCCTTTGGCGGCTTCAAACAATCAGGCATAGGTCGCGAGTACGGCACCTTCGGATTGGAGGCCTTTCTGGAGCCTAAATCCGTGCTCTCCTGACAAAACAGCATGCCGTTGGGGAAATCGATGCAAAGTGTTTCTGCATTTTTGGTATGGTGCAGCACATTTTACAAAGATTGATTTTTCATCCGCAGGACGCGGCGTAGACCTTCTTCAACGAGATGCTGTAGAAATGCCTGAACCGATACCGATCAAGGATCACGAAAAAGAAAACCGTCTGGTCAACAAGCGCCTGCTTGCCTGTGCGTTATTGGTCATCGGCATCACCTGCGCCCTGGTGGGCCGCATGTATTTCCTGCAAGTGGTGCAGTACGACTACCACTCCACGATTTCCGAAAACAACCGGGTCCATGTACTGCCGATTACGCCCACGCGCGGGTTGATCTATGACCGCAACGGCGTGGTTTTGGCCGACAACCGTCCCAGCTACAACCTGACGATTACCCGTGAACGCACAACCGACCTCAAGGGTGAGCTGGATGCCATCGTCAACCTGCTGCACCTGCCCGCCGAAGACCGCGCGGTGTTCGACAAGGCGCTGAAGCAGGCTCGTCATCCTTTTGTGCCCGTGACGCTGTTTTACGAATTGACTGAAGAACAGATCGCCGTACTGGCCGTTAACGAATTCCGTTTGCCTGGCGTGGACGTCGAGCCGCAATTTGTCCGTCATTACCCGCTGGGCGCGCATTTTGCCCACTCGATTGGTTACGTTGGCCGAATCAATGAAAAAGAATCCAAGGCCCTTGATTCGGTGGAGTACCGAGGTACGCAGTCCATCGGCAAGACCGGTATCGAGCGGTTCTACGAGTCCGAATTGCACGGCCATGTCGGCTATGAAGAGGTCGAAACCAATGCGCAGGGCCGCGTATTGCGCGTGCTCAAGCACACCGACCCGATCCCCGGCAAAAACATCGTTCTGAGCCTCGACGTCAAACTTCAGGAAGCGGCAGAAGAAGCCTTGGGCGATCGCCGTGGTTCGGTTGTCGCCCTCGATCCGCAAACGGGCGAAGTACTGGCGATGGTCAGCAAGCCGAGCTTTGACCCTAATCTGTTCGTGACCGGTATCAGCTTCAAGGAATACGCGGCGTTGCACGACTCCATTGATCGGCCGCTGTTCAACCGTGTGCTGCGCGGGCTTTATGCGCCCGGTTCGACCATCAAACCGGAAGTGGCCATCGCCGGTCTCGACAGTGGCGTGGTTACCGCACAAACCCGCGTGTTCGACCCCGGTTACTACCAGTTGCCCGACTTTGACCACAAATACCGCAACTGGAACCACAGCGGCGACGGCTGGGTGGACATGGACGCGGCGATCATGCGCTCTAACGACACCTACTTTTACGACCTTGCCCACAAGCTGGGCATCGACCGTCTGCACGATTATTTGGCCGAATTCGGGCTGGGACAGAAAGTCTCTCTCGACATGTTCGAAGAGTCAGCCGGCCTGATGCCTTCCCAGGCCTGGAAACGTGCGACACGACGCCAGCCGTGGTTCCCGGGAGAAACGGTGATTCTCGGCATCGGCCAGGGCTATATGCAAGTCACGCCATTGCAGCTGGCCCAGGCCACTGCCTTGATTGCCAACAAAGGCGTATGGAACCGGCCGCATCTGGCCAAGACCATCAATGGCGTGCCGCCGGTGGATGAGAACCCGATGCCCAACGTGGTCCTCAAGGACCCGCGTGATTGGGAACAGGTCAACCATGGCATGCAACTGGTGATGCACGACCCGCGCGGTATCGCCCGGGCTGCGGCAGTCGGCGCCCAGTATCGCATTGCCGGCAAGAGTGGTACCGCGCAAGTGGTCGCGATTAAACAGGGCGAGCGTTACAACCGCAACAAGACCCTGGAACGCCATCGCGATAACGCTTTGTTTGTCGGCTTCGCGCCGGCCGAACACCCGAAAATCGTGATCTCGGTAATGATCGAAAACGGTGAAGCCGGCGGTCGTGTGGCGGGCCCTGTGGTGCGTCAAATCATGGATGCCTGGCTGCTCGACCAGGAAGGCCACCTCAAGCCGCAATACGCGACGCCGGCCAAAGCCCCGGGTGACCCGCACGTCTGACTCAGACCTTCCACTCGTCCCAGTGCTCTACACCTTGATAGACGAGCCAAGGCACATCATGGGCCGTCCAGATGTGCGAGGTGGGCCGCACGCCCGGATCATCATCCAGCGTCGCCACTCGCACAATCACGTGGGGCTGATGCTTACGCTCCGCCATCAGATGTGAGCCACATCGCGAGCAGAAATGCCTGAATTTGCCCGGCGACGATTCAAGCGATGACAGCAGCGCTTCGCCCTGCGTCCAACGGAAATGTTCGCGCATCACCCCGGCCGTGGCCACGAACGCTGCTGCATGCACCTTGCGGCAGCTGTCGCAGTGGCAGTGGCTGATGGGCATGTCCAGGCTGTCCACTTGGTAGCACACGGCTTTGCAGAAGCAACTTCCATTCAACGGGTCAGTCATAACGTATTACCTGATCAAGGATGGGGTCATCGTCATCGCGCGCGCACGCCAAGGTTGCGCATTGGTCGATGTCGCCTACTGTCAATGGAGGAGGTGACTTATGCACGTATTAGATCGCATCGAACGAAAAGTCCTGCTCAACGCTCCACGTAAACAGGTGTGGGAAGCCCTCACAGATGCCGAGCAATTCGGCAATTGGTTCGGTATTGCCCTGAAGGGCAAAACCTTTGCTGCCGGGGAAACCCTCGAAGCCCCGATTACCTACCCAGGCTATGAGCATGTGGTATGGAAGGCCAAAATCGAAAGGGTCTTGCCACAAACCCTGTTTTCCTTCTGGTGGCATCCTTATGCGGTCGAGGAGGGTGTCGACTACGACAGTGAAACGCCCACCTTGGTGGAGTTCACCATCGAAGACCGTGCGCCAGGCATTTTACTGCGGGTGGTTGAGTCCGGGTTTGATGCGGTGCCCGAGGCCCGACGCCAGAAGGCCTTCAAGATGAATTCACGTGGCTGGGATGAGCAAATGAACAACATCGAAACCTATCTGGCTCAGGCGCGTCGCGCCTGACTTAACCGGGCATCTTGATGATGCCCGTGTTCATCGCTGTCAGCCTTCGTGAGTTGTGGTGATTTCCAGGGTGTCGGTGAAGGTCACCAGCACACTTTGCCCGACCTTGAGGTCCTTGAGGCCGGCGCGGATCTCCGGTTTTTCAACGTTTAGCACTTTCGTGGCACCGGTGGGGTTTTCCAGGGTCACTTGGTTTTTGTTCAGGTCGATATGGGTAATCTTCAGCTGTACCTGGATCTGACGGAAAGCCGCACCGCCAGGGTGCGGGTTACTGGCCGTGGCACGCACCACGCCGGTACTTTCGCTTGAGTCCGGGGCACTTTTATCTACGTCGGTGTCGAGTACCGCAGCCACCGAATGGGTGGTCAGCACTTTTACTTGATCGCCAACCTTGAGATTGGCCAAGTCTTTGGCGTCATCACTGAGTTGCACATGCACCGGGTTACCCTCGGCACCTTCCAACACCACCTGATGGGTGGCGGCATCGACCGACAGCACCTTGGTGGTCACTTCATCGGCTTCAAGGGATTTGGACAGCGGGATGTCGGCGGCGTAAGCGGCAAGGTTGCCGGCGCACACCAGGGTGACCAGAGCAAGGGCCCGGCGCACGGAGCGAGGTACATTCATTGAAGGGACTTCCATGTGTGAGAAGCCCTTGAGTCTAGTGACGAGTCAGCGATGCGCAAATTCGCTGACCCGCCACGTTGTAACTTTAGAAATCCACCGTCGCCGACAGCTTCGCCACCCGCGGATCGCCCTGGGTCAAATAGCCACCCAGCGCAGATTCCCAGTACTTGGTATTGGCCACGTTCTCCACGGTCGCGCCCAACGTCACTTCGCGCTGAGCCACTTTGAAGTTGTAGCGCGCACCCACATCGAAGCGATTCCAGGCCGGCAGGCTCAGGTTGTTTGCTGCATCGGCGTACTGGCCGCCGGTGCGCAGCATCCGGCCGTTGACGCTTACGCCTTGCAGGCCCGGCACATCCCACTCCACCCCGGCGTTGAGCTGGAACGACGGCACACCAATGGCGCGGTTGCCGTCGTTGGCGCCGTTTGCCGTGCCGTTGACCTCGGTGTGAATAATCGTTGCGCCGCCCAGCAGGCGCAGGCCGCTGACCGGTTCACCGAAGACGTTCAGCTCAACGCCCTTGTTGACTTGCTCGCCCTGGAAGACATAGGTGGCGGTGCCGTCCGCATTCAGCTGGGAGTAACCTTGAGTCGGCTGTTCAATGCGGTACACGCCCAGTGTCGCTCCGTAGGTGCCCATATCAACCTTGACGCCCGCTTCGGTCTGTTTCGAGCGGGCCGGTGCGAAGGTCTGGTTGGCGTTGGTCACGCTGGTGGCGCTGCCAAACGTGCTCGGAGCGGTCGGCCCCGAAGCCAGGCCTTCAATGTGGTTGGCATACAGCGACACATGGTCCCAAGGCTTGAACACCAAGCCATACACCGGTGTGGTGATGCCCTTGGCGTAATTGGCAGTGCGCGTGCCGGTGCCGTACGCATAGCCTTGAACCACCAGTTCCTGGCGGCGCAGACCTGCCGTGAACAGCAGGCGGTCATCCATAAAGCCGAAGGTGTCCGACACCGCTGCGCTGCGGGCGAAGGTCTTGGCGGTGATGCCTGGGTCGTTCAGGTCGCTGCCGGAAGTGAACCCGCCTTTGGCCGGTGCAGACACGTCGGCCGGATTGTAGATATTGGTTGGCTGGCTGCCGGCGGCAAAGTCGAAGGCGTTGCGGGTCTGGGTCCAGATGCCGGTCAGGCCCAGGTTCAACTTGTGGCTGACAGCGCCGGTCTGGAACCTGCCGTTCAGGCCGGCCATCAGGCTGGTGTTGTCTTCCTGGTGCGCGATGTTCGAGCCGCTGACCGTGGCATTCCCCAGCGCGTCGTTCAGGGTGACCGACGAGTAACGCCCCAGTTCGTTGGTGTGCTTGGCACCGCCGGCAATGTAGGCGGTCCAGTTGTCGTTGAGGTCGTACTCGCCCCGCAACATGCCGAACGTGTCTTCGAGGCTGGTGGTGCCCCAGTTCGGCGCGTAGTTGGTGTCGGCAGACGGGGCGTTGGGGATGTGGGTCAGGCCACTGCCGAGCAACACCGTATTGCGCCCGCCGTTCACTTGCTGCTTCTGATAAACAAAGTCACCCGACAGGCGCAACGCATCACCGCGGTAGTCCAGGCCGACCGAGAACAGCTTCGAGCGCTGGTTTTCGTCGTCAACGGCCGTATCGCCTTCACGCTGGGACAGGTTTACCCGCGCACCAAAGCGGTTGTCCTCGCCAAAGCGCTGGCCGATGTCGAGGTGTTCACCCACTCGGCCATCACTGCTGATGTCGGTGCTGAAACGGCGCAACGGCACATCGTCGGCGCGCTTGGGCTGCAGGTTCACGCCACCGCCAATGCCGGAGCCGCCGGGCGTTACACCGTTGATGAACGCGTTGGGCCCCTTGAACACTTCAACCCGTTCCAGGGCGTCGGTGGACATGATCTGGCGCGGCAGGATGCCGTACAAACCGTTGAAGGAAATGTCGTCGCCATTGAGCGGCAGGCCGCGAATCACAAAGGCCTGGGCCTGGTTCGCATAGCCCGATGCCTGACGCACCGACGAGTCGTTGAGCAGCACATCGCCGACGGTTTGCGCCTGCTGGTCGCGAATCAATTTCTCGGTGTAGGAGGACATGCTGAATGGCACGTCCATGATGTCCTGGTTGCCCAGCACACCCAGTTGCCCGCCGCGTGCAACCTGGCCACCGGCGTAAACCGGCGGTAACGCGTTTGGCGCGGGCGCGTCGGCGTTGATGTTGGTGGCACCCAGTTCCAGTGTGTTGCCGTCCTGATGGTTATTCGCATCCTGCGGGGTGACTGGGGTTGCAGCATGAGCAGCAAGGCTCGCGGAGCAGCAAAGGGCGAGCAGGGTAGGGCGAAACGGCACACGAAGTCGGGTACGGGAGGGCATGGTCGATCCTGACGGCGAACCGTCAATGTGAGGAAAAGGGCAACAACGTTGCGCGTCCTCGCTGCGCGGATACGACTCCGGTGCGAATGATAGTGATTGTTATTAATGTTCTGCAACAAATTTATGAGATTGCGGTCTGCGTGCGCGTTAACGTGCCGCGTTTACGCGGATGCCGAGTAGAATCACGCCCTGAAAGCGATTCCTGAGGTGTGGCACGGTGGATTTACAGCAGGGTTTTGTCCTGACCCGGCATTGGCGCGACACGTCGGCGGGTACGGAGGTCAGTTTCTGGCTGGCCACCGACCAAGGCCCTCGGTGCGTGCGGCTACCCGTGCAAACCTCGGTGATGTTTATCCCCGAGGCCTATCGCAAACAGCTCGACTGGTTGCTCAAGGGCGAGCGCGATATCGAACTGCGCCCGCTGCAGCTGTGTGATTTCCATCACCGCCCGGTGTTGGGCCTCTACACGCGCCAACACCGCCAGCTGATGGACCTGGAAAAACGCCTGCGCGCCGCCGGTGTCGATGTCTACGAAGGCGACGTTCGCCCGCCCGAGCGCTACATGATGGAGCGCTTCATCACCGCTCCCGTGTGGTTCGGCGGCGCACCAGACGCCAACGACGTGCTGATCGACGCGCAGATGAAACCCGACCCCGACTACCGCCCGCCGCTGAAACTGGTGTCCCTGGACATCGAGACCACTGCCCAGGGCGATCTTTATTCCATCGCCCTCCAAGGCTGCGGCGAGCGCCAGGTGTACATGCTCGGCCCGCCGAATAAAACCGACGCGGTGGACTTCAAGCTCGACTATTGCGACACCCGCGCGCAACTGCTCGAGCGCCTCAACCAATGGCTCGCCACCCACGACCCCGATGCGATCATCGGCTGGAACGTGGTGCAGTTCGACCTGCGCGTGCTCCACGAACATGCCCAGCGCCTCAATGTGCCGCTGCTGCTTGGCCGTGGCGGTGAAGCCATGGCCTGGCGCGAACACGGCAGCCGCAATCACTACTTCGCGGCGGCAGCGGGGCGGTTGATTATCGACGGCATTGAAGCCCTGCGTTCGGCCACCTGGAGCTTTGAATCCTTCAGCCTGGAAAACGTCGCGCAAACCCTGCTCGGCGAAGGCAAGGACATCTCCACGCCGTACCAGCGCATGGACGAAATCAACCGCATGTTCGCCGAGGACAAGCCTGCGCTTGCGCGCTACAACCTCAAGGACTGCGAGCTGGTCACGCGCATTTTCGAGAAGACCGAGTTGCTCAAGTTCCTGCTGGAGCGGGCCAGCGTCACCGGACTGCCGGCCGACCGCAACGGCGGTTCGGTCGCCGCGTTTACCCACCTGTACATGCCGCTGATGCACCGCCAGGGCTTCGTCGCGCCGAACCTGGGCGACAAGCCACCACAGGCCAGCCCCGGCGGTTTTGTCATGGACTCGCGTCCCGGCCTGTATGAATCGGTGTTGGTGCTCGACTACAAAAGCCTTTACCCGTCGATCATCCGCAGCTTTCTCATTGACCCGGTGGGCCTGATCGAAGGCCTCAAGCACCCCGAAGCGAGCGAGTCGGTGGAAGGCTTTCGCGGCGCGCGGTTCTCGCGAACCCGGCACTGCCTGCCCGCCATCGTCACGCGTGTCTCCGAAGGCCGTGAAGCGGCCAAACGCGAGCACAACGCGCCGCTGTCCCAGGCGCTGAAAATCATCATGAACGCCTTCTACGGTGTGCTCGGCTCCAGCGGTTGCCGCTTCTTCGACACGCGCCTGGCGTCCTCGATCACGATGCGCGGGCACCAGATCATGCGCCAGACCCGCGAATTGGTTGAGGCCAAGGGCTATGAAGTGATCTACGGCGACACCGACTCCACCTTTGTCTGGCTCGGCAGCGCGCATTCTGCGGACGACGCCAGCCGCATCGGTCGGCAATTGGTGCAGCACGTCAACGACTGGTGGCGTGCGCATTTGCACAGCGAATACGGCCTGCAAAGCGTCTTGGAACTGCAATACGAAACCCACTTCAGCCGCTTCCTCATGCCGACCATCCGCGGCGCAGAAGAGGGCAGTAAAAAGCGTTACGCCGGCCTGGTCGTGCACGCCGATGGCCGCGAAGACATGGTCTACAAAGGCCTCGAAACCGTGCGCAGCGACTGGTCACCGCTGGCCCGGCAATTTCAGCAGGAGCTTTACCAGCGCATCTTCCACCGCCAGCCCCATCAGGACTACGTGCGTGAGTACGTGCGCCGTACCCTGAGTGGCGAACTCGACGACCTGCTGATCTACCGCAAACGGCTGCGCCGCCAGTTGGACGACTACGAGCGCAACGTCCCCCCGCATGTGCGCGCCGCCCGCCTGGCAGATGAATACAACGACCGCCTGGGACGCCCGCGCCAGTACCAGCGCGGCGGTTGGATCAGCTACGTGATCAGCGTCAACGGCCCGGAACCGCTCGAAGTGCGGCAGGCGCCAATCGACTACGACCACTACGTCACGCGGCAATTGCAGCCGGTGGCCGACGCGATTCTGCCGTTCGTGAACGATGATTTTGGCACTCTGGTCGGCGGGCAGATGGGCCTGTTCTAAAACGCTTGCCTGGATGAGATCAGAGCCTGCACTCTTGGCCTCTGACGACCACCCGCAGACGGCGCAGCTTTTCATGACCCAGATCACCTTGACCGGCACTCACGTCGAACTCCAACCCTTGCAGCGAGAGCACGCGAGTGCCTTGCTCGACGCCGCCGCCGACGGCGAGCTGTGGAACCTGAAAGTCACTAACGTGCCCGGCCCGGACACCGTCGAGACGTACATCGACACCGCCTTGGCCGGGCGCAATGCGGGCAGTGTGATTCCTTTCACCATCGTGCGCAAAAGCACGGGTGAAGTGGTCGGCAGCACACGATTCTGGAAGGTCGACCGGGCCAATCGCAAACTGGAGATCGGCCACACCTGGTTGGCGCAATCGACGCAAAAATCTGCGATCAACACCGAAGCCAAACTGTTGCTGCTGACCTACGCCTTCGAAGTCCTCGACTGCGTGCGAGTGCAATTCACCACCGACGAACTCAACGAAAAATCCCGTGCCGCGATCCTGCGCCTCGGCGCCGTACAAGAAGGCATCGTGCGCCACGAACGCATCATGCCCGACGGGCGCAAGCGCAACTCGGTGCGCTTTAGCATCATCGATTCGGAATGGCCGCAGGTGAAGGCCAACTTGCAGGCCAAATTGCTGCGCTAAGGAGGAAACGCCCATGTACACGCTTTACGGCATTGATGAATCCGGCTCCTGCATGATCGAAATCGCCCTGCAACGTTGCGCGGTGCCGTGGCGTCGCATCGACGCCAGTTCCTGGGCAGATGGCGAGGGCAGTGAAGCCCTCGCGCGCATCAACCCGCTCAAACAAATCCCCACGCTGGTCACGCCCGATGGCCAGGTGCTGACCGAAAGCGCCGCCCTCCTGATCCACCTGGGCCTGGAATTTCCCGCCTCGGACCTGCTTGCCGGCAACCGCGCACAGATCCTGCGCGGCCTGGTGTACATCGCTGCCAATTGCTACTCGGCCATCGGCATCATTGACTACCCGCAACGCTGGCTGGGCAACGCGGATGAAGCGGCGCAGACGCAATTGACCACCGGCACGCGGCGCTATCTGCACCATGCGTGGGTGGTGTTCGCCCAGCAGTTCGCCGACCAGCTGTTCGCCCCCAATCAGGTGCCGAATGCACTGGGCATCATGGCCGCAGCCGTGTCGCGTTGGGACGCGGCGCGCGAGGTGTTGAGCAACCTGGCGCCCAGCTTTGCCCAGACGTTGGCGCAGGTGGATGCCGACCCTGTCGTGGCGCCCGTGTTTGCGCGGCATTGGCCGGAATGGGGCGTCTCTTGATGTTTCCGCAATCAGAAGAAACAATCACCGTGGCGCGCGCCCAACCCCTTGCGTAGCAGGCTTCCTGACCTACGCTTCTTAACGAGGTGTAGGAATCATCCTTGAAATTGACTGTCGCAGACATGAAACTCAAGAACCCTGCATGGAATTCAAAGGAGGTGCGCATGCTCATCCGGTCGCTGACCCTGGCTACCTTGATGGCTTTTACGGGGCCGCTGTTGGCCGCGGATGATATCAACCCGCTCAAGCAGGACTTGGGCAAGTCGCGTCCGCTGGTGGTGGTGGAACTTGACTCCGGTAACGAAGCATTGGCGAACCTGAAAAAACAGCTGGATGAGCCTGCCAACAAGCAGTCCTTTGAAGAGCGCAGCATGGTGTTCTACACCGTGAAGTTCGGCAGCATCGGTGCCGAAGGCGAGAAATTCGCCAAGGACGCCAAGGACAACAAAAAGCTCACGCCGCCTGAAACCAACGCGCTGATCCGTGCCCTCAAGCTAGGCGCCGGCAGTGGCACCAAAGTGATTTTGGTCGGCAAGGACGGCGAGAAGAAACTCGAAAAAACCGTGCCACCGGATACCCTCGACCTGAAGGAATTCTTCAGCGCCATCGACCAGATGCCCATGGCTGAAAAAGAACTCGCCGCGCCTGCCGAGCCAGAACCCGCCGCGCCCGCCAAAGGCGCAAAAGCGGCCAAGCCCGCAAAAGCCGGCAGCAAGGCCGCCGCACCACAGCTTGATGATTGAACCTACATAACCCCTGTGGGAGCGGGCTTGCCCGCGATGACGGAATGTCAGTCAAAACACCTTTGAATGACCCACCGCTATCGCGAGCAAACCCCCTCCCACAGGGGGTTAATGGTTTTCTGAAGGTTTGACGGCTTTGCGCACCGGAAACGGAAAGTAGAAAAACCGCAGGAACGCCACCCGCTTGATTACTTCCCCGATCATCAACGGCACCACCACCGCCACCACCAGGCCCACACACGCCGCCAGAAACGAATGCAGGCCCAGGCGTTCGAGCAGGTCGACAGTCTTGTGCTGGATTTCGCCATGGAAGATCAACAGGATCAGGGTCGACTGGCCGATGTAGGTCATCGCCCGGGTCAGCGGTGCCGACACCATCATTACCCGCGCCAGTGCCCAGCATGCGTACACGCCGATCACCGCCAGCACGCTGGTCCACAGCCAGCTGTCGTAGCGACGTTGCGCCAGGTCCATGGTGTCCCACGTAGCAATGAACACCGCGGCAAATAACAGGATCGAGACCAGGCATGTCAGCCACGATCCCGAATGTGTACGCAACCAATCGCGTGCCAGGTAGCCGGCGATGAAGTAGGTGCTGCTGATCAAGGTGATATCCAGGCTGAACGGCAGCCCCGGCAGCACCCAGTTGTGACCGCCGAGCGTCACCGGCATTTGCCAGAACACTGGCAACAGCCAAATTCCGAGAAGCAGCTGCGCCGTGATCAGCACGCAGGTCACCCACAACGACAGCTTCAGGCGCTGGATCAACCGCAGCATCACCCAACTGAACAGAATCGCCACCCAGAAGTGCGGCAGAAACCACATCGCCTGCCACGGAATGGTGTCCACCGAGGCATACAGCACGCCGCCAATATCCGGCAGCAGCGGTTTGCCGCGCAGCAGGGCGCGCACGATGACATACACCAGCATGGTGAAGAAAAACGGCTTGAGCAGCCCGTCAGCCTTGCGCACCGCCATCTCCACGAACGGTTGCTCGGGTTTGAAGAACACGCCGGACAGGAAAAAGAACAACGGCAGGATGAACGAAGCGAGGATCGGATACAGCAGGTCCGACGAGGTGGCGACGAACCAACTGTGGCCAAACACGATCACCAGGATGCCGATGCCCTTGGCGATATCCATCTGAATCCAACGATGCTTCATCTGACTATTCCCGATCGGTCATTCACGCCTTGCGCCACGGCTTCAGCCACAGCCCCATGCCCAGCAACATCACCATGCCCGCCAGGGTACTGAGCCCCAACTGCAGCCATACGCCTTGAATTGGAAACAACACCCACGCCGCCACGCCCATCGCCACCGCACAGAGCAGCCAATGCCGCGCCCACGCCAGGGCGTCGAGCAAACCCTGGCGCTGCATCAGCAGCAAGGCCGTGCAGATCACTCCGGCCAGCGCGGCCAGCGGTATACCCGCCAGGCCAAACACAAAGGGCAGGGCGCCCAGCAGCAGCACATTGACCAGGCTGCCGAGCAATTCACAACGCAGCGGCTGGCGCGTGTCGCCGGCCGCGTAGGCATAGCGTGCGAGCAGGGCGTTCCAGGCACCGAACACCAGCGGCACGGCAAACCACGCCAGCAGCAACGGCAGTGGCGAATCCGCCGATTGCTTGGGCAGCAGCAACGCCACCAGGCTGGGGGCCGCGGCCACCAGGCCGACGCCTGCCGGCAGTGTCAGCACGCTGGCGGTCTCCAGGCCGCGCTTGAGCAGCGCCAGGCGCTCATCGCCCTGGCGCCGGCTCATCATGCCCAGTAGCACCTGGTTGAGGCTCATCAGCGCAATCAACGGCAGGTTCATCAGCTTGCGGGCGAGGTTGACCCAGGTCACCGCCCCTTCGCCGAGCAGCGACGCCACCAGGCGCTCGATCAGCGCCAAGCCCTGGCTGGCGCCATTGCTCAACAGCAGTGGGCCGATGCGCTGGCCCAGTTCGCGCAGCGGCGTAAAGCTCAGTTGCCAGCGCCACGGTCGCCAGCCCTGTCGCCAGATCGAGGGCAGCAACGCCAACGGCATCAACAGGCTGCCGGCCAGGCAGGCGAGCGCCAGAGAATGGGGTTGGGTGGCCGTGCCCGCCACGGCGAGGTAGGTCACCGGCGGCAGGTTGAACAGCAGCGAACCCAGCCCCGCCAGCACAAAACGTTCGCTGGCCTGCAACGGAATACTGAACAGCGCATGCAACATCAAACCCGGCACGCACCAGGCAACGATCTGCAGGTTGCTGGCCGCCAGTGCCGTGGCGCTGGCCGCCAGCCCTGGGCCGAGCAACTGCACCAGCCACGGCGCCAGCAGCGTCAGCAGCAGGCTGGTGACCAACGCAATCAGCATCAGGGCCGGAAACAGCACCGCCAGCCAATCCAGGCGCTCGTCGTCCTTGCGTTGCAGGTACAGCGGCAGCGCGGCGGCGCTCAATACGCCACCGGCCAACGACATGCGCAACGCCTCCGGCAAAAACAGCGCGATCAGGAACGCATCACTGCGCTCGCCCGCGCCCCAGGCGGCCACCAGCAGCCACTCGCGGGCGAACCCCAGGCACAGGCCCAGCAGGGTCGCAAGCGTCAGCCAGACGGCGGAGCCGAGCATGATTAAAGCCGCGCGCCGTCAAGGGCCGGCTTGCGGAAAGCCACTGTCTTGACCTGCGGCAGACGCGCCGGGAACAGCCGGCGTGCCTCCAGTACATTGAGGCCGACCATCAGCCAGAACAGCGCCACCATCACCACGGCAAAGCTGAAGTAGTGGTCAAACAACCCGCTGACCAGTGCCGACAGAATCCCGGCAGTGCTGCCCAGCCACAGCGCGTTGTCTTTGGTCAGACGAATCGGGCCTTTCTGCGGGCGTGCTTCACGCCACCAGCGCACGGTCACGGCGACAAACAACAGCATGCCGACAATGCCGGTCTTGTAGATGAAGTTCAGCCACAGGTTGGAGATGCCCAGCAAATGCGTGCCTGGCACTGGCGGGTCGACCTTGAAGCCGATGCCGAACGGGTACGAAGCCACCGCCTGCGGGAACATGCGGTATTCGTCGAAACGTATTTCGGTACTGGCGTTGTCCGACGAAAAAATCGTCGCCAGGCGGTCCTGCAACGGCGGATAGGCCATCACCAGCGCGACCGTCAGCGCCGCACCGATCATCAACAGCCTGCCGGTGTAGGGCACACGCCGCGTCGCCATCCAGATCAGCACCAGCGCCAGGCTGACCATCGCGCCACGGCTACTGGCCAACAGCAATGCGGCGGCGCCCAGGCACGCCACGCCCAGGCCCAGTCCACGCTTCCAGCCTTGTTCGGTCATGCCGTAGCAGAACGCCAACGGCAGCAGCAACGCCATGATCCCGCCGATGGCATTCGGGTGCATCCACGGCGAGCCCATGCGCGATGACATCGCCTCCAGGCCGAATTTCAACATGTCGAAGTTGCCGTAGTTGAACAGCGCCAGGATCGGCGCAATTCCCGCCCCCGACCGGGTGCGCACAAACACCGAAATCGACAACACCAGCATCGCCAGCGTGCCCAGCAGCAGGGCGATCACCACTGATTCGCGGTGTTTGTAGTCGGTCAGCAACTTGGCGCAGAGGTACACCGCCGACAGGCTCAGCAACCAGCGCAGCCAGTTGGCCACGCCGCTGGTGTCGGCGTGGATCGTGACCTGGCCGACGATAAACGGAAACACACTGAACAGCATCAGCCACAGCAGCATCTGGTCGGTGGGGCGACGTGACAGGCTCGGCGTGTCGGCCACGCGCGACAGAAAGCTGTGCCACAGCACCGCGCCCCAGGTCAGCGCCAGGATCGCCTCGCTCACTGTGCTGCGAATGCCCAGGTTGACGGTCGAGTACGGCATGAAGGTCGCGACACCGGCGAACAGCAGCAAGCCCCAGAACGGGAAGCGCAGGATGGTCACCGCCGCGGCCAGGCCGATCACGGCGAGAAACGCCTTGGCCGGTGAGAGCATCAGGGCCAGCGCGCCGAACAACAGGCCGAACAGGATCGCGACGAGGCTTGCCAGGGAGAGTCTCATTTCAATTCCTCGATCAGTTCAGCCAGGCGCCGGCGATAGGCCTGATGGTTGAAGCGTTGCGCCCATTGCCGGCGTTGTTCAGACGATTCTTCAGCCGCGCGATCCGCCAGCGCCAGCATCAATTGCACCAGCGCCGGGCCGTCGGTGGGCGAGAAGCGAGGTGCAGACGGCGGGGTGATTTCATCCAGCGAGGTGCCGCTGGCCACGGCCACTGGGGTGCCGACGCTCAGGGCTTCGATGACGGGTAGACCAAAACCTTCCGCATACGACGGTTGCCACAGGCGCGAGGCCTGGCGGTACAGCGCGTGCAGCTCGGCATCCGAGACGCCGCTCAGGGCGCGAATGCCCGGCAGGTTGCGCTGGGTTTCGGGCAAATGCTCAAGGCTGCCCACCAGCACCAACGCCGGCACGGCGGGTGACAGGCTGCGGGCCTGCTGCCAGGCGTCGACCAGAAACGGCACGTTCTTGCGCAACTCACGCGTGCCCACCAGCAGCCAGTAATGCTCGGGCAGGTTACGCGCCGTCAGGTCTGCCGCCAGCTCGACAAAACTGTCGACTTGATTGGGCAGCACCCGAATCTTGCCCGCCGCCTTGGGAAACAGCCGCGCAGTTTCATCGGCGCTGTACTGTGACGGCGTCCACACGCGGTCGGCGCTGTGCACCGCGTACGCAATCGAAAGCCGATCGCTGGTCTTGTAGATCAGCGCTTTGAGGCGGTTGGCGTGATAGTTGTTCAACGTGATCTGGAACAGGTCATGCAGCAGCACGACGGTGCGCAAACCTTTGGGCTTGGGCGGCAACGGCAGGCCCATGTTGAACGTGCTGATGTACAGGTCGATCTGCTGCTCGCGCAAGGCTGCCGGCAAAAAGCCGGCCTCAAAGCGCAGACGATTGTGTGGCTGGTGCATCGCGGTTTTCGCGCAGCCCCAGGCCGGGCAGTGCGCCTGCAAGCGGGTTTCATCGCCCAGCGGTGCCACGGTAAACCGCGCCAGTTCCACACCCGGCAGCGTGCGCAGGGCATTTTCCAGGGCGTACACCTGGCGGCTGATCCCCGATTGCGGCGAGGTGCCGACGGTGCGGTAATCCAGGCCTATACGCATGCGGGCTCCTTTTGATTGAGCGGCGCGAGGGTCGCGTACACCTGTTCCAGCTGGCTGGCGGCCACGCTCCAGTCATGCGCGCGGCGTACATAGGCGCGGCCCGCTTCGCCCATGGGCGCGGCGGCGTCGGGAAACTGCAGCAGGCGTACCACGGCGTCCGCCAGGCTGTCGGCGGTTTGCCCACCGAGGTAATCCAGTCCTTCAATCAGGTCCAGGCCCGACACGCCTTGTTCGGTACTCGCCAAGGGCAACCCGGCAGCCAGGGCTTCGAGCACCTTGAGCTTGGAACCGCCGCCGTGGCGCAACGGCGCCAGAAACACCGAACAACTTGATTGCAGGTTCAACAGGTTCGGTACAAACCCTTGCCACTCGATACGCGGGTCCTTCCAACGCTCACGCCAACTGCCGGGCATGCCAAACCCGCACACGCTCATGCGCGCATCCGGGCAGCGCGCCCAGACCTTGGGCAGGATTTCATCCAGGGCCCACTCGATGGCGTCCACGTTGGGCGCGTATTCATAGTTGCCCAGAAACAGCACGCGGCGCGTCGAGGGGTCAGGCCGGGCGGCGGCGAAGTGATCGCAGTCCACACCGTTGACCACCACCGGCACCGGTTTGCCGGCGATCCTGGCCAGCACCTGCGCGTCGCTGTCGGTCACCGCCACCACCTGCGCGGCCTGGCGCATCACGCGGTGTTCCCACCGGCTGTAGCGCCATTGGTCGTAGCGAATAAATGGCAGCGCCCAGCGCGGCAGGCGGTCGTAGGTGGCCGCACCCAGCGCCGACTCAACGTTATGCTCGGTCAGCACGAACGGCTGCGATTGGCGCGCCAGGGCATCTTCATAAGGTTGGAACGTGTAGGTGTGCTCGATCTGCACCACATCCCAATGCTCTTTGAGCAACTGATTGAACGTGTCCTGCAGCGCGCCCGACAGGCCGTTGACGCTGGCCAGCAGCGGGTACGGTGCAAACAGGCCGGCCACCAGGGTTTTGACGCTGCGCAGTGGGCGGCGCGGCAGCACGATCACCTGCTCGAGGAAGGCCTCCAGCACTTGGCGATCGGTCAGCGACACCGGGTTTTTATCATGCAGCAGCAAGGTGATTCGGTGGCCACGCGCGGCCAGGCTGCGCAGCAGATGGAACTGGCGCGTCTTGCCGCCGCTGGTGGCGGGCCAGGGCGAGTAAGGCAGGATCCATAAAATGCGCATGGCGGGCTTCAATCCCATAGCAGAATTTGCAGGTTCGACTTGACCGGGACGGTCAGCCCATTGGTGCCGCTTACCGGGGTTTGCGTCCCGCGCAGCGGGTCGTACAGGGTGGCGCTGGTGAGGCCAGGCAAGTGTGCGTTGCCGCCTTCGGCCGACCAGAAGAACCACAGTTTGTGGCCGTCGGCGCGGGTCCAGCCAATGCTGAACAAGCCGTCGGGCAATTGGTCGGCGGCGGGCGGATCGCCGGGCGTGAGCTGCGGCCCGCTCACATCGAGGAAGTTTTTCAAGGCGGTATAGACCGGCTTGGGGTTGGCGTCGATGTCGAGCAGGCCGTAGAACTGGTCACGCACACTGGCACGCTGGTCGAGGTCGCTCAAGGTGAACAGAAAGATCCGGTCGTAATCCATCGCGCTCATCAGTGCTACCCGGCGTACCACATAGTCAGCCTGGCCCTGCAAGGTGATCAGGTCCTGGGCGTCTTTTGGCCCGGGGTAGGTTGACCAGCCCCACTCGGTGCTCCACAGCGTTTGCACGCCGCTATTGCGCAGCGCCTGGTTGAGCGCGGTGGTTTTGGCGATGAAGTCCAGGTTGGACGGATCGTTGCCCTCGGGCAATTGCGTATAGGGATGGTAGGAAATCACCGTGTTCAGGTTGGCCACCCCCAGGGCGCCGAGGGCGTCAAGCATGGTCTGGCCGTTGGGCATTTCGCTGAAAAACGCCATGCCGGCAGCCACCACCGGTTTGTTCGCGTCCACCGCGCGCAAAGCGGATGCGGTGGCTGTCAGCAAGGCGGCGTAGCCCGCGGGGTCGGCCACCGGGCGCCAGAAACCGAGCAAATTAGGCTCGTTCCACACCTGCCACGCGTTGACACTGGGGTAGCGTTGCGACAACAGCGCCATGCGGTTGGCAAACACGTTCGGATCTTTGGGCGGGTACTGGTCCTGATAGGGCGCACCGGCTGGCGCGGTGGTCGCGAAGGGCGCCGAACCGACGAGGTAGAACACCGACTTGAGCTGATTGGCCTGCAGGTTGCCGACCAGTTGATCCAGGGTTGCGACCTGATACTGGCCCTCGACCGGCTCCAACTGGTCCCAGTGCAAATCCAGGCGTACCCACTCCAGGCCCAGTGCCTTGAGGCGGTCGATCTGCTGTTGATACAGCGTGGGGCTGAACCACAGGAACTGCGCGTTCACGCCCAGAAAATCCTTCCACACCACCACCTTGTTGCCCTTGAGCACATGGTTTTCGGCGTCGGCCTGGCGGCCCCACAGGAAGGCCGTCAGACCCAGTGCGGCAATGACCGCAAGGGTCGCAAGGTAGGTCCGTTTACGCGGCATAAGGGGCTCCCGCAATCGCCTGCTCAAAAAGGTGCTTGAACTTCTGCGCGGTCAACGGCCACAGGCGTTCGCGGCCAATTTCACCGGCACGTTCGGCCCAGTCGCGGGCCAGCGACGGCGTGCGCGCCAGGCGCAGCAATTGTTGGCTCAACGCCGCCACATCGCCCTGGGGATAGATCGCGCCGTTGCCGCTGGCGACTTCTTCGGCAAACGCACGCGCATCCGAGGTGATCGCCCCGCGGCCGCACGCAGCGGCCCAGGACAGCGCGCCGCTGGTGCCGCGCTGGCGCCCCAGCAGGCCGAGTTTTTTTGATTCGCGATACGGCAGCACCATCACGTGGTGCGCCTGGATCGTCTGTGCAATCTCGCTGGCCGGCAAGTTCAGCCGCCAGTCGATGGCGCCCGCCAGGCCGAGTTCGGCGATCTGGCTGTTGAGCTGCTCAAGGTAGTTGCCGCCCGCGCCAAACGCCATTTCGGCGGCAGTGCCACCGGCCAGGGTCAGGCGCACACGGTCACGCAATTCGGGGGCTTGCTTGAAGACGTCCGCCAGCGCTTGCAGCAGGTCTTCAATGCCTTTGCCACGGTAGATAAAACCGAAGTACAGCAGGTGCAGGGTGTCCAGCGCCGGTAACGGCGCGGGAGCGATAGCCAGGTTGGCGTGGTTGATCACCGCCACTTTGCCGGCCGGCAGTTGCATGCGCTGGCTCAGGCAATCGGCGCCCAGGCGCGTGAGGGTAATCAGCCGCGTCAGGCCTTGGGCGACATGGCGCTCTTCGCGCAAGGTCAGTGGGTCGGCCAGCACCACCGCCGCTTGCGGCAATGGGCTGGGCAAACGTTCCAGCAGGTTCAGCGGGAAAGGCAGTTGCTCGCGTCGCCAGACGATACGTTCAGGGTCATGCACCGTCGCCGTCAGCGGCAATTCGGGGTAAGCCTTGCGCAGCTCGCGCAGGGCCAGGAACTCCCCCAGCCGGCCGCCGCCCAGTTCGGCGTGGACCAGGTCCACACTGCGCCAGTCGAAGGCGGCGATGGCCTGCCGGATGGCTTCGCTGTTGCCTTCCACGCCGCTCAACGGTGTCGCCACCGTCACGCCCAGCTGCTCCAGGGCCGTCTTGAAGTGGTTCGCGTAGTCGGCGATCCCGTTTTTCTCCGGCGGCAAAGGGGCGAGCAGGGCGATGCGCATCAGAACGCCCCCCGGTATTTGGCGATGGTTTTAAGCACCCTGGCCGGCACTTCGAATTTGCGCCGGTTGATGATGATGCCGTCCACCTTGCCAAACGCGGTGTTGAGGATCGACAGCGCGTGCTCCACCACCGGCACTGTGCTTTTCTGCGCTTCCACCACCAGGGCAATCAGGTCGGCGCGGCGCAGGTTGATAAAGGCATCGCGGTTGTCCAGCAGCGCAGACGCATCCAGCAGCACCACTTCGCCCGGAGCGGCCGGTTCGACGCCGCCAACCCGCACCGAAATGCCGTTCTCCTGCAGCAAGTGGCGCAGTTGCTCCACCACAAAGGTCACCCCTTCGCCGTGGCGCGCCGAGGTCAACCCCAATGTCAGGCCTTGCTCGGCCACGCGGTCCAATTGCAGCAAGCCGTACAGGCGGTAAATGCTCGCATTGAACGCGTTGGTGCTCTGCGCGGTGCTGGTGTCCAGTTCCGGCAAGGTCGTCCACAGGGGCAGGCCGAACTTGCGTTCCACCAGCCCGCCATCGTGAATGCGCTGGTCCAACAGGTAGCACAGGTAGATCACCAGCAAACCGACGACGATGGCAAACGGGATCGCCAACAGCAGCATCAGCAGGGTTTTCGGGAAGATGCGGCCGGGGTTGAGGGTGGCTTCTTCGATCACCGCAATGTTGCTGATCTGGCTGTTGTCCAGCTCACGGTCAATGCGCGATTTTTCCAGGTTGTCCACATACAGCGCGTAATTGCGCTCGGTGGCGCTCAGCTCGCGCGAAAGACGCGCCAGCTCCGGTTCAATCTCCAGGGCCTGCTTGCGCTGGGCTTCGAGGTTCACCAGCTGTTTCTGCTGTTGCACAAGCTGAGTGCGCAGGGCCAGGTTGTTGCTCGACTCGTCCAGCAGCACCCGCTGCAAGTGAATCTCCAAGGTGTTCGGCGCGCGGTTTTCCGAGGCCTGCACCGTGTTGCTTTCATTCGCAACCTGGGCCTGCATCGCCCGAATCGACGCGTCCAGGGCTTTGACGGGCGGCGCGTTGTCGGTGTAGGTGCGCATCATGTCGGCCTTTTCCAGCAACTTCTGGTTAAGCAGGCGACGCAAATCCTGCTGCTGCGGGTTCAGTGCGATCTGGCGCACCGTGGTGACTTCCTTGGGCTGCCCCTTGAGCTGGTCGCGGGTGCTCTGGATGGCGCTGTCGGAAGACGCAATCAGGCGCGTGGTATTGAAGGTCTCGCCGCGCAACACGTTGATGCGCTCAGACAAGTCTTCCAGGCGATCGGTGATGCTTGCCGCGCCGATTTCGTTCAAGTGCTTGAGGATTTGCTCCTTGTAGCTCTTGATCTCGGTGGCGCTGGTGTTCACCTGACCTTCATAGAAGGCGTAGAGGCTCTTGCGCCCCAGGGCCTGGGTACGTTCGGTGATGTACGTGTCGACCCAATCCTTGACCACTTGCTGGGCGATTTGCGGGTCGCCCCAGGTAAAGCTGATGTCCATCACCGTGGAGCCCACGGCGTGGCTGACCTCGAAGTTTTTCTCCAGGCTCGCTGCCAGGCGTTCCACCGGCGTGGTTTTTTCGAGGATGCCGACAGTTTCCAGCACCACGCGAATACCGTCGAACACCGCGCCCACGCCTTCCTTGACGTAATACTTGCTGCGCTTCCAGAAGCCTTCCGGCGGCGGCGCGTTGGCGATGACTTCCAGGTAGTGCTCGGCCACCGTGCGCACGATCGGGCGGCCGGTCAGCAAGCGCTCTTCATCGACAATCGGGTCACGCTGGGTGCTGGGCATGACCAGCGCCTGACGGTTGCTGATCTCGATGGGCAAGGTCGAATCGCGCCCCGGCTTGACCAAAAGGCGCGCGGTGGATTCGTACTTGGCCGGCAGCAAAAAGGCCCCCAGCAAGATGATCACCAGCGCCGCGATGGCTGCCAGTTTGAACTCATGCCGGAAGATGAAAAACAGGCGCAGAAGATCACGAAAAGAACGGATCTCGATCATGGGATGTCGCTCCTTCAGTTATTGCCGCCGATGGTTTTGGTGTAGTTGTAGCCAACCCCAATGGACTTGGTGAACGGGATCAGTTGGTTCAAGTAGGTATCCACCCCTTGGATGCGCTCGCCGACGTTGGATTTGGGCACGAACACCACATCCCCGCGTTGCAGGTGCACCGGTTTACGCCCGTTCGGGCCGGGCTTGAGGTATTGGCTGAAGTCCAGGAAGTAGGCGTGGTAGGCGCCCTGGGCATCTTCGCGCAGCAGCGCGACCATGCTGGCATTGCCCGAAGGGTTCACCCCGCCGGCGCCGACAATCGCTTGCTCCAGGGTGTTGGCCGTGCCGAGTTGCACCGCGGTCGGGTTATTCACCGCGCCGCCGACGATCACCGAATTGCCCGGCGCCTGGTTGATGTTCACCGTCACCCGCGGCTCGCGGTACACCGGTGCGAGCTTGTTGCTCAGCTCCGCAGCCAGTTCCGATGGCTGACGCCCGGCGACCTGAATCGGCCCCAGGAACGGGTAGTTGATCTTGCCGTCGGTCTGCACCGTGTACAGCGTCAGCTCATAGATGGTGCTGACGTTGAACGCCGACAGCGTCGGCATCTCGCCGGCATCGCGCACGATCCGCAACTGATCGCCGATGCGGATGCGTTCCACGGCCGGCGGCAGCTGCGCCAGCTGGTCGAGGGCGCGCTTGCCGTCCTCAACGGTCTTGTCATCCGGCGGGACAATGCGTGCCGGCGTATTGCAGGCGGCCAAGGCCATCATGGCCAGGAGGAGCACGGTTTTTTTCATAAGGGCGGACTTCCTGTTAGTCATGCTGCTCACCTCCAATAACCGGGGAACATGCTGATGCGCCGCTTGAGGGCGAGGGGGAGCCGGCGTTCCTGTTGGCCCAGCCGATAGCCGAGCAACTTGAACGCGCTGCGCACCAGTACTTCGGGTACGCGGTGCAATGCACCGGCTGCGCGCAATGCCGCGAGCTCAGCCAGTACATAGCGTTTACCTTCACCGCCGGCATCGCCAAACGCCTGGCGAATCCACGGCTCGCGACCGTAGAACACGCCAATGTCGAAGTAGCGGTGAAACTCATCCATGAGTCGGTAATCGTGGGAGTGGTACACCCGCGCCGTGGCGGCGTAGCGCACCGTGTAGCCTTCAAGCAGCATGCGCGCAGCGACGTAGGCGTCTTCGCTGCCGATCACATCGGCGGGAAAACCGCCGACCGCATGCAGGACGCTGCGCCGATAAACGCAAAACGAGTCGGAGCTGAAGCAGGTCTTGATCCCCAGCTGCGGCGCATCGGCCAGGCGCTTGCTGCGGCTGTGTTGCGGGTAGTTGAAGTGCCGCGACTGCGCGCCCAGCACGCCGGCGCCGGGGTGCGGCAATTGGCGGCCGTAGGCAACGCCGTTGAGCGGGTCTTGCTGCAGCTCATCGAGCAAATTGGCGAAGGTCTCCGGGTCTGCGGGAATCGCGTCCTGGGTCATCACGATCAGTGCCTCGCCGCTCACTTGTTCACTGGCCCAGCGCCGTGTGCCGCCGTGGTTGAAGTCGCGGGCGTCGATCACCTCGACCCGGGCGCCGAACTCGCGAAAGCGCGCCACGGTGTCATCGCTGGAGGCACTGTCGACCACCAGCATTTCGTCCGGTTGCAGCGTCTGCATTTTCAGCGCAGGCAGCAGCCGCGCCAGGTGACTGGACGCGTTGCGGGTCGGGATGATCAACGAGGTGCGCATGTCACTTTTTCACTTCTGCGGGGGCACGCCCGTAAATGTCGTCAAAGCGCACAATGTCGTCTTCGCCGAGGTACTCGCCGCTCTGCACCTCGATCATCACCAGGTCGATGATGCCGGGGTTGGTCAGGCGGTGTTTGTGCCCGGCCGGAATGTACGTGGACTCGTTGGCGTTGATCAGGAATTCGCGCTCGCCATTGGTGATCTGCGCCGCGCCGCTGACCACCACCCAGTGTTCGCTGCGGTGGTGGTGCATCTGCAACGACAGTGACGCCTGGGGTTTGACCACGATGCGCTTGATCTTGAAGCGGCTGCTTTCCTCCAGCACCGTGTAGGTGCCCCACGGCCGGGTGACGGTGCGGTGCAGGCTGTATGCCGGATGATTCTGGCGCTTGAGTTCGGCGACGATGTAACGCACATCCTGGCTGCGGTTGGCGTCAGCGATCAGCAGCGCGTCCGGGGTGTCGACGATGATCAGGTCGTGTACGCCAACGGCGCCGAGCACGCGCTTGGGCGAGTCGATGTAGCAGTTGTGCACGTCATGCAAAATCGCTTCGCCATTGACCTGGTTGCCGTGGGCGTCGCTGGGCGTGAGCTGGCGCAGCGCTTCCCAGGAACCGATGTCGCTCCAGCCGATGTCGCAGGGCACCACGGCGACCTTTTGGGACTTTTCCATCAGGGCCACGTCGATGGAAATGTCCGGGGCGCTGCCGAAGGCGTCCGAGTCCAGTTCGCGCTGGCGCGAGGTTTTGTTTTGCAGGCTCTGGCTGTGGTCCAGTGCGGCTTTGGCCGCCGTCAGCACGTCGGGGGCATGGGCGGCGAGTTCCTCCACCAGGGTGCTGGCCTTGAAGCAGAACATGCCGGCGTTCCACAGGTGTTTGCCGCCGTCGAGGTAGGCTTGGGCGGTGGCCAGGTCGGGTTTTTCGACAAAGCGTTTGACCCGGTTGCCGGTGCCCAGCGCGTCGCCTGTTTCGATGTAGCCAAAGCCGGTTTCCGGATGATCGGGCTGGATGCCGAAGGTCACCAGATAACCGGCCTCGGCCAGGTCGCGGGCCTGGGTGACGGCCTCGGCAAACGCGACTTCATTGAGGATCAAATGGTCGGCGGGCATCACCAACAGTTGCGCCTCATCACCGAAATGTTCCTGCACATGCAGCGCCGCCACCGCAATGGCCGCCGCTGTATTGCGCCCGAACGGCTCCAGCAGAAGGTCCAGAGGCAAATGGGCCTTGTTGACCACGCGGTAGTCATCCAGGGTGCGAAACAGCAGGTCGCGGTTGGTCACCGTCAGCACGCTTTCCACGCCGGGCAGTTTGGCGGCGCGCTGAAAGGTTTTTTGCAGCAGGCTCTGACCGTCACGCATGCGCATGAAAGGTTTGGGCATGTTCTGGCGCGACACCGGCCACAGCCGCGTGCCCGAACCACCGGAAATAATGCAGGGGATTAATCCGTTGAGGGTATTCATCAATAGACTTCCTTGGTGGAGAGGACGGCTGGGACCGTCATGAAGACGATGTACAAGTCAAACCACACCGACCACTTGGAGATGTACTCCAGGTCGTACTCGACACGTTTCTGGATCTTGTACAGGGTGTCGGTTTCACCCCGGTAGCCGTTGATCTGCGCCCACCCGGTGATGCCCGGCTTGACCCGATGCCGCGAACTGTACTCGCTCACCGCCACCTCGAACGGAATGCCGGCAGCCTTGGTCGCGGTGGCGTGTGGGCGCGGGCCCACCATCGACATGTTGCCCAGCAGCACGTTGAACAACTGCGGCAGTTCGTCGATGCTGGTCTTGCGAATGATGCGGCCCACGCGCGTGATGCGCGGGTCCTTGCGGGTGGTCTGTTGTTCGGCGGTGAAGTCGCTCTGGTCGGTGAACATCGAGCGGAACTTGAACACGCGAATCTCGTTGTCGTTGTAGCCATAACGGTTCTGGCGAAACAGCACCGGCCCTTTGGAGTCGAGCTTGATCGCAATCGCCGTCGCCAGCATCACCGGTGACAGCGCCACCAGGGCCATGCTCGCCAGCAGCAAATCTTCACAGCGCTTGATCACCGGCGACCAACCGCGCAATGGCAGCTGCGAGGTGTTGAACATCAGGATGCCGCCCACGTCCGTGATGCGGCTATGGCCGTAGCGCAGCGCGGCCATGTCCGGCACCAGCATGACGTTCACCGACATCTGGCGCAGGCGATTGACCAGTCCGTGGATACGCTGCTCGGCAGCCCAGGGCAGGCAGATCATCACTTGGTTGACCTGCTCGGCGCGGATCAGTTTTTCCAGGTCGCGGGTGTTGCCCAGCAAGGGCAGGCTGCTCAATTCCTTGGGGATGCGCTCGGTGCGGTCGTCGATAAAACCGATCAGGCCGGAACGGATATCGCCATTGCGTTGCAGGTGATCGGCGACGTGCACGGCGGTGTCGGTGAAGCCCAGGATCACTGTGCGCTGCAGGTATTTACCCTTGCGCATCAGGTTGCGGTAAAGGCGCAGCATCACCAGGCGTTCAATGCAGAACAGCCCCAGGCTGGCGAAGTACCACGCCACCAGGTTGCGTGGCGTCAATTGCGGGAAGAACTGCAGGAACTGGTACATGAACAGCAAGATGCAGAACGCCGCCGACCAGGCGACTATCTTGGCTCTCAGGCGCAGGCGATTGCTGAACAGCTCTTCGGAATAGATACCTAAAGCCTGGAACAGAATGATGGTCATGATCGCAAAAAACAGCAGCAGACCGAGGAAGTGGGAACGCAGCTCGGGAGCCAGTGGGTCGAGGAACAATACCAACACCAATGGCGGCAAGATTGCAGTCAGGCCATGGATCAACTTGACGAAAACAACAAAGAATTCAACAAAACCAGCGCGGGTCAGAAACAGGCTAACGACTGACGACTTTTCTCGCATAAAAACATCCCTCATTGCACTCCAGACTTACTGTTCGCCTGTTGGTCCGTCCGCAGCAGGCTGCGCGAAGGAGGCAAGTCGAACGACGGCTACTCTGGGTAAAACGCAACTATTTCTTCATCCAAGTGAAGCCATCCAAATGGAGGAAACTTGCGGGGTAGTGGCTTAAGGAGTGTTCCTTTTTAGTTGCTTAGTCAACTTGTTGACTGTGGTGCGGAGGTTGCGTGCTAGACGCTTTAAGCTGGAATTTTCGTGGCATTTTATTGACTTTCCTTGTTCGAGCACGCGGTGAAGGGGTGTGATTTTGAGTGTAGGAACAAATGTGAGAATTTTCCTGCCAGATGGGCAAACCTTTTTCGAATAGAGGTAGAAAAAGGGGACAAGGAGGCGGTGGCAGGGCGCACTAAATACCCTGCCACCGGGGACATCGCGGGATTAGAAGTTGCCTTTCACACTCACGGTAAAATTGCGCGGTTCGCCATAAAAGTTGCCCCAGGCGGCGGTGCCCACGGTTTGATAATAGTGTTTGTCGAAAACATTGTTGCCGTTTAGCGCCACGGTCCAGGTGTCGTCCAAGCGATACGCCAGTCGCGCATTCCACACCGCGTAACCGGCCTGTTCGAGCTTGATGCCCTGCACGCGGTAGTTGCTGCTCTGGGCGTTGACGCCGGTGCCCACGCTCCATTTCGACAGCGCGCCATCCAGTTGGTAGTCACCCCACATGCGCAGCATATGCCGCGGCACGTAGCTGTTGGACACGCCACCTTCCACGGCGCTGTCGATGTTCTTCAGGGTTTTGGTCTGGGTATAGGTGTAGCCGCCAAACACCTGCAAGCGCTCGAGCAATTCACCGCTGACTTCGGCTTCTACACCCTGGGCGCGGGTCTTGCCGGTGTCGCTGTAGCAATAGCCGTCGGAGGACGTCGGGCAGACGCTGAGGTAATCGGTTTCAGCCGTGTTTTTCTGCACCGCGCGAAACAGCGCAAGGGAGCTGTTGAGGCGCCCCTCGAACCATTCGCCCTTGATCCCCAGCTCGTAGTTGTCACCGATCTGCGGCTTGAGTGCGGCGCCGTCGACCGTGGCGTAGGAGCTTTGTGGCTGGAAGATATCGGCGTAGCTGGCGTACACCGAGAGGTTTTCGTCGAGGTCATAAATCAGTGCGGCAAACGGTGTGACTTCGCCGGTTTCCCGGGTGCGCGCATCCTGCACGGCCCATTCGCCCCAGGCCAGGTTGTTGGACTGGCGGCGGTTCTCATACCAGCTCACGCGGCTGCCGACGATAAACAGCAACGGTTCGGCCAGGCGCAGGCGCAACGTGGCGTAGGTGCCGTATTGGGTGGCGGTTTCCTTGACCGTGCCGCCACGGTACATGTTGGGCCAGAACGTATCGTTGGCGGGTTCCGGCAGGTGGTGATCAGGCTGGTAGATGTTCACGCGCGTCGGCAGGTTCTGGATTGCATACACATCATCCTGGGTGCCCCGGCTGCCGTTGGCGCCGATGATCAGTTCGTGTTCGAGGCCGAAGGCTTCGAACTTGCCGTCCAGGTAGGCGTCGACGCCGAAGTCCCGGTGGTCGTAATCCATCAAGGCCGCGTAGGAGTTGGCCGTCGGTGCCGGGTTGCCATAGGCGATGGTGCCTTCGCTGGCGGCGTATTTGATGTCTTGCAGGTTGCGGCTGTGCACGGCCGCCACGTTGAGTTTCCAGTCATCGCTGAAGTGGTGGGTGAGGTCGGCGAAGAACGTGGCGCGCTGGCTTTGCCAGTCGTTCCAGGATTGGCCCAGGCAGGTGGAGCGGCTGAGCTTGGCGCTTTTGCCGTCGCTGTAGCGCGGCAAGCCGCCCCAGCAGGGCGAGGCATCAACGTCTTCATAGCTGGCGCCGACGCCCAGGGTGGTGTCGGCGTCGAGGTCGAAATCCAGTGCCGCGTAGGCCGCCTGGTCCTGGCGCTTGGCGATATCCATATACGACCCGCGCGTTTGCTGGCTGACGGCCGCGCGGCCGCGCACGGTGCCGCTGTCATTCAGCGGGCCGCCGGTGTCGAGGTCGGCGCGGTAGTTGTCCCAGGTTCCGGCAGACAGCGACAGGCTGGTGGTGGGTTTGGCTTGGGGCCGCTTGCGTACAAAATTCACTGCGCCGCTGGCGGTGCCGGCGCCCTTGAGCATGCCGGCTGCACCCTTGAGCACTTCCACCCGATCGTAAATCGCCATGTTGGCGGTAAAACTGTCGGCCTGTACGTAGTCCTTGCCCATGTCCAGAGGCACGCCGTCGTACTGGTACTGGCCGAGCATCTTGAAACCCCGGGAGTAGAAATACTTGCCGCCCATGGGTGACTCATAGGTGGTGATGCCCGGTGTGCGCTCCATGACGTCATCGATGGTGGTGACGTTCTGATCGTCCATCAATTGTCGGGTCATCACGCTGACCGATTGCGGGGTTTCCCGCAGGCTGTGTTCACCTTTGCCGATCGTCACCGCGCCGGTGGTGTAGGCGCCGGTGCCGTCGGTGGTGGCCCCTGCACGGGCGCCGGTGACGGTGGTGGCGCTCAAATTGAGCGCGCCGGATTCGGCCATTTGCGGCAGCAACAGCCAGGTGCTTGCACCCTGACGCTGGGCTTGCAGGCGTTGCCCGCGCAGCAGCTGGTTCAACGCTTGCTCGCGGTCAAGGTTGCCGGTCAGGCCCTGGCTGGACTTGCCGGCGACACTGGTGGCGTCGTACGACAGGCTGATGCCGGCCTGGCGGGCGAACTGGTCCAACGCGTTGGCCAGGGCGCCTGGCGCGATGTGCCAATCGCGCACCTGATTATCGACGGCAGCTGTGTCGGCCAGCACGGCCGAGGGCAGGCCGCCCCCGCTGAGGCAGGCGCCGAGCGCGGCGGCCTGCACCACGCGCTTGAGGGAAGAACGTTGGGAAGGAAACGCTTGCATGACCGCGAAATGCTCCTGAAGGAAGTGGACAGAACCGGCCTGTTGATCGGCCTTTCCTTACAGGTCGAGCGGCAATGAGCATTCACCTCATTTATTTTTCAGCACTTACACGCGAGGGGTAACGGTGACCCAGTAGCGGCTGCGGTAATGAATGCTCACCGGCAACGATTGCGCCACCAGGCTCAACACCTGATCGGTGTCGTCCAGTTGGTACGTGCCCGACACGCGCAGGCTGGCCACCGCTTCGCTGCAACGCACCAGCCCGTTGCGGTAGCGGTTCAGTTCGGTGAGGAAGTCGTCCAGACGCATGTTGTGGGCGCTGATCACACCTTCGCTCCAGGCCCAGGGATCCAGGCCGTTGGCAATCGATGGGCGAATGCCGTGGCGGTCGAACAGTATGTGTTCACCTGCCTTGACGATGTGTCGGGCGTTGGATGAATGCTTGTCGGCATACACCGCCACGGCGCCTTGCTGCACATCGAGCAAAGTGCCTTGAGAGGCTTCGCGCAGCAGAAACCGCGTGTCGAGGGCGCGCAAAAAACCATCGCGAGTCTGCACCCACAACGGTCGGCTGTCGGCACTGCTATTGACCCGGATCTCGCCCTGAAGCAACTGCACCTGGCGCAGCTCGGTAGTGAAGGCGGTGTCAATCGCGCTGGCGCTGTTGAGCTGCACCTGGCTGCCGTCGCTCAACGTTACCCAGCGCCGTTCGCCAGTGGCCGTGCGGTAGTCGGCCAGCAAGGCGGGCAGGGGCGTGTAGTCGCGACCGAGCCAGGTCAGCCCGGCGGCGCCGGCCAGCAGCCCCAACACCTTCAAACCTTCACGCCGGCTGATGCGCCGGCGCGCGCCATCCAGGGCATGGTGGCCGATGCGAGCGGGAACCTGGGCAAACTCATCATGCATGCGCGCTACGCGTTGCCACACCCGCTGATGCTCGGCGCTGGTCTGCAACCACTGCTCGAACGCGGCGGTGCTGGCGTCATCGGCGACGTTGAAACGCAGCTTTATCATCCACTGGATAGCCTGGTCGAGCAGGCGCGGGTCAACGTTCGGCATACCGCAACCGGTAGCAGGCGTGCAGCGCCTTGGACAGGTCTCGCTCGACGGTGGCTTTGGACACGCCCAGGCGCAAGGCGATTTGCGCACACGTCAGGCCATCCAGTTGCGCGAGCAAAAAGGCTTCGCGTACGCGTGGTTTGAGCTGGTCGAGCAAGCGATCGATGCGCTCCAGGCTGTCGAGGATCAGCAGCCGGGTCTCCTCCGACGGCACTTGCAGTTGCGGGAAGTGCGCGAGGCTTTCAAGGTAGGCGCGTTCCAGTTCGCGGCGCCGATACTGGTCGATCATCAGACTGCGCGCGATGCTGCTCAGGTAAGCGCGCGGCTGCTGCAAGGTTTGCTGTTTGCGCGCGATGAGCAGGCGCATGAAGGTTTCCTGCGCCAGGTCGGCAGCGTGTTCACGGCAGCCGGTGCGCCGGCTTAACCAGCCGCGCAGCCACGAGTGATGAGCCTGGTAGAGCTGGCCGAGGGTGGCAGGGTCCAGAGGTGGGTCGCTCGACATGGGCATCCTGCGCAGCGGTCTTAATTGATAATGTTTCGCATTCTAGACGCTGGTTGTGGTCACGAGCAATCGCCCGGTGCCGTCATGCGCAAAGAATGTATCCAGCACAATTCTTTGTGCGCACACGGCCGGCCGATTAGCCTGCAGGCTTTTACGGCGCAGGGCTTGAGCATGATCGATCTTTCAACCTTGTTGGTTTTTTCAGGGGCGGTGGTGTTGCTGCTGCTATCGCCAGGGCCGAACATGGCCTTTGTTATCAGCCATGGCGTGAGTTATGGCTGGCGCGGTGGCGTGGCCTCCAGCCTGGGGATCTGCGTCGCGGACCTGCTGCTGACCGCGTTGACCGCCACCGGTGTCACGGCACTGGTCGCCAGTTGGCCGCCGTCGTTTGATGTGATTCGTTATGCCGGCGTCATTTACCTGCTGTGGCTGGTGTTCAAGACCTTGCAGAAAAGCCCGCGCCTGGAGGCTGCCCAGGTGAAGCGCGTGCGCCTGGGCCGTGTGTTTGCGCAGGCGATGCTCAATAGCCTGCTCAACCCTAAGGCACTGTTGTTTTTCATGGTGTTTTTGCCTCAGTTCGTCAATCCGCAGGCCGGCTCCATCACGCTGCAATTGCTGATGCTGGGCGGCGTTCTGACCCTGATTGCCGGTGTATTTCACGCGTTGCTGGGAATGTTTGGCGGCGCGCTCAGCCGTTTTTTTGCCGGCCGCGCACAAAGCGCCAAGCTCCAGAAATGGGGCCTGGCGACGGTGCTCATGCTGCTGGCCGCGCGGCTGGCGCTGATGTCTCGGCCAGCGTGACGGGGCAGCTCAACCCAACCGGGCTGCTGCCCGGGCCACGATCTCGCCGCGCACGCGACGCGATTCGGCCGTACGCGTTCTGGCTTCTTCCAGTACGTGCGCGGGCGCGGTCTGCGGGCTGCCCGAATCGAACGGCGGGGCGGGCGCGTATTCGATCTGCAACTGCACCAGTTGCGCCGCGGCCTCGCTGTAGAGCTCGGCGGCCAGGGTCAGGGCAAAGTCGATTCCTGCCGTAATTCCGCCGCCGGTCAGCAGGTTGCCATCACGCACCACGCGCGCTTGCACCGCAATGGCGCCGAGTGGGGCGAGCAGGTCGTGATAGGCCCAGTGCGTGGTGGCCCTGCGGCCGCGCAGTAAACCCGCCGCGCCGAGAACCAACGAACCGGTGCACACCGAGGTCACGTAGCGTGCGGTCTGTGCCTGGGCCTTGAGAAACTCCAGGGTGTGCGGGTCTTCCATCAAGGCACCCACGCCGGCACCGCCGGGCACGCAAATCACGTCCAGGCGCGGGCAGTCGGCGTACGTCATGGTCGGCGTAAACACCATGCCGGTGCTGGAGGTGACCGGTACCAGGTCTTTCCACACCAGATGCAGTTGCACATCCGGCAGTGAACCCAGCACGTCGTAGGGGCCGGTGAGGTCCAATTGCTGGATACCGGGGAACAACACAAAGCCAATCTGCAAGGTCATCGATGAAGCTCCGATAAAGGGTAGACGGCCTCACTCTAGAGGCCTAGGCTTTGGCGCATACGCCATTGAGCCCACACATTACGCCAACATGACCCGGACCATTCACGTACTCGCCTTCAATAACGCCCAAGTGCTCGACGTGACCGGGCCGTTACAGGTGTTCGCCACCACTAATGACCTGGCGCGCCAGCGCGGCCAGCCGTTGCCTTACGCGGTGTCGGTGGTTGCCGCCCAGGCGGAACCGGTGATGACCTCCGCAGGGTTGGCCTTGGTGGCCGAGCCGCTGCCTGCGGCCGACGCGCCGTGCGACACGCTGGTGATCGCTGGCGGCTGGGGCGTGTATGGCGCCGCCGAAGATGGCGCGCTGGTCGATTGGGTCACGCAAAAAGCCCGGCACACTCGACGCATGACCTCGGTGTGCACCGGCGCGTTTCTGCTCGCCGCCAGCGGTTTGCTCGATGGTTGCCGCGTGGCCACCCACTGGACACGCTGCGAGGAACTGGCGCGCAAATTTCCGTCGCTGACGGTTGAGGCCAATCCAATTTTCATCCAGCAAGGCTCGGTATGGACGTCCGCTGGCGTAACGGCGGGCATCGACCTGTGCCTGGCGCTGGTGGAAGAAGACCTGGGCCGCGCCGTGGCCCTGGAAGCGGCGCGGCACTTGGTAGTGTTTCTTAAACGCCCCGGTGGGCAAGCGCAATACAGCGTGGCGTTGTCCCTGCAAAAGGGCGACGGGCGCTTTGCCGATTTGCATGCCTGGATGGCCGAAAACCTCACCCTCGATCTGAATATTCCCACCTTGGCCGCCCAGGCCGGCATGAGCGAACGCAGCTTCGTGCGGCACTACCGCGCCGAAACCGGCCAGACCCCGGCGCGCGCAGTCGAGCTGATCCGCGTTGAAACCGCGCGTCGGCAGTTGGCCGACAGCACGGCGTCGATCAAACGTATCGCCGTGCAGTGCGGTTTTGGCTGCGAGGAAACCCTGCGGCGCAGTTTCCTGCGGGCGCTGGAGGTCACGCCCCAGGCTTACCGCGAGCGCTTCTGCGCACCGACTTGAACGAAAACGTACACATTTGTATCAAGGTGCTATGTTGACGCGATTACCTTCCGCAGTGGGCGCCTGCCTCTGCGCCGTTACTCCCTCCGCCCCCCGGCGTGACGTCTCTCATGAAACCAGTGTCTGCGATCAGCGCCAGTCCCTCGCCGGATGATTGCGCGAGCGAGCCGATTCATATTCCCGGGACAATCCAGCCCCACGGCGTGCTGTTGACCTTGAGCGAGCCGACGCTGGTGGTGCTGCAAGCCAGCGCCAACCTGAATGCCGAGCTGGGCCTGGGGCCGGGCCCGTTGTCCGGGCAGGCCTTGGGCAGCCTGATCGGCGATGACGCGCTGGCCCGGGTTCATCATGCGCTCGCCGACCTGGACGTCGATGAGGACGAGCTGCATCAGGTCACGCTCAATGGCAGCCTGTTTGACGCGTTGCTGCACCGCCACCAGGGCTTGTTGTTTCTGGAGCTGGAGCGCTCTGTAATGCCCGGGCATTGCGCCGCGCTGCACGTGGCTCGCACCCTGCGGCGCCTGCAGTCGGCAAAGACCCTCGAGGGGCTGTACCAAACCTGCGTCACCGAGATTCGTGCCTTGACCGGCTACGACCGCGTCACCCTGTACCGCTTCGAGCAGGAAGGCCACGGCAAAGTCATCGACGAATCCCTCAGCGACGGCATGCAACCTTATCTGGGGCTGTGCTTTCCGGCTTCGGATATCCCGCCGCAAGCCCGCGAACTCTACCGCCTGAACTGGATCCGGGTGATCCCCGACGCGACGTACACGCCGGTGCCGATCCTGCCGGCCCTGCGTCCCGACACGGGTCAAGCGCTGGACCTCAGTTTTGCGGTGTTGCGCAGCGTCTCGCCGGTGCACTGCCATTATCTGAAAAACATGGGCGTGCGCTCGTCGATGAGCATCTCTTTGCTCAAGGATGATCAGCTCTGGGGGCTGATCACCTGCGGCCATCGCGAACCCCTGCGCGTGCCCCATGAGTTGCGCACCGCGTGTACCAGCATCGGTCAGTTATTGTCGATGCAGATCAACGCATTGCAAGACCAGGACGCGCGCCGCCAACAACAGGAAAAAGCCAGCATGATCGACGCGCTGGTCACCGCCATGGCGGCGGACACGGGCGACGTCATGGAGAGCCTGTTGCCCTATGCGCAAACCCTGTTGAACCTGGCTGCCGCCGATGGCTTGGCGATTCTGGTGGAGAAGCGCCTGCATCGCTTTGGCGTTTGCCCCAATGAAACCCAGATACGCGCGTTGTACCCCTGGATCGAGCAGCAGGGCAAAGGCGTGGTGGCCACTCACCAGGTGTCTGCGCAGTTTGCGCCAGCGGCTGCCTATCAAACCTATGCCAGCGGCCTGTTGGCCTTTCGCCTGCCCAAGCCGGTGGACAACGCGGTGATATGGTTTCGTCCCGAGGTCCAGACGTCGGTGCACTGGAGCGGCGAACCGGTCAAACACCGCGACGCGCAAACGGCCGGGTTGAGCCCGAGGCTGTCATTCGAGCGCTGGAAACAGCAGGTCGACGGCAAGGCGCTGCAGTGGTCCGCCTCGGAGCTGCAAGCCGTAGAGGCCTTGCGCCGTCACGCTCTTGAGCATGACCTGGGCCGGCAGGTGCAGCGCGAGCATGCCGCCGTGCGTGCGCGGGACGAACTGGTCGCAGTGGTCTCCCACGACTTGCGCAGCCCGCTGACCATCCTGCTGATGCAATGCGGCATGATGCGTAAAATGGTGCCGGTTGACGACACTCGCGCAACCCTGCGGCTGAACACGGCCATTCAAACCATGCAAACCGCGACGGCGCGCATGAACACCTTGCTGGAAGACTTGATCGACATTTCACGCATAGAAGCCGGGCGTTACCGGGTAACCCTGCAACCGCTGGAGGTGAGTGCGAGCCTGGAACAGCTGGGGTTGATGTGGCATCCGCTGGCGGCGGCCAAAGGCGTCAACCTGACGTGGCATGCTCAGCCTGGGTTGTCGATCCAGGCCGACTCGGAGCGTTTGTTCCAGGTGTTTTCCAACCTGCTTGGCAATGCCTTGAAGTTCACCGACGTCGGCGGGACGATCGAGGTGATTGCCCAGGCGGCCGGCGATGAAGTGCTGTTTCGCGTGTGCGACAACGGCGCAGGGATCGGCGCGGCGCAATTGCCCTTCATCTTTGAGCGCTACTGGACGTCGCGCGAGGGTAACCCCACAGGCAGCGGGCTGGGCCTGTACATTTCCCACGGCATCATCGAAGCCCACGGCGGCACGATCTGGGCAGAAAGCGTGGAGGGGCAGGGCAGCGTGTTCAGTTTCAGGATCAAAGCTGCCCGGTAACGTTCAGGCCCGATCCAGCAATTCGCAGATCGCCCTGAGCGTGGACTGTGGTGCTTCCTGAGGAATGTTGTGACCCACACCGGGCAAGACTTCGCGTCGGTAAAAACCGCTGAAATGTTCCTCGTCGTCATCCACCGCCGGGGCCGGGCCTACGCCGTCATCAGCGCCGCACAGCGAAATGGTCGGCACCGGAATCGGCGGCTGCGCGGCCAGTGCCTGCTCGATCGCCTCCAGCGCCGGGTCGCCCGGCGCGTACATGAACCGGTGGCGATAGGAGTGAATCACCACGTCGACAAAGTCCGGGTTATCAAATGACGGCGCCGTGCGGCCATACAGCCCCGGTCCCTCAGCCCAGGTCGGCGACCATAGCCGCCACAACAACTGGCAGAACTCACGGCGATTGGCGCTCAGACCGTCGACGCCACGCTGGGTGTGAAAGTAAAACTGATACCACAACCGATGCTCCTTTTCCGGCGCGCGCGGTTCAAGCGACCTGGCAATGTCCTGGATGTTGTAGCCATCCCCGGTCACCAACCCGCGCACCCGTTGCGGCCATAGAGCGGCGACGATACACGCGGCGCGTCCGCCCCAGTCGTAACCGGCGAGCGTGGCCTGCGCGATGCCAAGGGCATCCATGAAATCCAGCAGGTCCTTGGCCAACGCCGCCTGTTGGCCGGAGCGCATCACTTGCGCGTTGATAAACCGTGTTGGGCCATAGCCACGCAGGTAGGGCACCAACACCCGGCAACCGCGATCGGCCAGGGCCGGCGCGATCTCATCGTAGCCACGCGGGTCGTAGGGGAAACCATGCAGCAGGATCACCGGTTCGCCGTCTTCGGGGCCGTGGGCTTCGTAGGCGATTTCCAGCATCGGCGTACGGACGTATAGCAGCGGGGCGAGCGTAGTCATGAGGGGCGCTTATCGACTGGCCAAAGTAGCTGCAACTCTAGCTCAAACCCGTGACGGCACGAGGCGTAAATCAAGTCAGTCGTTTGACTTGTCTAGCCCGACCTGACGCAACCCGATGCAATTGCCTCACGGATCGCGCACCTGAGCCATCCACTGCCCGCCCTCAATCGCCAAAGGCCCGCGATACAGTCTTGCGCCCGATGCCTCCAGCCGGCGCATGAGGCGCAGACGATGGGGTTCAAACGAGCCACGCCTTCTGCGCGAGGGTTTCACGGATGATTGCCATGAGGTTTGGGCTGTTTCGCAATTCAGCGGTTTTTCAGTGAATGCTCGGGCCAAGCCTGCGTCAATAACCCCAACACCATCAGATCATGCCGCTGGCCATTCCAGAACCCGGCTTCTCGCAACGTGCCTTCGGCGATGAAGCCCAGGCGTTCCAACAATGCCAGTGACGCGGTGTTTTGCGGATGCACCAAGGCTTCAACCCGATGCAAGTGCATGTGCGCGATGCCCCAATCGAGCATCGCCCGCAACGCTTCGCTCATCAAGCCTTGGCCACGGGCGGCGGGCGCCAGTTCACAGGACAGGGCGCAGCTGTGCCAGGCGCGATTCCATTTGAACAGGCCGCAGCTGCCGATCAGTTCGCCGTCCCGTTCAATCCCCCAGCGTGTGCCGGGGTTGGGCTGGGTGCGCCATTGGGCGAAGGTGTCGATCAGCGCGTGGGCCTGGGCGAGGTCGGTCATCGGGTCGGCGCCAAACCAGCGCATGTTGGCAGTGTCGCGGTGGATGGCGAACAGGGCCGGGGCGTCCGTCGCGCGCAATTCGCGCAGGCGCAGGCGCTGGGTGGCAAGCGTCGGGAATGGGTTCATGAGGCGGTCGTCGCCATCACCTGAGCCCGATCAATCACGCATCCAAAATGGTGCCGCCACAAATCCACGCCCAGTGTTCCCGACCGGTCCAGCGACGAGCCCACGGTCAAATCGCTGATCAGCGTCGGCTGCAAGCCGGCGTCAAATAACGCGAACCCGGCCGCCAGCACGCACGTATCGGTTTGAATGCCACACACCAGCACCCGATCCGGCGCCAGGCTTTTCAGGTAGTCCAGGGTTTCGGGTGTCGGCGCATAGCCGTGTTTGATGAAGACGCGCTCGGCTGCGATCAGGCTGTCGTCATCCGGCGCGGGTTGCCAGCCCAGTTGGCGGGTGAAGGGGGTGATGCTTTCGTCATGGCGCTCCACGGTGGCCACCGATGGCAGGCGCCCGAGCAGGGCGTTGATGCCATCGACCAGCCACGCAGGTGGGTTGAAAGAAGGTTGCACGTCGATGATCAACAATACCTGGCGCATGAGGTTCCTGATGGCAGCTCGGGGGCTGCCCATTGTGCACGCTGCGGGGGGCAGCGGGGCGCCTCAGGTCAAAATCAACAGCAGGAAGCTGAACCCGATCACCTGTGGGAGCGGGCTTGCTCGCGAATGCGATGTGTCAGCCTCTGCATGCAGTCACTGACACTGCCGCTTCGCGAGCAAACCTGCTCCCACAGGCGGCCCTCAGTATTTGAGGTGGAAATGCCGCGGCTGTGCGTCGGGCCTGCTCAAGGTTGCCAGGTGGTCTTTTCGCCGCTGAGCTTGCGGTCCAGAAAGGTCGCCGCGCTGATCAGCGCCAAATGGCTCAACGCCTGCGGCGTATTGCCCAAGTGATGTGCCTGGCTGTCGAACTCTTCGGCGTACAAGCCCAACGGGTTGGCGTAGCGCAGCAGTTGTTCGAATTCCAGGTGGGCCTTCTCCACTTGCCCGGCGCGCGCCAGGCATTCGACGTACCAGAACGAACACGCGGCGAATGCGCCTTCGGTGCCTTGCAGCCCGTCGATCTGGCTGTCGTCGTTGCGGTAGCGGTAGACCATGCCGTCACGCACCAGGCTTTTCTGGATTGCTTCGAGCGTCGACAGCCAGCGTGGGTCGGTCGCCGCGACAAAGCGCACCAGCGGCATCAGCAGCATCGAACCATCCAGCGCAGTACTGCCGATGTGCTGCACGAAGTGCCCGCGCTCTTCATTCCAGAAGTTGCTCCAGATATCCGCGTAGATCGCCTGGCGTGTCTGGTCCCAGCGCGCAAACGGGGCGGGCAGCGAGCGCTTGGAGGCCAACCGGATTGCGCGGTCCAGCGCCACCCAGCACATCAGGCGCGAATGCAGGAAGTGATGCTCCTCCCCGCGCATTTCCCAGATGCCCACGTCTTGCTGGTTCCAGATTTCGCACACCTGATCTGCCACTTCCACGGTGTGTTTCCAGCCTTCATGGGAAATTGCTTCGCCGTATTTGTTGACCAGATACACCGCGTCCATCAGCTCGCCGTAGATATCCAGCTGGACCTGGTCAAACGCTTCATTGCCGATGCGCACCGGTTTGGCGCCGCCGTGGCCGCTGAGGTGATCAAGCGTGGCTTCCGGCAGTTCCTGGCGCCCATCGATACCGTAAAGAATATTGATTTTGGTCGCCTGACCGCAGCAGTCGCTGACGCGGCCTTTAAGCCAGCGCATGTAAGCGTTGGCCTCTTCGATGAACCCCAGACGCATGAAGGCGTAGACGGTGAACGAGGCGTCGCGGATCCACGTGTAGCGGTAGTCCCAGTTGCGTTCGCCGCCGGGGGTTTCCGGCAGGCCAAATGTCGCGGCGGCGATGATTGCGCCGTGCTTGCGCGAGGTCAGCAGCTTCAAGGCGAGTGCCGAGCGGTTGACCATTTCGCGCCAGCGCCCGCGGTAATTCGACTGCGCGATCCAGCCGCGCCAGAATTTCAAGGTGTGCGCCAGCGCCAGGTCGGTGCAGCCGTTGTTGACGCGGGGGTCTTCCTGGCCGCCGAGCACGAACTCAGCGCCTTCTTCCTGGCCCAGGGTGAAGCTGGCCACGGCGGCATCGTCTTCGATCTGCATCGCGTGGCTGCCCGCCAGCCGCAGGCCAGGCAGGCCGTCGGCGGTGAACGACACGATACCGTCGGCGAGGCTGGCGTGGGTCGGTGTGCGCGCATAGTCGTGGCGCACGGCGCAGCGCAGCTGGATTTTTGCGCTGCCGCTGACCACGCGCACGCGGCGAATCAGCAGCGGCAGGTCGTCGATTTCTTCACTGATGACCAGCAGGTCGGTGATTTCCACCACGGCTTCATCGCTCAGCCAGCGGGTTTGCAGCACGTTGGTATCGGGCAGGTAGATTTGCTCACGCCGTGCGTTTGTCAGTTCGGGAGAGAGTTGAAAAACACCAGCCTCAGGCGTGTCGAGCAGCGAACAGAAGATCGACGGGCTGTCGAATTCCGGCCAGCAGAAAAAGTCGATGCTGCCGCGGTCATTCACCAAGGCCGCGCTGCGCATATCGCCAATAATGCCGTGGGCATCGATGGCGCTTTGGGGTTCGTTCTTGAAATCAACCATTGCCACGAAACTCCGGATAAAGGCTCATGCCACCGTCAATGAACAGGGTGCTGCCGACCACGTAGTCGGACGCGTCGCTGGCCAGCCACACCACCGCGTTGGCCACGTCTTCGACGTCGCCGACGCGGCCATAGGGAATCAACTTCAACAGCTCTTTTTCCGCCGCGCCTTCTGTGGCGGCGCGGTTGATCGCCGTACGAATGGCGCCCGGCGCAATGCCATTGATGCGGATGCGTTGTTCGCTGACTTCCTGGGCGAGGGTGCGCATCAGCATCTCCACACCGCCCTTGGAGGCGGCGTAATTCACATGCCCGGCCCAGGGAATGATCTGGTGCACCGAACTCATGTGGATGATTTTGCCGGCGGCACGCGACACGCCCTCGCGCACGCCCTGTCGATTGAAAATCCGCACGGCGGCGCGGGCACACAGGAACTGGCCGGTAAGGTTGACGCCGATCACGGTGTTCCAGTCCTCGAGGGTCATGTCGACCAGGTTGGCGTCTTTTTGCAGGCCGGAATTGGCCACCAGAATGTCCAGGTGGCCGAAGGCATCGAGGGTCTGGGCGAATAAACGTTCTACGTCGGCTTCTTTGGACACATCGCCACCGATGGCAATCGCCTGGCCGCCGTTGGCGTTGATCTGCGCGGCAAGGGCTTCGGCCGGCGCCGCCTGCGAGTTGTAATTGAGCACCACGGCCGCACCGGCCTCGGCCAATGCCTTGGCGGCGCCTGCACCAATGCCGGAACTGGCGCCGGTGACCAGGGCCACTTGTTGCTGCAACGAGATCTGCATAGCCCACCCACCGTTTTAAGAGAGTCTTTGCAGCTGACTGGCAGCGCGGGGCGGAAGTTCACCGGTTGTCTCAAATGCGACGATGGCTGTCTGTTTCGCTCGTTTTTGCCAGTGCGCTTTTCGCTAGACTCAAGGCCCGTTGATGCGAGCACCGCCTATGACTGCCCAATCGCCGCCCAGGCCGTGGCTTGAAGCCTATGCCGACAATTACCGTAACGATGAGGTGGTGCTCCCGCATTGCCATGCCCAGGCGCAACTGATTCATGGCGTGGCGGGGGTGATGGTGGTCAGTACCGCGCAGGGCAGTTGGCTGGTGCCGTCCGGGCATGCGCTGTGGGTGCCGGCCGGTACGTCCCATGAAATCCGCATGGCCGGTGACGTGCACATGCGCACGCTATTCCTGGCGCCGGATGCGGAGCCCGGATTGGGCCGGGTGTGCCAGGTGATTGAAGTGTCTGCGCTGCTGCGCGAATTGATCGTCGCGGCGGCCTTGATCGCAGGGCAGAACACCCCGCGCATGCTCGCGTTGATCGAGCTGATTCGCATGGAGTTGCTCAGCGCGCCCGTGGTGGCCATGCATGTGCCGGTGCCGGCGGAGGCGCGCCTGGCCAAGCTGTGCACGCATTTTATCCGCCACCCAGCCGATGACAGCAGCCTGGAGTCGTGGGCCGACCTGCTGAACATGAGCGCGCGTACGCTGAGTCGGATTTTCCAGCGTGAACTGGGCATGAGCTTTGGCGAGTGGCGCCAGCGTGCGCGGCTCACCCTGAGCCTCAAACTGTTGGCCCAGGGCGTGCCCATTCTGGAGGTGGCGCTGGAGCACGGTTACCAGAGCCCGAGCGCGTTCAGCGCGATGTTTCGCCGTGCCATGGGTTACCCGCCGAGCCATTTTCGGCCAGGGCCTTGAGCCACGCTGCGCAGTTGTCCGTTCAGCGACGATAGATGGCCTGGGCGCGCGCGAATCCCCAAGGTGAGACCTTTACGCTGCAAGGCCCTTTCCTGAACGAGCCTTGTGATGCCCAGCTCTGTTTTTGACCGCTTCCACCGCTTGGCCATTGTGGGTGTGATCAGCGCGCTGGCCGGGTGCAGCAACGCGCCTACGACGCGGGTTACGGCGCAGCCTGCAGCAATCTTATCCCTGGAAACCGCCGAACCGCTGCCGGCGCGTTGGTGGCAGTTGTACCGTGACCCGCAACTGGATGCCTTGGTGGAACGGGCACTGCGCGAGAACAAACACCTTGAGGCTGCTGGCGCGCATGTCGATGCGATGCTGGCGCTGTTGCAGCAGGTCGAAGGTCAGCGCCGCCCGTCCACTGAGTTGTCTTATGGCCTGGGGTATGGACGCAGTCGCGATGACCAGACCTTGGCCCAGGCGACGGGCCAGTCGGCGGGCGGGCAGTGGAGCCACACCCCTGAGTTTGCCTTGAGCTATACGCTGGACCTGTGGGGCGCCGTGCGCTACCGCATTGCTGCGGCCCATGCCGATGCGCAAGCCGCACGCGCCGTGGAGGATGAATTGCGGGTGACCGTGGCGGCGCAGACCGCACGGGCCTATGCGCAGGCCTGCGTCTACGCGCATCAGGCCCAGGTGCAGCGTGATTCGGTGCGCCTGTTGGCGCGCAGCCTCGACGTCACTCAGCGTTTGCAAAAGGCCGGCGCCGCCAATGAACTGGAGGTGGCACGCCTGCAAGGCCTGCTGGAGGAAACCCGCGCGCCGTTGGCACTGTTCGCTGCGCGGCGCCAGAGCGCGCTGTATGAACTGGCGGTGCTCAGTGGTCAGCCGCCGGAACAAGTCAGCGCTCACAGCTGTCAGCAAGGCCCGCGATTGCAGGCGCCATTGCCGGTCGGCGAAGGCTGGGCGCTGGTGCAACGCCGTCCCGATATCCGCCGCGCCCAGGCACAGGTGCGTGCGTCCACCGCGGCCATCGGCTTGGCCCGCGCGCAGGTGTATCCACAGATTACCTTCGGCGCGATGCTCGGCTCGTCGGCCGCCAGCCTGGGCAAACTGGGGGACGCCAACGCCGTGGTGTATGGCATCGGCCCCTTGCTGTCCTGGCAGTTTCCCAACCGGCAGATCGCCCTTGCGCAGGTCACCCAGCGGCGGGCCGAAGCGCATCAGGCGCTGGCGCAATTCGACGCCACCGTGCTCGACGCGCTCAAGCAGGTGGAGCAAGCGTTGGTGCTTTACCAAGGCGAACAGCAGCGCCGCCAAGCCCTGGTCGCCGCCCTGGCGCATAGCCGCCGAGCGTTCGACCTGGCCAACCGCAGCTTCCTGGCCGGTGGCCTGGATGCGCTGGCGCTGCTGGACAGCGAGCGCAACCGCGTCAGCCTCGAAACACGCCTGGCTCAGGCCGACCTGCACCTGATCAACCGCCAGATCGACCTGTTCCAGGCGCTGGGCGGCGGTTGGCAGCGCCCTGATCCATCACCTTCCTTACCCGTAGCCACCCTTGGAGCCCGCCGATGAATCAGGCCGTTGAAGTCATTGCACCCACGTTGATGCAACGTCACCGCCGCACGTTGGTGGTGACGGCGTCGGTGGCTGCGTTACTGGGCATCGCCATATTTGGCAGCTATTGGTGGACAACGGGGCAGTTCCTGGAAGAGACCGACGATGCCTATGTGCGTGCCGATTGGGTCGCCGTCAGCCCCCGGGTTGCCGGCTACATAAGCCAGGTGCTGGTGGACGACAACCAGTGGGTCAAGGCCGGAGACGTGTTGGTGCGTATCGATGAGCGCGATTTTATCGAGCGTCTCAACAGTGCCCAGGCGCAGCTGCAGCAAGCTGAAGCGGCGGTCACCGCGCAACAGGCCAACCTGCAGACCCTCGACGCGCAATCCGGCGAGCAACAACAACGTATTGTTCAGGCCCAGGCCGCGCTGGCCAGCGGTGAGGCTGAAGCACAACGCGCGCGCCTTGATTACCAGCGCTATCGCGACCTGGTGGCGCAGCAGGTCGCCAGTGCGCAACACCTGGAAACGGTGAGTGCCAGCCAGGCCCAGGCGCAGGCGACAGTGGCCCAGGCACGTGCGCAGGTGCTGCGTCAGCAGGCGCAGTTGCAGGTGCTGAAGGCGCGCCGCCAACAGGCCCAGGCCCAACTGCAAGAACGTCAGGCCCATGTCGGCGAAGTTCGGGCCGCCGTGGGCTTGGCGCGTAACGCGCTGGAGGACACGGCGATTCGTGCGCCGTTTGACGGCGTGGTGGGCCAGCGCAAAGCGCGCCGCCAGCAATACGCACTGCCTGGTCTGCCGCTGCTGGCCGTGGTGCCGGTCGCGCAGGCGTATGTGAGCGCCAACTTTAAGGAAACCCAGTTGCAGCGCATGGCGCCTGGGCAGTCGGTGGACATTGCGGTGGACAGCTTCGCCGGCCGGCACTGGCGGGGCGAGGTGGAAAGCATCGCCCCAGGCTCCGGCGCAGTGTTTGCGTTATTGCCGCCCGACAATGCCACGGGCAACTTCACCAAGATCGTCCAGCGTTTTCCCGTACGGATCCGCCTGCTGGCGCAGGAAGGTGACGGCCCACGCATCCTGCCGGGCATGTCGGTGATTGCCACGGTCGACACGCGTGGGGCGCCTGCTCATGGCGGTTGATGCGCGGTCACCCCAGGTGTCGTTGCGCGCGTGGGTGGCGGTGATCGGCGGGCTCTTCGGCTGCTTCATGGCCGGGATGAACGTGCACGTCACCAGCGCCGCGCTGCCGGAAATCGAAGGCGCTTTGGGCGCCACGTTCGAGGAGGGTTCCTGGATCTCCACCGCGTACCTGGTGGCGGAAATCATCATGATCCCGCTCACCGCGTGGCTGGTGCAGGTGTTTTCATTGCGCCGCGTGATGCTTTTAGGCTCGGGCGTGTTTTTGCTGGCCTCGGTGGCGTGCTCGCTGGCGCCGAACCTGCAAGCCATGATCATCATTCGGGTGATACAGGGCGCGGCCGGCGCGGTGCTGATCCCATTGTCTTTCCAACTGATCATTACCGAGCTGCCGCCCAGCAAAGTGCCACTGGGCATGGCCCTGTTCAGCCTGGCCAATAGCGTGGCCCAGGCTGCGGGCCCGTCGATGGGCGGTTGGCTGACGGACGCGTACTCGTGGCGCTGGATCTTCTACCTGCAATTGTTCCCCGGCATTGCGTTGCTCGCCGCGGTGGCCTGGTCGATTGATCGCCAGCCCATGCACCTCAAGCTGTTGCGCCAGGGCGACTGGTGGGGCATCGCCTGCATGGTGATGGGTCTGGGTGCGCTGCAAATCGTGCTGGAGGAGGGCGGGCGCAAGGACTGGTTCGGTTCTCCGTTTATTGTGTGGATGAGTGTATTGGCCGTGGTCGGGCTGCTCGGGTTTATCGCGCGCCAACTGTGGGGCGCCCATGCCTTTATCAACCTGCGCCTGTTGGGGCATTACAACTTTGGCGTGGCCAGTGTGGCGATGTGTGTGTTCGGCGCGAGCACATTCGGCCTGGTGTTTCTGGTGCCCAATTACCTGTCGCAATTGCAGGGCTACAACGCACGGGAGATTGGGCTGAGCCTGATCCTCTACGGGCTGGTGCAACTGGTGATGGCGCCGTTTTTGCCGCGATTGATGAGGGGGTTGAGCGCCAAGCTGCTGGTAGCGTCGGGCTTCGCGATCATGGCGCTGGGGTGCTGGATGGGCGCGCACTTGTCCGCCGACAGCGCGAGCAATGTGATCGTGCCGTCGATTGTGGTGCGCGGGGTCGGTCAGCCGCTGATCATGGTGGCTTTGTCGGTGCTGGCCGTGCAGGGGCTGGCGAAGGCCGAGGCGGGGTCGGCCTCGGCGGTGTTTTCGATGCTGCGCAACCTGGGCGGCGCCGTCGGCACGGCGTTGTTGGCGCAACTGGTGGTGGTGCGCGAGCGTGTGCATTCAGCGCGGATCAATGAGTCGGTGACGCTGTTCGACTCGGCCCTGCAACAACGCCTGCCGGACGCGGGCGTGTTGCAGGCGCAGTTGCCGGACCATCAAGCGACGTTGCAACTGCTCGACCAGAGCATCCATCACCAGGCGTTTCTGATGGCCTACAGCGATGCGTTTTATCTGGCCTGTGTGGCATTGGCGTTGTGTGCGCTTGCGGCGCTGATGCTGCGGCGCGGGTGACGTGCCGAGAACGGCGCGGGACGACGGGAAGCAATTGCTCCACTTAATAGGAAGCATTACTATTCACGCCCCGCCTCCCCAGTGCTCACTCGATGACTCCTCAGCCGCCCCGCAGAACAGGCTTTTTCGAGCACTACGAAGAGTTGATCGGAACCTGGACACGCCGTCTGAGAAACCGTCAGCAGGCCGAGGACCTGGCCCACGACACCTTCGTGCGGGTGCTTGAGTCGCGTGCCAGTGAGGTTGAGCAACCGCGCGCCTATTTGCATCAAACCGCGCGCAACATCGCCGTTGACGCCTATCGCCGCGAAGACCGGCGTGAGGCGCTGGCGCTGGAAGCATTTGACCAGCGCTCGCCCCACGGCGGCGACCCGGAGCATTTCATGCACGCCATCCAGTTGGCGGACTCCATCGAGCGGGCCCTGGCCGAGTTGCCGCTCAACTGCCGCAAGGTATTTATCTGGCAGAAAATCGAGGGCCTGACCCAGCAGGAAATCGCCGTGCGCCTGGGCCTGTCTAAAAACATGGTGGAAAAGTATATGATCCGCACCTTGCGGCATCTGCGTGACCGCCTGGATGCGATGGCCCCATGACCCGCTTTGAAACAGGACCTTCCATGATGGATAGCCGCGCTCGCGACGAAGCCGCGCAATGGTTTGTACGCCTGCAAGAGGCCGACTTGAGCAGCGCAGAACGCCAGCGCTTCGACGCCTGGCGCAATGAGCGTCCCGAGCACCAATACGAATTCGATGTGCTGCAAGGAATGTGGAGCGCCGCAGACCTGCTGCCCAAGGCGCGTTTGCAGGCGTTGTGTGAGCCGCCGGTCGAGCGCCTTCGACGCCGTGCCGTTGTGCGTTACGCCGTCGCCGCCAGTGTGGTGGCGATTGCCCTGGGCCTTGGGCTGTTCAGCGGGCTGGATCAGCCCAAGCCTTACAGTGCGCAATTCAGTACGCGCGTGGGTGAGCATCGCCAAGTGGCCTTGCCGGACGGCTCGGTCATGGACCTGAACAGCCGCAGCGTGGTCGCGGTGCACTACGAAAAGGGCCGGCGCGGAGTCGAGATCAAGCAAGGCGAAGCGATGTTCAGCGTCGAGCATGACACCAGCCGCCCGTTCATCGTGGTCGCTGGGGCAGGGCAGGTGACGGTCACCGGCACACGGTTCGATGTGCGCCGTGACGACGACCAGACCCGCGTGGTGGTCGAGGCCGGCACCGTCAAGGTACAGGGGCGCTCGACGGATCAGAGGGTCACGCTCACGGCAGGCCGCGGCACGCATGTCGATTCCCAGGGACAGGTCGCAGCGGCTTATGCGGTGAATGCCGATGAACTGACCGCCTGGCGCAGCGGGAAACTGGTGTTCAACAACGCCACCCTCGGCGAAGTGGCCCGTGAAGTATCGCGCTATCGTGAGCAGCCCTTGCGGGTCAGCACGGCGGCGGTGAGCAACCTGCGCTTGACCAGTGTGTTCAACGCCCGCGACACCGACGCCTTGCTCAAAGCCTTGCCGCACATACTGCCGGTCGCTCTGCGCAGCTTGCCCGATGGCAGCCAGGAAATTATTTCTCGCTGAAATTCAGGTTTTTTCCGAGTTCTTCGTCTTCTCCTGCAACTGCAACTGGTTTGCATTAACAGCCGCACACTCTTGCGATCACAGGACTAGGTTCGACGTGAAAAAACTTACCGTCTACAACAATAAAATTTCCCGCTGGGCGCCCTTGGCGCTGGCGCTCGCCGTCAGTGCCGCGCTGCCTGCGGCCTATGCTGGCGACGGCATCCACATCCGCGCTCAGCCTTTGGGCGCAGCGTTGAGCCAGTTGGGCCAGCAGACTTCCCTGCAAGTGTTTTTCAACCCGGTCATGGTCGCCGGCAAGCAAGCGCCTGCGGTGGACGGTAACCTCTCGCCCGAACAAGCCCTGCGCCAGCTGCTGCAAGGCAGTGGCCTGGATTACCAGATCGACGCCGGTTCTGTGACCCTGCGCCCGCAAAGCACCGGCACCGGTGAAGCCGGTTCGCCGCTGGAGCTGGGCGTCACCGACATCAAGGTGGTCGGCGACTGGTTGGGTGATGCGAACGCTGCCGTCGTGCAGAACCACCCTGGCGCGCGCACGGTGGTGCGCCGTGAAGCCATGGTGGAGCAGGGCGCAATGAACGTCGGTGACGTGCTGCGCCGTATCCCTGGCGTGCAGGTGCAGGAATCCAACGGCACCGGTGGCAGTGATATTTCCCTGAACGTCGGCGTTCGTGGCCTCACATCGCGCCTGTCGCCACGCTCCACCGTGCTGATCGACGGCGTGCCGGCGGCGTTCGCCCCGTATGGCCAGCCTCAACTGTCGATGGCGCCGATTTCAGCCGGCAACCTGGACAGCATCGACGTGGTGCGCGGCGCCGGTTCCGTGCGGTATGGGCCACAGAACGTCGGCGGTGTGATCAACTTCGTGACCCGCGCCATTCCCGAGACATTCTCCGGTGAAGTCGGCACCACCTTGCAGACGGCTGAACACGGTGGCTGGAAACACGTCGACAACGCCTTTGTGGGTGGCACCGCCGACAACGGTATTGGCGTTGCGTTGCTCTATACCGGCGTCAACGGCAATGGTTACCGCGACAGCAACAACTCCAATGACATCGACGACGTAATTCTCAAGACTCACTGGGCGCCGACCGATCAAGACGATTTCTCGCTTAATTTCCACTACTACGACGCCAGCGCCGACATGCCCGGTGGCTTGACCCAGAAGCAGTTTGACGCCAATCCGTACCAGTCGGTGCGCGACTACGACAACTTCAGCGGTCGCCGCAAGGACGTGTCGTTCAAGTACATCCGGCAGATCGATGACCGTACCCAGGCCGAAGTGCTGACCTACTACACCGACAGTTTCCGGGGCAGCAACATCGCCAACCGTGACCTGAAGACCATCGGTTCCTACCCGCGCACCTACTACACCTTTGGCATCGAGCCACGTGTGTCGCATGTGTTCGACGTGGGCCCCAGCACTCAGGAAGTCAGTCTCGGTTACCGCTACCTGAAAGAAGGCATGCATGAGCAAGCCAGCAGCCTGAACCTGGTCGACAATGTACCGACGCCGGGTGGCCAAAACGATGGACATGTTTACCAGGACCGCACCGGCGGCACCGTCGCCAATGCGTTCTATCTTGATAACAAAATCGATATCGGCAAATGGACCGTCACCCCGGGTATCCGCTTCGAAAACATCGAAACCCGCTGGCATGATCGCCCGGTGGTCGCCCTGAACGGCGTGCGCACCGTGGAGAAAAATCGCAAGATCGAGAGCAACGAGCCCTTGCCGGCGTTGAGCGTGATGTACCACATCTCTGATGCCTGGAAGCTGTTCGCCAACTACGAAACTTCGTTCGGCAGCCTGCAGTATGCGCAGATCGGGCAGGGTGGCCGGGTCAACCAGACGGCCGATGGCCTGAACCCGGAAAAGGCCAAGACCTACGAGGTCGGCACGCGCTACAACGACAGCGTGTGGGGCGGCGAAGTGACATTGTTCTACATCGACTTTTCGGACGAGTTGCAATACGTCAGCAACGACGTGGGCTGGACCAACCTGGGCGCCACCAAGCACCAGGGCGTCGAAGCCTCGGCCCACTACGACCTGTCGAACCTCGACCCGCGCCTGGACGGCCTGACCGCCAGCGCCGGTTTCACGTACACCAAGGCCACTTCAGAAGGCGATGTACCGTTCAAGGGCCGCGACTTGCCGCTGTATTCGCGTGAAGTGGCAACGGCGGGCCTGCGTTACGACATCAATCACTGGACCCATAACCTGGACGTCTATGCCCAGTCCGGGCAACGCGCGCCGGGCACTGGCACCACTTACATCACCCAGGGCACTGCCGATGGCCAGTACGGCGATATTCCTGGTTATGTCTCGGTCAACGTGCGCAGCGGCTATGACTTTGGTGCGCAACTGTCGAACCTGAAACTGGGCGTGGGCGTGAAAAACGTCTTCGACCAACAACATTACACGCGCTCGAGCGACAACAACGCGGGTTTGTACCTTGGCGAGCCACGTACCTTCTTCGTACAGGCAAGCGTCGGGTTCTGACCTGCCGCTGACACGAAAAATCGCAGCCCTGGGGCTGCGATTTTTTTTGCGCCTTTCCTACAGGTTTTTAAGCGACCTGCTGCCGGATCAGGAACCTATTCCGACAGATGCGCCACACAGGGGAAACCTGAACGACTTCGACGTCACGCTGGCGTGGCAGGTTGGTAATCGATCCCCTTGCACTGGAGGCACTTATGTCGGTATCGGCTCTCGATACGTCTGTTTCTGTTTCATCAACCGCTGACACGGCGCTGGCTGATTCAAAGCCCGAAGCCAAGGCCAGCCGTGCGTTTTCTGTCGCGCCGTCCTACGACAGCCACAGCGCCGGGAACGTGAGTTATAACCTGTCGGTCAACGTCTCCGGGCCGGTGTTTGGCGCTCATCAGCAAACAGCCCAGGGTCACAGTGATCATCATCATTGGGCGCCGGCGATGAATCACTCGGCCTCGCAACAGGGTTTCATGCAGCAGTTTCAACACGCAATGGGCCATTGGTTTGGTAGTCAGCGACCCCACGCGCATGCTCATCACAACGGTGTACCGCCAACGCCGGTGCCGGTTGGGTCGGGTAAACCAGACCTCGTCTACTCCCACAAAAGTAATGACCAACTGGCGCAGTTGCTGTTGAACAACTTCGCTGCGTTCACCGGATCAAGTCACTCCAAGACCCTGAGTGCTCGCACCCTTAGAGGCATGGCGGCAAAACAGCTGGGCAGTGATCCCTACGTGAATGAAAACATTCGCACCGCCCGAGAGGTATTGCGGCGTACCGGCATGATGGACGCCCTGGGCAGTCGAACCGACCTGCACGCCCTGGCTAAACTCATTCGTGACGACAACCCCTTCAAATACAAGGATGACAAACAAATAGCCCAGGAAATGCTCAACCATTTCAATCAATTGAAAGATTACGTTGGGCACGAAATCAACGTCAGAGACCTTCAGGCGCTGGGCAAAACACCCATGACGGGCATTCCGTCGATCGACCATTTAATCCAGCTGAGTAAAGCGTTTACCGGCCGCGGCGATTCGCTGAAGAAAATGGACGCAGACGCGGATGGCCGGATCAACGTGTTTGAAATCCTGGTCGCACTGACCCGCTGATTGAGTACGCGCGATGCAATCGGCGCGGCGAACGCTTCGTGGCGCTTGCTGCGCTGGATGGGGCCAACGGCTTAGCGCACTCGGTAGTCTTTTCAGAACGTGAATCAGGGCCTGGATATGACTTCAACTTCGTTTCAACCCTGCCCAAGGGGAGGCCTCGACACCTTCGCCCATGGCGTCGACGTTGAGCGCTCAACAGCGGTGACAGGGCAAGAGCTGCCGAATGACCTTCTGCCTGCGGCCCCGCCGAATGGGTACGCGGCAGAAGTGCAGCGCATGAAAGCGCTCGCGGGGCAGTGCAAGTTCCGGGCACCGGTCGCCGATGATTTCGCCCGCGGCATGCTTGCGCCTGGGGAGGCGAGCCGCAACGAAAGCAAAGGGTCGGGCGCCTGGGCTGTGTTGATCCATGGCCTGAAAACTGTCTGGCGTGGGGGAAAGTCGGATTGACCCAGGGCCTCATGGTTTTTACATGCTGTTATTGGTATTCAGCCACTGCCCGGAACTATCGTGCCCAACTCGCCACACATCGGTTGCTTGCTCCTACGCAATCAACCCACTGATCCGGAGCACCTCGGTGTTGAATTTCAGGCAAGCACAGATCAGCAAAATGTCGGGAGATGACGTATGACAATTGAGGGTGCATTACCGCGCATGTTGCCAACGGCCATGGGCGGCCCGCAGGTTCGCTGGCCTTCGCCGCCGCCTGTGGCACAGCCATTTTGCGAGGATCAATCTGTTGCGCAAGACCTGCCGCCGCCGCGGCGGCATGGCTTGCGCGCTACCGTGCCGTCGTTGCGGCACCAGGCGCTGCAGAACGCGCCAGCGGCTCGCGCAGACACCACGCTTCCGGGCCCGAGCTTCACCGATAGGCAACTGGCGCTCGAGTTGCGAAAGAACTTTGACGTGTTTGAAAACTACAGCGAGGGGGGCTGTGTGACGCCGTCCTCGCTGCGCCAATTTGCAGCCGAAAAGCGTGAGGGTGAATAACGTGCGCGACCGCATGATCCTGGTGGTCAGGGAAATTCTCAAGCGCCCGCTGCTGAGCGACGCAATCATCGATTGCGACGGCTATATCACCCGCGACAGCCTGGAAGCCGCTTGCGCATTGCGCGGCAACAGTTCACCCAACGCCTTCAGCCAGGACCCTTTCCATGGCCAGGGCAATGCCAGCGTCGTGCAGGCGTTGCAAGGTCACTTCAAACAGCTGAGGGATACGCTCAAGGACCGCACCGTGTTCTTTGAAACCTTTGAGTACGTGGATATTTCGCTGCTCAAAGTGGTGATGAATGACCCCGATGACAGCGACTCACTGGGCAGGCCGATTCTTGAACCCACCACCGGATTGCCCAGGAAGAAATACAGTGAGCACTGTGTGTACACGGCAAAAAACATCATCGAGCGCCCAGGATTATTGCGCTCGCTGGAGCGCGCCAATACCCAGCGCTTGTTTGGCCGCTCCAGGCACGAGGGCTGGCTGTGCAACAAAAGCCTGGAGCGCTGGCTGGAACAGCACCAGATGCACAAGGCCCGGTAGCGTCCAGGCCGTGTGCGGCAGGCAATTTACACCTTGAGGATTTTGCCGCTGATGGCCACCCCGGCCAGCAGCATCGCGACCAGCACGAAGGCGATGCTCAAGCTGCTGCCGTGGGCGATAAAGCCGATCATGGCCGGGCCGGCAAGAATTCCGGCATAGCCCAGGGTCGTAATGGCCGGTACCGCAATGTGCTCCGGCATGACTTTTTGCTTGCCGACGGCGGTGTACAGCACCGGCACGATGTTCGAGCAACCAGCGCCCACCAATGCATACCCCAGCAGCGCGGTTTCCCAGGCCGGGAACAGCGTGGCGAGCAGCATGCCGGCGGTGGCCAGCGAGCCGCCGATAACAATCACACGGGTGGCGCCCAGCCGTCGCACAATGGCATCGCCGGTCAGGCGTCCTGCAGTCATGGTCAAGGCAAATGCCGCATAGCCGAGGCCGGCGTAAGCCTCATCCAGGCCACGCTCGGCGCTGAGGAATACGGCACTCCAATCCAGCACCGCACCCTCAGCCAAAAATACGATGAAACACAGGCAGCCAATAAACAGCACCACACCGTGAGGCACTGCAAACGCAGGGCCCGAGCTTTCACTGCCGTAGGGCAACAGATGTGGCCCGGCCTTGAGCAGCGCGACCGCCACGATCACGATCACCACCAGGGTCGCCTGCAACGGCGACAGGCCCAGGCCGAGCAACCCGGAGACTCCCGCCGCACCGACAATGCCGCCGAGGCTGAACAAGCCGTGAAAGCCCGACATCATGGTTTTACCGCTGGCACGCTCAACGATGACGGCTTGCAGGTTGACCGTCGAATCCACGGTGCCCAGGCCTGCGCCGAACAGAAACAGCCCGGCCATCAGCAGTGGGATCGAGCTGACCGTCGCGAGCATCGGCAGGGCCAGGCAGATCAGGATCGTGCCGCCCGTCAGCACGCGTCGGCAGCCGAAACGTGAGGCCAGCGCACCGGCCACCGGCATGGCGATGATCGAACCCACTCCCAGGCACAACAGCAGCAGACCCAGCGTGCCCTCGTTGAGTTGCGCGCGTGCCTTGGCATACGGCACCAGCGGCGCCCAGGCGGCGATGCCGAAGCCGGCGATGAAAAAAGCGATACGGGTCGACATTTGTTCCAGTCGCCCGGGAACCACGGGCGCTGGAGTGGGAATGGCAGTCATGAAAAATCCTTGGTTTTGCGTTCAGCGAACGATGTCCGGCGCGACATCCTTGCATATCAGGCGTTCTCGAGCGAGCCGGGTTCCCTTCGGATGACCCGATCGACAGTTCTGTAATACGCTGCCGTCCCGTGTGCAGGCAATTGGACGGACACGCTGATGAAGATTTTCAAGCGGGTGGCAATATGACCCAGTTCTATGACGCGCGGGGCAATATCTACGCGGTGGTCAGCCCGGCCTATCTGCGCAGCCGCGGTGTCGATGTGCCCGAGCGCGCTGACTTGGCGGCGCGCACACGCAAGGACTGGGCAGCATCGGCAATCTCCTCCGAGTGCGGCTGGGGCGCGTTGCCTCGACCCGCCAATGCGAAGGCGCACCGTTGCGATGGTTTGCTGGTCGGGCCGTTTCAATCCGCGCCGCCGTTCGACCTGCTGATCGTCAATACGGATGGCTCTCTCGCCGAACGCAGCGGCAACGGTCTGACTATCTTTGCGCAGGCGTTGACCGATCAGGGCTTGATGGTTCAGACGTGTGAATTGCGCGTGCACCATGACCAGCCGGTCACGGCGTCGCCTGTTGCCACCCGCGTGGAGCCGGCGTTGTACGAACAGGTGGCAGGTTTCTGGCTGGCATTGGGGCTACCGATGTTCGGCCCCAGCGCAGTGGCCGCTGCGGGTGTCAATGCGGTTGCGGTCAGGGAGCGTGAGTTCAGTCACGTGGCCGCGTTGGCGGCAATCAACCCGCACTGGGCTTGCAGTGAGTTTGTACGCGTGGGCAACCCTCATTGCGTGACGCTCGTCGAGCACGCCAGCGCGTTACCCGACAATCGGTCGATGCAACAGCCTGAACTGTTCGGGTTGTTGCAGGCGATTGCCTTCGCACCGCCGCTCGGGCGTGGTCAACCTTGTAGTGCCGGAATCAATCTGCAATGGGCTACCCGATCTTCGGACAATCACCTGATCGCGCGGGTGTTTGAGCGGGGAGAGGGTCCCACCGCGTCCTCGGGGACCAGCGCCAGTGCAGTGGCGTGCGCGGCATGGCGAGCAGGTTGGGTCACGGACGGCGTGGTAACCGTGGTCATGCCAGGTGGCACGGCGCCCGTACGGTTGCAAAGCCAGGGTGAAACACTGCTGAACGTCAGCCTGTTCGGGACTGCCAGGGCTCAAGCCTGATCGTGACAGAGCAGCTGATGGCGTGGGTTAGTGTCAGCTGTTTCTTTATTGGTTAGTTAGGTTTGTGAAGTTAGTGTGGGAAATTTCTTGTTGTTCTTAGTTGCTTTATTAACGCGCTGTAATGTTTCGTAAAAGACACTTCCGACCCCAATGTACGAAACTTCTTTTTTGTTTTTGAAGAGCCGAATTTCGCCTGAAATCGCTAAGCTTCACTGCGTTAAGGCGCTTTTTCCCAGCTGTTCGATCAACATCCGACGGGAGAAAGCCTTTCAGTCAACTATGTGATGATGGGTAACTACGGATGGTGAGTGCGTTAATGTCAACACGTTTCAAATTGATACTTCCAGAAGTTGCCAGCGACTTTCAAGTGCTCGCTTTTGAAGGCAATGAAGTCATTGATCAGCCTTATTTCATTCAACTGCAGGTAGTCAGTGAAAACGCCTCGCTGGACCTTGAGGCACTGCTCCATCAGCCTGCCTATCTTGACTTCGGCGCGGCGGACGCAGGGCTGCATGGGCAAATCCACGCCATCGGCCGTGATGATCCGGGCGCGCGGCTGACCCGTTATCACCTCACCCTGGCCCCCCGGCTGGCGTGCCTGGCCCACCGGCGTGACCAGCGGATTTTCCAGCAGCGCAGTGTGCCGCAGATCATCGCTGCGGTGCTTGAGCATCACGGTATCCTTGCCGACGCCTATTGCTTCGAACTCGGCCCGGTGGTCTATCCGCCACGCACGTTCTGCGTGCAGTACGCTGAAACCGACCTGCACTTCATCCAGCGCCTGTGCGAAGAGGAGGGCATTCACTACCATTTCCGCCACAGCACGAACAATCACGTGCTGGTGTTTGGTGACGACCAGACGGTGTTTCGGCGCTTGCCTGCGCAGCGCTACTGTCCGGTGCATGACTATGTCGACGAATCGGGGGTGATCCAGGGTTTCGAGGTGCGCCTGGAAACCCGCACTCGGCATACGGCTCGCCGCGATCATGATTTCGAGCACCCGTTGTTGCGCTTGCACGACACGGCAGGCACTGCCTGGGCGCAACCTTTGGAGGATTATCGCTACCCTGGTGGCTTCTTTGACCCTGCACGGGGCAAACAATTGGCGCGCCGAAGCCTGGAGCGCCATCAGAGCGACCGTCATCACGCGCTGGGTAGCAGTGATCAAGCTGCGTTGAGCAGCGGCCATTTCCTCGAACTGCGCGATCACCCCGATCCGGCCTGCAACGACCTTTGGTTGATCACATCAGTGCGTCATGAGGGTTATCAACCGCAGGTACTTGAGGAAGCGGTGGTTGAGACGGACGCATTCCAGGGCTACCGCAACCGGTTCATCGCCACACCCTGGCGCGCGCCTTATCGGCCTCGTCTGAAGCACCCGAAGCCGACCATCAATGGCAGTCAAACCGCCACGGTGACAGGGCCTGCGGGCGAGGAGGTGTATTGCGATGCTTATGGCCGGGTGAAGGTACGGTTTCATTGGGATCGCCTGGAAAACGCCGATGACAAAAGCAGCTGCTGGGTACGGGTAGCGTCCGGTTGGGCGGGGGATGGCTTTGGCGCAATGATGATTCCGCGCGTGGGCATGGAGGTGCTGGTGACCTTCCTGGAGGGCGACCCCGACCGGCCATTGATCAACGGCTGCCTGCCCAATGCGCTGCACATGCCGACCTATCCTTTGCCGCAGCACGCTACCCGCAGTGTCTTGCGCAGCCGCAGTTCGCCGGGCGGCGGGGGAGCCAACGAACTGCACCTTGAAGATCGCCGTGGCGAGGAACTCATCTACTTGCGCGCTCAGCGTGATCTGGAGCAGAAAGTGGGGCACGACAGTCGCTTGGAGGTCGTCGGAGAGCGCCACGAAATCATCCGGGGACTGAGCACGGCTCACCTGCAAAGCGGCGAGCGTCGTCATATCGGGGGTGATCGCAATGTCGAACTCAAAGCGCATGATCACCTGGACGTGCAGGGCGACAGTCAGACACGGGTAGGGCGTTTGCTGGTCATAGAAGCCGGGCAACAAATCCATCTCAAGGCAGGTGCCAGCCTGGTCATCGATGCGGGCGCGCAACTGAGCCTCAGGGCTGGGGGTGAGTATGTGCTGGTTCAGGCCGGCGGTATTTTCACCAGCAAACCCATTACCGTCGGCGGCCTGCCACCCCCGAATTCATCAGCGAGCCCCTTTTCAGCAACAACAGGCCCGAAAATGGCGGTCGCACAAGGCCTCGTCATGGCGTTGGCCCGGCAATTGGGGGCTGATTTTTGTCCTGTGTGCGAGCAATGCCGCGAAGGCCAGTGCGATATCAAACGGAGGGCTGCTTGATGCAGAGCACGCCTGGCCGCTGGATGGCCCAACAGCAACAAGCGGGCCGCCGACTGTGTCTGATCCTTGACGGCAACCATGAGGCACGCCAGCCGCTGCTGGCAGCCCGTAATCTGTCGCAATATTGCAGTCTCTACGGTGAGAGCGCTGTGGCCGAACTGGCAGCGGTTGGTCCGGTGATCCTGCTATTGGAGCAGGCAAGTGAGCCTGCGCTGTTCGACCTGCTGCAGCACCCGCAGTCTGACTGGGGTTGGTTGGCAAGCCTGCCCGACGACGACCTGGCCGGTGCGGCCCGACATTGGCGCGAGCGCATGCTGGTAGGGCTCGAGGGCAGCCAGGCGTTGTATCGCTTTCATGACAATCGAACCCTGGCTCGCGTGTTGGCTCATCTGCCGAGTGAGCACTGGCCGGTGTTCCTCGGCCCGTTGATCAGCGTGTGCTACTGGCACGAGGGCCATTGGCACCACGGCGATAATCCGGCCCCCGGTGAGTATCCGGTGCCAGTTCCGGCACCCTGGCTCAACACCCCCAACCCCCATACGGCGGCCATCCTGCACGCCAATGTCCTGCGTTACCTGCTGACCGAGCACAGCGAAGACCTCGCCGCGCTGATTGAATTCCAGGACCCTCGAATCTGGTTATCTCAGGTATTGGAACAGGCTCGTGCGTGGCAATGGCGTGCGCCGCAACAGCTTGAGTTCCTGGTGGTGCGCAGGTTGGAAGAGGCAACGCGTACCTGCGTCATTCAGTGGCAGCCAATGCAAGGAGAAACGCCTGGGGACCACTTCGAACGAGTATCGGCGCAGTGGCGCAGGCTGGGAGGCAAGCATGGATAATCGGCTGCGTGGTGCATTGGTCGCGCTGGGTGCGGGATGGCTTTCGGGATGTGCGGTGGGGCCGGTCAATCACTTCACGCTGGAGGTGGATTTGCCTGCGGAGTTTCGGTTTACAGGGGCGGCTAACTACGGTCCTGCAAGGGACCAGTTGTGTACCTTGCCGCGACGTCGAGGCAAGAGGCCAGAGCGGAAGATCTTTATTGCTGATTACAAACCGGTGGCCGAACGAGTGAGCTATGACCTGCCGCTGACTGAAACCATCGAGGGATGCCCATCGGTGTTGAAGAGCGTGGAGTTCGACATTTATGCGAAATGGGGCGAGCGCGACGCAGATGTCGGTGGAGATTCAGCCGCTATCTATTTCGCAGATCCTGTCGAATCTGAGCGCGTAGCAGGGATGCCCGGCTCAGGTGTGCAGGAGCTGGCCGGTCAATGCAGGTGGTTTTTTCGCACGGTGGGGCCCTTGCATGCAATCAGAAAAATTCTGGAGTGCAGAGCGTTGGACGCAGGAGGGCAGCGGCAGAAAGTTCGAGCGGGCGGTGTCGTGCAGCGAGAGCTGTTACCTGGAAAAAAAGTCAGGCTGGAACTGGCGCTTTCAGATCAGGAAGAACCGGCTTTTGACCGGCGGTGGATAGCTGTACCGGGAGGTTGGAAACGCTGCAGGGGTAAAAGCTTTGAGGATCAGCAGGGAGCTTGCGAGCCCGATAACAAGGACTTCAAACCTATAAAGATGCCGGATGGACGCACTTGTGATGTCTATCCCACCTGTAATTGACAAGGAGTCGAGTCATGAATCAAGAAGCGCGCAAGCAAGCTTTTTTCAGCAGCAACATGCCTGCATGTGCATTGAAAGGGCATTGGGCAAGCTTTTGTCTGGTTGATGAAACGGGCAGTGGGAAGGCCTACGGCGGGCTTGGTTACACTGTCTATGACAGTACGGGCCACTCGTACAATGGCAGGCTGACTGGGGAGGGGTTTGCCAAGCTACAAGGATTTTACTGCGGTCCTGTCGTGCTTATTCTGGAGGGGCTATACGCTGGAAATGAGCAGCCGTATTTTGAATTGAGTACGCGCAAGACTTACAAATTGCCCATCACCGAACTCCAGGCCCGGGCCGAACAAACCCGCTTTTGCACTGCTGACGGCCAGCGTATCGAGGGAAATCCTGCACAGCGCAAAGCGGACCGGTTTTATCAGGTAGAAGTGCGCGACCTGGTCCGGCATGTTGCTCACTTACCGCCGTTGGCGCCCCGCACTTACCCACCTCAACGCCATGCGTTAAAAATGATGGCTGAGTTGGGCTTCGGTCCGCCTCAGCCGACTTTGTCAGGTGTGGTGTTGTTCCCCAACCTGCATACCGTGCTGGAGGTACGACCTTTGCGAGCCCTGCGCCCGATGCTATCCACAGAGGATCGTTTCTGCGCCTTGAACCTCTACCAATTGGCGCTGATGGCTACCTTGAGTTACTGCGATTTTGGCCAGCAGCCTCCAACGAATCCGGTGGATCAAGTCAGCTTTGCTCTGGATCCCGGCATAGGGAATCTGTTCGTCGAAAAGCTTTCGGCCTATCAAGAAGCCTGGAATGTTGATCGCGAGCAGGTGCAGCGCTTTTACCCGCTCTATGAGGAAGTCCCATACTCCCAGCGTTTTGAGATCGTGCCCTTCGACCCTGACGTGTACCCACAGAACCGCTCTGAGCTTGGCGCAAAACAGGAGCATCCTGCTCTGGTGCATTTTTTCAACGATGAGCAGTTCGGAACGGACACTCAGGCGTTCATCACTCATCACGCTGAAATCATCCTGATCGCTGTGCGAGGCACCGCCAGCGGCGCCGATGCACTGCGAGACGCCGACGCCCACCAAGTGCCGTTTTCTGACGGCGTGGGCAAAGCCCATAAGGGCTTCTATCAGGCGTACCTAGCGATGCGCGATTTTATTCTGCGATACCTCGAGCAGTTTCACAGCGGCCAGCGCATTGTAATCTGCGGCCACAGCCTCGGCGGCGCCATCGCCTTGCTCCTGGCAGAAGGATTGCGACGAATCCCCGACACTCAGTACAACATTCTCCTCTACACCTATGGCGCGCCTCGCGCCGCCGACGCCGAGTTTACCGAAGGCGCCTCAGCGCTGGTCCACCATCGCATCGTCAACCACAACGACCCGGTGCCCAGCGTTCCGGCCACGTGGATGAACACCACCGCAAAACTCTGGGTTCCGGGTGTAGTGGCGTTGTTCAGCGCACCCGGTCCGGGTGGGCTTCTGTTTGCCGCCGGCCTGGTGCGTGTGGGTGGCAGTCCCTACCAGCATCACGGCGAACAGCAGCACTTCATGCCGATCAAACTGGCCGATGGCACGCATTCCTCGGTGTTATGGACGCCCGGTTGTGAGTCTATTCTGCAGGCCGGTTGTAACCGTGCCTTGCAACTTCAAGGTGACATGCCCAACCGCGCCAACGTGCTGAAACAACTGTTTCAGGCCAGCCAGCACTTCATGACGGCCAGTTACATCCCGGCGGCCTGGGCCACGTTGCGTCGCTGGCAACAAACCGTTGATAGCCAAGGGCCTCTGGTCACGCAGAGAGAATTTGAGCTGCTGGACCGTGCCCTTGAGAGCATGACTGCGCAGTTGCGCGACAAGAACCGCGAGCTGGACCGTCGCCGCCCCTCAAACCAGCGTGGCTATGGGCACGAACATAGCCAGGCGTTGAACACAGAAATTGACCGGTTGCGCACCAGTCGCCAACGCTTGGAGTCCCTGCGCTGGCGGCGCCTGGACGCCCGCGACGTGTATGGCAGTCACGCCGATCGCGCGCACCTGCAACCCAGCTTGAAGCGTTGGTTCAGCCACCCTGAAAACCGTGAGTTGGCGCAAGTTGCCAGTATTCCTGCGCCGATTCATGACGGTTCAGGCAAGGTGCATCCGCTCGACCTCGACGCCATTGTGTAGTCAGGCCGGTTACAAAAACTCCACCTGCGCCGGTTGCCGTTTCATCAGCACTTTGCCATTGCGGATTGAGTACAGCGGCAGGCCCTGGCTGCGAATAACTTCGTAGTCGCTGTTTGCCGACAAGATCAGCAAGTTGGCCGGGCGCCCCGGCTCCAGGCCATAACGCTCGCCCAGGGCCATGGCCTTGGCGCTGTTGTCGGTGACCAGGTCCAGAGCACTTTGCAGATTGCGATAGCCGAGCATATGGCAAATGTGCAAACCGGCTTCCAGGACCCGCAGGATGTTACCGTTGCCCAGGGGGTACCAAGGGTCGACGATCGAATCCTGGCCAAAGCATACGTTCATGCCGGCTTCGAGCAGTTCGTTGACGCGGGTCACGCCGCGGCGTTTCGGGAAGCTGTCGAAGCGGCCTTGCAGGTGAATGCTTTCGGTGGGGCAGGAGACGAAGCTGATTCCTGAGTGCCCCAGCAGGCGAAACAGTTTGGCGCAATACGCATTGTCGTAGGAGCCCATGGCCGTGGTGTGGCTGGCGGTGACGCGTGCGCCCATGTCGCGGCTGCGGGCTTCTTCGGCCAGCACTTCGAGAAAGCGCGAGTGAGGGTCATCGGTTTCGTCGCAGTGCACGTCCACCAGGCAACCCGTGCGTTCGGCCAGGTCCATGAGGAACTTCACCGAGCTGACGCCTTGGTCACGGGTGTACTCAAAGTGGGGAATGCCGCCGACGACGTCGGCGCCCAGGCGAATGGCCTCGGCCATCAACTCGCGGCCATTGCGGTAGGACTCGATGCCTTCCTGGGGGAAGGCGACGATTTGCAAGTCGATCAGGTGCGAGCTGTCTTCGCGTACCTCAAGCATGGCTTTGAGTGCCGTGAGCTCGGGGTCAGTGACGTCGACGTGGGTGCGGACATGCTGAATGCCGTGGGCTGCCAGGGTTTGGATGGTTTTTTTGGCGCGAGTCTTGGTGTCTTCCTGGGTGATCGTGGCTTTACGCTCGCCCCAGCATTCGATGCCTTCGAACAACGTGCCGCTCATGTTCCAGCGCGGTTCGCCAGCCGTAAGGGTGGCGTCGAGGTGAATGTGGGGTTCAACAAAAGGCGGTATGACCAGGTTGCCAGCGGCGTCCAAATCACCGGCCCTTAAAGCAGGTACCTCGGTTTGCGAAGTGATGCTGGCGATCCGGCCGTGTTCCAGGTGCAGATCATGCAGGCCTTCACGGTTGCGCAGGCGGGCGTTGATGATATGCATGGGCAAGTTCCTCTTGGCTAAAGACAATCAGGCAGTCAGCCGCCAGATCATCAGGGCTATTCCGATGTCCAGGCGGTCATATGAATTGCCCAGCGTTAGCCCGCTCAGGGCTTCGATACGCTGGACGCGGTGCGTCACCGTGTTGCGGTGCAGGGCCAGGCGCTGCGCGGCGGCCACAAGGTTACCATTCTCGTGAAACCAGGCTTCCAGGGTCGGCATCAGGCAGGGGCCATGGTGGCGGTCGTGGCGCAACAACGGGCCCAGGCGCTCATTGAGAAACTGGTCGAGCAGGGCGCGATCACGCACGCCACTGAGCAGCTTCAATACGCCGAGTTCGTCATACACGCAAAGCCCGGCGCGGTCGCTGAAACGTCGCGCCGCCGCCAAGGCCTGGCGTGCCTCATCCTGCGCCTGAGCCAGGCTCGCGGGTGGGTGGGCAGCGGCGCTCAGGCCGATAAACAGTTTCAAAGGGGCCAGCCGCAGGTTCAAGGGGTTAAGCCAGGCAACCCATTGTTGGCGATTGGCCAACGCTTGCACGGCATCGGTGGCCGGCAGCAACAATGTCCAGTGCCCAGCCCTGCCCACAATCGGCAATGCTGCATGATGCCGCGCCGAAAACTGGCGCAATCGACGCGCGATACTGTCGTGCTGCCGGGCCAATTGCGCCTCCGTCTGCGCAGTATCACCCTGGGCAAATAATGCCTCGCCACCCTCCAGTTGCAACTGGACAACCTGCCAATGCCCGGCCAGCGACATGCCCAGCTGCGCTGCCCGATTCAGTAACACCTCAAGGGACTGATAATCACCGGCGAGCAAGCGTTCCAGCACGTCGTGTCGCGAACGGCCCAGTTGCTCGGAATGGATCAGCGCCGAACCAATCGCCTGTGTCACCAGCACCATTTTCAGCGAGTAAGGCTGCTCGATCAGCGGCATGCCGGCCGCTTCGGCGGCGCTCAACAGGCGCTGGGGGATTGTCTGGATATAGGCCGGCCCGGTGAGGATCACCAGACCGGCAACCTGACGCTGGCACGCTTCTTCAAGCAAACGCAGGAGGTTGGGTTCATCGCGTGGGTGATTGATGCCGGTGACGAACACCAACTCGCCGCCCAGTACCCACTCGGCAATCCCGCTGTTTTCCGCGACATACGGCCAGCGCACGGCGTTATCCAGGCCGCTGTCACCTGCGCGCAGGCGCATCGATTCAAGGCCGGGCAGGGCCAGTACATCGGCGACGGTGAGGCTCATGCCGGGGCATCAGCCAGCGGCGCACGCACACGCAGCACGGCGGTCAGCACGACGTAGGTCAGCGACGCGGCAACAATCCCCACCAGTGGCGCCACCCAGGGCGAGTGGAACGCCAGCACCGTGCCCACCGCGTACGCCACCAGCCCAGGCCAATTGAATGCCGGCAGGCGCGTCTCGGCCAGGCGCGGGTACTGGCCGCGATACCGGTAGAAGAAGTCTGCCATTATCACGCCGCCAATCGGTGGGATCACTGTGCCCAGCAAAATCAGGTAGGGCACCAGCATGTCGTACATTCCGAGCAGCGCGAGCAGGGTGCCGATAACCGCACCGGCCAGGGTCACGGTCTTGCGGCGGCGGGTCCGCAGCAAGTTGCAGCCGGCGACGGCAAAGTTATAAATGGTGTTGTCCTGGGTGCTCCAGATATTGAGCAACAACATGGCCATGGCCGCCATCGCGAAGCCTTGCAGCAACAACACTTCCACCACGTCTGGCTGCTGGTAGACGATGGCGCCATAGGCCCCGATCAGTACCATCAAACCATTGCCGATAAAAAATCCGATCAGGCTGGCCAGCACCGCGACCTTGGCCGAACGGGAAAACCGCGTCCAGTTGGTGGCCTGGGTGGCACCGCTGACAAAAGTGCCAAACACCAGTGTGATCGCGGTGGACAAATCCAGCTCGCCTGTCGGCACGACTGCCAGCAGGCCGTCCAGCCCGCCGACTTTTACCTTGGCGACCCACATCGACAGAAACAGCAGGATACCCATGGCCGGCACCGCGATGTAGGACAGCACCTCCAGCCCGCGATATCCCACATACGCCGTGGCGCAGAACACCATGCCGAACAGCACCATCAGGCCCAACACGCTGCCCTGGCTCAGCTCGAAATACTTGCCCAGCACCACGGCGGCGGTGGCCGTGCCCCAGGCGTACCAGCCGATCTGGGTAAAACCGAGGATCAAGTCGCTGAGCTTGCTGCCGACCTCGCCAAAGCAGAAGCGGCCCATCAACACTGAATTCAAGCCACTCTTGAACGCGATGTAACCCAGGCCCGCGGCGTAAATGCCCAGCAACAGGTTACCCAGGGCCACAACGCCGAGCATGTCGGTAAAACTGAACGCTACGCCCAGTTTGCCGCCGGCAAACATGGTCGCGGTGAAAAACGTGAACCCCAGCAGCACCATGGCGGTGGATGCCAGGCCCTTGCGCGCATGCATCGGCACTTCGCTGAGGGGGTAATCGTTGCCCGGTTCTTGCTGAGTCATGGCCCTGCTCCCTGAATGAGTGACGCAGGCCTGTTGCACCGCGCGTGCCAGATCGGCAGAAGTGACAGGCGCACGCAGGATGCTGTGCACCGTGCACAGTATTTATAGCCGCATTGGGGAGAGTCGCAGGGAACAGTGGTCTTTGTGCCCAGTCGGGCACGAAAGCAGTGCAGCGGTGATACAAATTGGATCAGCTGCTGCTAAAGGCGCTTGGTCATGTACACACGGCGCAGACCCTGTTCCACGGCGCGATGGGTTTGCACGTAGCCACGGCGTGTGTACAACGCGATGTTCTCGGTCATGGTTTCATGGGTGTACAGGTAAATCAATGCGTAGCCGGCGTCGATGGCGCGTCGTTCGGCAAAATCCATCAGCAGTCTTCCGAATCCCAAGCCCTGGGCGTCAGGCGCTACAGCGAGGTTGTCCAGCAGCAAAGCGCCTTCGCCCTTGAGCAGGACAATGAACCCCTGAACCTTCCGGGCGTTGTCCAGCACGTAAACGCCGCCAGCCTCGACCAACAGCTGATAGTCCTCAAGCATCGGCCCGGACTTGCGGCCGATCCGCTCGATGTAGGGCGAGTAGGCGGCTTCGACAATGGCCTCGATGGCAGCAACGTCATCAGGGGTGGCGGGGCGCATCATTGCAGTGTGCTCCTGTAACAAATGACTCAGTCTGCTGGTGCTTCGAAGATCGCCTCGATACTGCGCTCGAACACCTTGGCGATCTTGAATGCCAACGGCAAGCTCGGATCATAGCGGCCGGTTTCGATGGCATTGACGGTCTGGCGCGAAACCTCCAGGCGCTGTGCAAGGTCGGCCTGGGACCAACCCCGTTCGGCGCGCAACTGGCGCAGCTGATTATTCACTGGTAGCGCCTTGTGCCGACGATCGTGGCCACGCACCAGACGCCGCCCATGATCGGCCACACCATGAAGGCCGACAGGCGTGGAAAACCGGCGGTTTCCAGAAAGCCGTAGCTGAACGTCGTGAGTGCGGTGCAGACAAACGCCACAGCGAGAGCATCCAGTTGGATCTTGCGGCCCATTTCATCCATGGCGTTCACGCGGCGGACGATCGAAACCGCCATCGCGATCATGGGAATCACCGGCAGCAACGCCAGGGCGATTTTGGCGACCCCGTCAGGCATGGATCGAACGAGCGAGCTGGAAACCACGACGCACAAAATGTACACCACCATGACGACTGCGAATTCCATCAGAAAGCGTTTGGGCGACATGACTCTCTCCATAAGTAAAGTGTGCTTTACGTTAGGTATGATCAATTACCATGTCAAGGCTGCTTTACATCGAGGCTCTCCGGGCATAAAAAAACCACCCGCAGGTGGTTCTTCAACGTGCCATCGCTTACTCGCCGCGATAGATGCAGCCGCTGGTGCAGGTCTCGTGGATGCGAATCGCACTGAGTTCCGGCAGCAGCGGTTTGAGCTCAGTCCAGATCCATTTGGCCAGCACCTCGCTGGTCGGGTTTTCCAGGCCTGGGATGTCATTGAGGTAGTTGTGGTCGAGGCGCTCGTAGAGCGGCTTGAAAATCGCCTTGATCTCCGAGAAGTCGCGAATCCAGCCGGTATGCGGATCGAGGTCGCCGCTCAGGTGGATCGCCACCTTGAACGAATGCCCATGCAGGCGCCCGCATTTATGGCCGTCCGGCACGTGGGGCAGGCGGTGGGCGGACTCGAAGGTAAATTCTTTGAAGATTTCCACAGTATTTTCAGCTCGGTCAGGTATCTGGCAGGCGGCGAGTTTAACAGCTTGATCCTTCGCCGCGCATACCGCTGGGTCATAGCGCCAGCAAGTGCTCGCCCAATGTGCCGTTATCTGCCAGTTCCAGGAACTCATCGCCTAACCGTCGGCTCTCGCTCATTGCGGTTTGCCAGTACTTGTTGCGGCTCGGGTCATCGCCCATGAAGCGCTTGAAGTCGCTGCGGTCCGGCAGCTTGCCGTGGGGCAGGCGGGCCAAGTAGTCCTTGGATGGGGCCAGCAACAATACGTCCTGCAAGCCCTGTTGATTACTGCGCCGCCACGGCAGGCCCTTGTCGAACCAGCCGGGGATGACCCGGTCGGTGAAGTGCGGGTACAGCACGATGTCATCGCCGTGGTAGGGCAGGTCGAGGTGATAGTCGAGCAGGCCGCCGTCGCGGTAAGTGCCGGCGCCCGCGCCGGGCAGGTCGCGTACCCCTTGCATCACCATGGGGATCGAGCCGGACGCCAGCAGTGCCTGGCGCAAGTTGCGCAGGTCCAGGTCGAGGAAGCGCGAAGGGAAGTCCTTCAGCGGATGCACCGGCGGCGCCTGGCGCGGGTCGTGGATGATCAGCCGTTCGAAGTGCCGCGCCAGCCGCGCACGGCCGCGCAGGTTGTCGGCAATGACCGACGACAAGCCCAGACCGAGCCGACCGCGATGGTCATCGGCGAGCAGGCCGTGGCTTTTGACCACCATGATGTTCAGGCGATAGTCGGGGTTGTCCAGCACCCGCGCATCACGGCCTGCGAGCAAGTCGTCGAGCATGCGCTGGCAGCTGCGGCTGACCTCGGCCATGGTCACGCCCTTGGCAAAGCGTTGTTCGTTGTACAGGCGGCCGAGGTCGAGCAGGCCTTGCACCGGGTCGGGCAGGCAGGCGCTGGCAAACCGCCAGGAGCCGATGGAGGCGCCGATCAGCGCACGCTCGCGGGGGGCGCGCGGCAACCAGTCGCCGAACAAGGCCAGGTCCAGCCCCTGGATGCCCAATGCCTTGGGGCCGCCGGCCGCGCCGGGCAGGATACCGACATCCGCAGGTTTGAGGCCCTGTTCGCGAATGCGCGCAAAGGCGCGTTTACCGGCCTTGAGCGTCAACGCGGGAAATTTGATGTGGATGGCTGTCATACCAGTCTCTGTTCAAGCGAGCGGGGCAGTATAGGAAAACTCGCGAGTGATGGGTAAAAGAGGGCGATTGAAAAATGCCATGGTGGCAATTCAGTTTCAGTTAAGTTGCAGCGGGTACGTTGGCCTGCGTAGGAAAAACATCCTGAAACGGAGATTTGCCATGAAGCGCCTCACAGCGCTGGTCGCCGCCGGTATCATCGCCTGCACCTCGGCACAGGCCTGGGCAGTGGACCCTGACAAACCACTGACATTGCCTGGCACTGTTACAATCGTCGCCTTTGATCAGCTGGAAGCCACGGCCCTGGCACTTCACCCAGGTTCGACCCTGCTGGACACCGACCTCGACGAGGCCTACGGCAAGTACTTGTACCAAGTAGAACTGGAAGATGCCGACGGCATCGAGTGGGAAGTCGAATTGGACGCGCTCAGCGGGCACGTGCTCAAGAATCATCAGGAAACGTAATGAAGGTATATCGACGCGCCAGTGGTTTGATGGTGCTGGTGCTCCTGGCTTTTTGTTCCAGCCTGGCGGCCCGCGACCTCAACCAGGATGAAGCTTTGGCACTGCGCCAGCAGGGCGTGATCCTGCCGCTCGAGCAACTGTTGCAACAGGCCATGGCGCGCTACCCCGGCTCTCGGTTGCTGGAAGCCGAGCTTGAAAAAAAACACGGCCAATATGCTTATGAGGTGGAGCTGGTGACCACCGAAGGCGTGGTGCGCGAGATCAAGCTGGATGCGACCACCGGCGTGCTGCTCAAAGATAAGGAAGACGACTGATGCGCCTGCTTCTGGTGGAAGACAACGTTCCCTTGGCCGATGAACTGCTGGCCGGCCTGCAGCGCCAGGGCTATGCCGTCGACTGGCTGGCCGATGGGCGCGATGCCGCCTATCAGGGCCGCAGCGAACCCTATGACCTGATCATTCTCGACCTCGGTTTGCCCGGCCTGCCGGGGTTGGACGTGTTGGCGCAATGGCGCGCAGCCGCCCTGGCCACGCCAGTGCTGGTTCTCACCGCGCGCGACTCCTGGGCCGAGCGCATCGAAGGGCTCAAGGCAGGTGCCGACGATTACCTGAGCAAACCCTTTCACCCCGAAGAACTGCACTTGCGTGTTCAGGCGTTGTTGCGCCGCTCCCATGGCCACGCCAACCAGCCCACCTTGCAAGCTGCCGGGTTGCACCTGGATGAAGGCCGCCAGTGTGTACTGCGCGACGGCGAAGAGATCCAGCTGACCGCCGCCGAATTCCGCCTGTTGCGCTACTTCATGCTGCACCCGGAACAGATCCTGTCGAAAAGCCACTTGGCCGAGCATCTTTATGACGGCGAGACCGAGCGCGACTCCAACGTGCTGGAAGTTCACGTCAACCACCTGCGTCGCAAGCTGGGCCGCAGCGTGATTGAGACTCGGCGCGGCCAGGGTTACCGCTTTGGCGCCAGCCCTGCATGAGGTCGATTCAGCGGCGCCTGAGCCTGGGGCTGATCAGCGTGATGGTGATCGTCGGCGTGGTATTGGCGCAAACCAGCCTGTGGTTGTTCGAGGCCGGTTTGCAGCGCTACCTGGAAGCGGGCTTGCGCAACGACAGTGAAAACCTGCTGGTGGCGCTGGTGCGCGGCCCGAACGGTGTGCAACTGGATGAACAACGTTTGTCGCCGGCCTATCAGCGGCCGTTTTCCGGGCATTATTTCCGTATTGATTTTGCCGACATTCATTGGCGTTCCCGTTCGTTGTGGGACCAGGAATTGCCCCGGCTGCCGGAAGCCGGGCTCAAGGGCAACCTGCAACTGGGCCCGGAAGGCCAGCAACTGCTGGTGTTGCGCTCGGACTACAAGCGTTTTGGCCAGTCGATTTCCATCAGCGTGGCCCAGGACTACACGCCGGTGCGGGAAAGTTTCCGTCTGATGCGTCAGATCGGCCTGGTGATGGGCCTTGCGGCATTGCTGCTGGTGCTGATCCTGCAACGGGTCACGGTGCGCCGCGCCTTGCGCCCGCTGGAAACCGCCCGCGAACAGATCGCTCAACTGCAACAAGGCCAGCGCTCACAACTCGACACTCAAGTGCCGCTGGAACTGGAACCCCTGGTGGCGCAGATCAACCACCTGCTGGCTCACACCGAAGACAGCCTCAAGCGCTCGCGCAATGCGTTGGGCAACTTGGGGCATGCGCTGAAAACGCCGTTGGCCGTGCTTTTGAGCGTGGCCTCCAGTGAGCAGCTCAAGGCCCATCCCGAACTGGGCAAGCTTTTGCGCGACCAGCTGGAGCAAGTGCAGCAACGCCTGAATCGCGAACTCAACCGCGCGCGCCTTGCCGGCGAAACCCTGCCAGGTGCCTTGTTTGATTGCGAAAAAGAGCTGCCCGGCCTGCTGGCCACGCTGAACATGATCCACGGTGAACACCTGGATTTGAGTTACCACCTCACGCCCGGCCTGCAATTGCCCTGGGACCGTGAAGACTTGCTGGAGCTGTTGGGCAACCTGCTGGACAACGCCTGCAAATGGGCGGATGCGGAAATACGCTTGAGCATCAGCGAAACGCCGCACAGCTATTTGCTGGCCGTTGAAGATGACGGGCCGGGCATTCCGCAGAGTCAGCGCGACCAGGTGTTCAGCCGGGGTACGCGTCTGGATGAACAGATCGACGGCCATGGTTTGGGGCTGGGGATTGTGCGCGATATCGTCGAGGTGTGGGGCGGAGTGTTGCAGTTGCAGGAGAGTGTATTGGGTGGCCTGAAAGTGCTGATCGAATTACCCAAGCGCCAGGCCTGATACACCACAAAATATAAAAATGTGGGAGCGGGCTTGCTCGCGAAGACGGAGTGTCAGCCAGCAAATTCGGCAACTAACACACTGCATTCGCGAGCAAGCCCGCTCCCACATTGGACCTGCTCAAGGGTCAGAGTCTGTGCAACTCACTCACACGCGAAACTGATCCATCAACCCCTGCTGCTGATTCGCCAGGCTGTTCAGCGCTTGGCTCACCCGCGCCGATTCATTCGCCTGCTCCGACAGCGACTCGGTCACATCGCGGATCGTCGCCACGTTGCTGTTGATCTCTTCGGCCACTGCGCTTTGCTCTTCGGCGGCGCTGGCGATTTGCAGGTTCATGTCGCTGATCACCGTGACCGCCTCGCCAATCTGGCGCAGGGCGGTGACCGCCTGGCCGACCTGCTCGACACTGCCCTGGGCCTGGCGATAGCTGTTGCCCATGGAGCCGACCACATCGGTGGTGCCGTTTTGCAGCAGTTCGATCACCACGCGGGTTTCTTCCACCGATTCCTGGGTGCGCCGTGCCAAGTTGCGTACTTCGTCGGCGACCACGGCAAATCCACGGCCGGCCTCACCCGCGCGGGCGGCTTCGATGGCGGCGTTGAGTGCCAGCAGGTTGGTTTGCTCGGCAATGCCTCGAATTACTTCCAGCACCGAACCGATTTTCTCGCTATTGGCCGCCAGGCCTTCGACCTGAGCCATGGCGGTGCTCATGTCCGCCGCCAAGTGCCCGATGTTGGTGGTGGTGCGGTCGATCACGGTCAAGCCCTCGCGGGTGGCCTGGTCGGCGTCGCGCGCGGCTTGTGCGGCTTGGGCGGCGCTGCGGGCTACGTCCTGGGCGGTGGCGCTCATTTCGTGGGAGGCGGTGGCCACCTGATCCACCTGGCGGTACTGCTGCTCCATGCCGGCGCTGGTCTCAGTGGCAATTGCGGCGGATTGGTCGGCCGTGCCGCGGGCGTCCTGCACTGAGCGTTTGACCTGGGCAATGATCGGTTGCAGTTTGTCGAGGAAGCGGTTGAACCAACCGGCCAGTTGGCCCAGTTCGTCCTGCTTGTCGTAGGCCAGGCGACGGGTCAGGTCGCCTTCGCCGCTGGCGATGTCTTCCAGCATGCGAGCCACGCCAAGGATGGGCCGGGTCACGCTGCGAGCCATCAGCCACACCAGTACCAGGCCGACCACGGCCGCGAGCAGGCCCAGGCTCAGTTCCAGCAGGGTGCCGCGCGTGTTATCGGCATCCAGTTGCGCCTTGAGCGCCTCGGCGGGGCCCACCAGGACTTTTTCCGGCACATCCAGCAACACACCCCACGGCTTGCCGCCGGGAATCGGTGCGAACGGCGCCAGTACCTTGAGTTGATGGTCGGTGCGCACGCTGCGGATCTGCGTGCTGGCCGCCAGTGCGTTGATCAATTGCGCGCCGCTGGCCGTGTCGACTTTATCCAGGCGCTGGCTGAGTTTGCTCGCATCCGGGCTGTAGCCGGCGAGCAAACCGGTGGGGCTGAGGATGCTGACTTGCGTCTGGCCGTCGTACAGCTTCTTGCTGGCCTGCTGGCTCACGGCCTGCAAGCTGTTGAGGTTGATGTCCACCGACAGCGAGGCGATGACTTTGCCGTTGACCATCAGCGGAAACACGATGCTGGTCATCAGCACGTTTTGCCCGTCGATCACATAAAAGTACGGCTCGATCACGCAGGGTTTCAAGGTTATGCGCGGGCAGGTGAACCAGGCGTTGGCTTTCTCGCCGCTGGGCCCAATGCGGGTGTCGGACATGTCGCTTTCGGGCAGTGACATGGAGGTCAATTTGCCGGGCGTCGGTTGCGACCAGTACAGGGCAAAACGGCCTTTGTCGTTGCTGCCCAGTTCCGCCTGATTGGCGAACAGCTCATCCTTGCCGTCCAGCGCATTGGCTTCAAACACCAGCGACAACCCGAGCAGGTCCGGGTTGGCCTGGAGTGCGGCCTTGACCTGGCGGGTCAGGTCTTCGCGGGTGTCGAAGGCGTCGAGGAAGCGTTTTTCCGCCTGTTCGCGCAAAAACAGTACCTGACGGGCAAAACCATGGCCGTACTGGTAGGCGTCCATGAACTGCTGGCGAATGCCCAGCGCCTGCACTTCACCCTGGGCCTCGATGCGTGCCTGGGCGGACTCGTCGAGCATCTGCATGCTCGAGGCTTTGACCTGCTGCGAGCTGTGCTCCATGCGATACAGCGACAGACCCACCAGCAGGGTCACGATCCCCAGCAGGCACAGGCCGGCGAGCAGGGTGATTTTCCATTGAATGGAGAGCTGTCTGAGGAACATCGAGGAGCATCCTTAACCTGAAAACACAGAGAGTCAGGCTATCGGCCGCGTTTTGCCGTTCTTTATTATTTAAACGTTCAATTGAACGCTGAAAACGACGCCGTTTTTTGACATGCGCGCCCGCCTGCTGCAAAGTGCGCGCCCTCTAATAAGACCTCCTAAAGCCTGCACGCCGGCAGCCAACCCCATGGCCGCCCGGGCGCGGGCATGCCTGTTTTTTATGTTTCTGTCTTGAGGTAACCATGATTAACGCAGTCATCGCCGCGGTCGGCACCATGCTGGTGCTCAGCTTGTCCCGCGTGCATGTGGTCATCGCCATCATTGTCGGCGCCCTAGTGGGTGGCTTAACCGGTGGCCTGGGCATCGAGGCCACGCTCAAAGCCTTCAACGGCGGCTTGGGCGGCGGGGCGACCGTGGCGTTGTCCTACGCCTTACTCGGCGCTTTCGCGGTGGCGATTGCCAAGTCCGGTCTGGCCCATGCCCTGGCAGATAAGGCGCTGATGCTGGTCGATCGCCAGGAAGCCACGGGCGGCAGCCACGTCAAATGGTTGCTGATCGGTCTGCTGTGGGTCGTGGCAATTGCCTCGCAGAACATCCTGCCGATCCACATCGCGTTTATTCCGCTGCTGGTGCCGCCGCTTTTGTATGTGCTGACCAAGCTGCAATTGGACCGTCGCCTGATCGCCTGTGTGATGACCTTCGGCCTGATCACGCCGTACATGTTCCTGCCGGTGGGTTTCGGCAACATCTTCCTCAACCAGATTTTGCTGGCCAACGTGGCCAAGAGCGGCGTCGACGTCAGCCAGGTCAACGTCACCCACGCCATGGGCTTGCCGGCGCTGGGCATGGTGGTTGGCCTGCTGGTGGCAGTGTTTGTCAGTTATCGCAAAAAGCGCGTGTACGACCTGGAAAAAATCGAGCGCGTCGAGCAAGTGGCCGTGCAGTACAACCCGCTGACCCTGCTGGTGGCCGGGCTGGCGATTGCCTCGGCGTTCATCATTCAACTGTGGCTGGACTCGATGATCATTGGCGCCCTGGCCGGGTTCCTGATCTTTTCGGTGTCGGGCATCGTGCGCTGGCGCGAAACCGACGACCTGTTCACCGAAGGCATGAAGATGATGGCGATGATCGGCTTCATCATGATCGCTTCCTCGGGGTTTGCCGAAGTGCTCAAGGCCACGGGTGACGTGCGTTCGCTGGTAGAAACCTCGGCGGCATTCATCGGCCATAGCCGTGGCGTGGGCGCGCTGCTGATGTTGCTGGTGGGGCTGCTGGTGACCATGGGCATTGGCTCGTCGTTTTCCACGGTGCCGATCCTCGCCGCGATTTTTGTGCCGCTGTGTGTGCAACTGGGTTTCAGCCCGTTGGCGATTGTGTGCATCGTCGGCACCGCAGGCGCCCTGGGCGACGCCGGCTCACCGGCGTCGGACTCGACCCTCGGCCCGACCTCCGGTCTGAACATCGACGGCCAGCACCACCATATCTGGGACACCGTGGTGCCGACGTTCCTGCACTACAACATCCCGTTGCTGGCATTCGGCTGGCTCGCTGCGATGACCCTTTAATGATGTGAAACACCTTCCGCGCCACGGGTAACGAGTGGCCTACAGATCCGTTGCAGTTGGCCGATAGCCTCTCCAAGTCGCCACTAATAAGAGAGAAAAGCCATGCGTCTGAGTCTGAAGGCCAAAGTCCTGTCCCTCGCCGTAGTGCCGGTATTGCTGTTTGCCGTGGTCATCAGCCTGACCACCGTGTGGATCCTCCAGGGCCAGGCGCGCAACGAAGTGGATGAAACCCGCCAGCGCCTGCTCAACGACGCCAAGGCCACCCTGCAAAGTTACGTCGAGGTGGCCATGACCACCATCAAACCGCTCTACGACGCCGCCGCCCCTGGCGACACCGCCGCGCGGGCCGAGGTGGTCAAGTTGCTGTCGAACACCAACTACGGCAAGGACGGCTACTTCTTCGGCTACGACTCCGAGACCATCCGCCTGTTCAAGGGCAACAGCCCCGACGGCGTGGGCAAGAGCTTCAAGGACAACCGCGACCCCAACGGCGTCTACGTCAACCGCGACCTGGTCAAGGTCGGCAAGGACGGCACCCACTACCTGCAATACAGCTCGACCCAACCGGGGCAGACCGAGTTGGTGCCCAAGCTTGGCTACACCGAATACCTGCCCAAGTGGGACATGGTGATTGGCACCTCGGTCAACCTCGACGGCATCGAAGCCCAGGTGGCGGTGGTTGAGGCCAAGGTCGAGAAACGCATGGAAGGCGTGCTGCTGAGCATCCTCGGTGTGGCCGTGGTGGTGTTGCTGGTGATTGCCGCCGTGGGCATGGTGACCGCCAATACCATCCTGCGGCCGTTGAACTTGATGAAAGCCAACCTCGACGATATCGCGGCGGGCGAGGGCGACTTGACCCGCCGCCTGGCCATCACCAGCCAGGATGAACTGGGCGATCTGGCGGGTGCGTTCAACCGCTTTGTCGACAAGATCCACGGCCTGGTGCGGCAGATCACCGAGATGACCTCGCAACTCACCGGGTTGGTCGGGCAGGTGTCCGAGCAAGCCCAGCGCTCGGAAACCGCGATGGAGCGCCAACGTCACGAAACGGACCAAGTGGCCACCGCCATTAATCAGATGTCCTCCGCCGCCCATGAAGTCGCGCGCAGCGCCCAGGGCGCCGCCGTCGCCGCGCAACAGACCGACGCCGAGGGCCAGGCCGCCAAGCGCGTGGTGGACGGCAGCATTGCGCAGATTCATGCGCTGGTGAATGACATCCGCAGCAGTGGCGTGTCCCTCGACAGCCTGCAACAGGACGTGTCGTCGATTGTCAGCGTGCTGGGGGTGATCCGTTCGATCGCCGAACAGACCAACCTGCTGGCGCTCAACGCCGCCATCGAAGCCGCGCGAGCAGGCGAGGCCGGCCGTGGTTTTGCGGTGGTGGCCGATGAAGTGCGAGCGTTGGCCAGCCGCACTCAAACCAGCACCCAGGAAATCCAGGGCATGATCGACCGCCTGCAAAAAGGCACCGAAGCCGCCGTGGACGCGATGCGCCGTTCCAGTGATGCCGGCGACGGCACCTCGGCCCAGGCCAACCAGGCCGGCGCCTCACTGGACACCATGGCGCAACTGATCGGCACCATCAACTCGATGAACGCGCAGATTGCCAGCGCCGCCGAAGAGCAAACTGCCGTGGCCGAAGAGATCAACCGCAGCGTGCATCAGATCGCCGTGGCGGTGGACAGTGTGGCCGATGAAACCCAGCTGGGCGCCCAGACCTCTCGCAGCCTGGCGGATTTGGGCCAGCGCCTGGGGCAGTTGGTGGGTCAGTTCAGGATCTGATCTTTCATAGGTTTAACCTATGTTTAACTAACGTACATACGAATATACCGCTCACCGCCCCTCGGTAAGACTTGAGCCCCAACCACAACAGGGGCTCACCTCAATGCGGCATCCCGACCCGCTTCAACGCTTGGCTGAACTCGACACCAACACGGTTTCCGACGCACTGGATGTCCTGCAACTGCCCGGCGCCGTGGTGGGCATCCGGCCGTTGTGGGATTGCCCCACGGTGGTCGGCCGCGCCAGCACGGTCAAGCTGGCGCCCAAGACCGACGCCGCTCCCGGCGTGCACCTGATTTTCCCGGTGATCGACGCCATTACCGGCGATGACCGCGTGCTGGTCATCGCCGGAGGCATCGACGGCGTTTCGTGCTGGGGCGACATCATTGCCAATGCCGCCGTGGCCAAGAATATTCGCGGTGCGGCGATCGACGGGTTCAGCCGGGATATCGACGGCAGCGCGTCCGTTGGATTCCCGGTGTACGGCCGTGGCGTGACCATGGTCAGTGCGCGAAACCGCGTGGTGCAGGTGGGCGCTGGCGTGACGATCAGCGTCGGTGGCGTCGATGTGTCGGAAAACGACTTCGTCATCGCCGACCGCTGCGGCAGCGTTTTCGTCCCCGCCGCAGTGATTGAACAGGTACTGGATTTGGGCGAGCGCATCGCCGCCCGTGAAGCCGGCATGGTCGACGCAGTACGCAGCGGCCGTTCGGTGGCCGATGTGATGCACGACAGCCAATTCGACGCCATCCGTGTGGAGCCCGCCCAATGAATGACCAACAGCTGGTCGCGCTTTTTGAAGGGCTCGACACGCCCGGCGTCTCGGATGCCATGGATAAACTCGGCATTTGCGGCCAATGCCTGGGCATCGCACCGCTGGATAACTACCGTGGCACTATCGTCGGTCCAGCCTTTACCGTGCAGTACGTGCCAGCCGCCACACCGCCGGGTTCGGTAGGTGACTTCATCGAAGACGTGCGGCCAGGAGACGTGGTGGTGCTGGCCAACGCCGGTCGCACCGACTGCACCGTGTGGGGCGACATCATGACCCAATACGCCGGCAGTCGCGGGGTTGCCGCCACGGTGATCGATGGCGTGTGCAGGGACGTCAGCAAAGCGTTGGGCGATGGTTATCCGATGTTCACCAGAGGCCGCTACATGCGTACCGGCAAGGACCGAGTGCAAGTGGCGTCGGTAAACCAGCCGGTGGCCATCGGCGGTGCCCGTGTGTGTGCCCGGGACATCGTGGTGGCCGATGCGAATGGCGTGCTGGTGGTGCCCCGCGACCGTGCCGAAGCCGTGGCGCGCACCGCGCGGCAGATTGAACACGCGGAGTCGCAGATTCGGGCGCAGCTCGAGGCCGGCAAGACCCTCAAGCAAGCGCGCGAAGCCCTGGGGTATCACCAGTTGCAGAGGAAAGACTCGTGACCCTCGAACGTCTGAACACGCGCCTGGCTCACGCCCAGCCGTCTGCCACCTACCGCATCATCGACCGCGTCGCCGCCCGCCGCGCCGAAGGGGCGCAGATCATTTCGCTGTGCGCCGGCGAGCCGGATTTCGACACCCCGGAACACATCCGCCAGGCCGGTATCGACGCGATCCGCAATGGCCACACGCGCTACACCCAAGTGGCCGGTGTGCGTGCCTTGCGTGAAGCGGTCGCGCAAAAATTCCGCCGTGAAAATGGCCTGGCTGTCACCTGGCAGGACACGATCGTCAGCAGTGGCGGCAAGCACGTGATCTACAACGCGCTCGCCGCCACGTTGAACGACGGGGATGAAGTGATCGTGCCCGCGCCTTACTGGGTCAGCTACCCGGAAATGGTCGAGCTATGCGGCGGCACTGCCAGGATTGTGCCGTGCAGCGGCGAGGATGGGTTCAAGTTGACGCCAGCGACGCTGGACGCGGCGATCAACCCCGCGACGCGCTGGCTGATCCTCAACTCGCCCTCCAACCCCACCGGCGCGGTGTACAGCCAGCAGGAGCTGCGCGCCCTGGCCGACGTGCTGTTGGCGCATCCGCATGTGCTGGTGCTGGCGGACGATATCTACGAACACTTGCTGTTCGACGGGCAAACCTTCCACACCCTGGCTGAGGTTGAACCCGAGTTGGCGCCGCGGGTTTTGACCATGAACGGCGTGTCCAAGGCATACGCCATGACCGGTTGGCGCATTGGTTTCGCCACTGGGCCGCGTTGGTTGTTGGCGGCGATGGAAAAGCTTCAGGGCCAACAGACCTCAGGCGCCAGCGCGATTTCACAGCACGCGGCGATTGCTGCCTTGAACGGGCCGCAGGCGTTTATCCAGCAGTCGCGGGCCGTGTTTGAGCGTCGGCGGGACTTGGTTGTGTCCTTTCTAAACAACACGCCGGGCCTGGAATGCGCGCGCCCGTGCGGCGCGTTTTACGCGTTTGCCTCCTGCGCCGGTTTGCTGGGGCGCACCACGCCTGCCGGCAAGCGGCTGCAAAACGACGAAGACGTGGCGCATGCCTTGCTCGATGAGGCCAACGTGGCCGTCGTGCACGGTAGCGCATTCGGCCTGGCGCCGTACCTGCGCATTGCTTACGCCCTGGACGATGACGCGTTGCTGCAGGCGTGCGAGGCCATCCGCCGGTTCTGCGCGGCGACGCGTTAGAGGTCGCGCATCAGCAGGCCGAAGCGCAGGTCCATTGCGGCCGGGAGCGGCACATACACGGTGTGCCCGTCGCCCGGCGCGACCTCAATGGCGTCACCCTTGGCGTTGTGCAGCACGGCCAGGTCGAAGTGAAAATTCCCGGCGGGCGTCATCAATTCCAGATGATTGCCCACGGCAAAGCGGTTCTTCACCTTGACCTCGGCCAGCTCCCCACGGCGCTCGCCGGTCAACTCCCCGACAAACTGCTGACGTTGCGACACCGAGCTGCCGTGCTGGTAATTCTGGTACTCGTCATGCACGTGGCGGCGCAGGAAACCTTCGGTGTAGCCGCGCTGGGCGAGTGATTCCAAATCGCTCATCAGCCTGCGGTCGAAAGCGCGCCCGGTCACCGCATCGTCGATGGCCTGGCGATACACCTGGGTGGTGCGTGCGCAGTAGAAGTGCGATTTGGTGCGGCCTTCAATCTTCAGCGAATGCACGCCCATGTAGGTCAGGCGCTCGACGTGCTGCACCGCGCGCAGGTCTTTGGCGTTCATGATGTACGTGCCGTGTTCATCCTCGAACGCGGGCATTGGCTCATCCGGGCGATTGGCTTCCTGCAGCAGGAACACTTGATCGGTCGGCGCGCCGATGCCCAGGGTTGGCTGACACGTTTGGACGATGTCGCCGGCGGCGTTTTCCACCGCCGGCGTGGCCTGATACTTCCAGCGACACGCGTTGGTGCAGGTGCCTTGGTTGGCATCGCGCTTGTTCAGGTAGCCCGACAGCAGGCAGCGTCCGGAATAAGCCATGCACAGGGCGCCGTGCACGAACACTTCCAGTTCCATGGTCGGCACGTGTTGGCGGATTTCCTCGATCTCTTCCAGTGACAGCTCGCGCGACAGAATCACCCGGTTGATGCCTTGTTGCTGCCAGAACTCGACGCTGGCCCAGTTCACCGTGTTGGCCTGCACCGACAGATGGATGGGCATCTGCGGAAAATGGCGGCGCACCAGTATGATCAGCCCCGGATCGGACATGATCAGCGCATCCGGGCCCATGTCGATCACTGGCGCCAGGTCCTTTAGGAAGGTTTTCAGCTTGGCGTTGTGCGGCGCGATGTTCACCACCACGTAGAAACGTTTGCCCTGCGCGTGGGCTTCCTGGATACCGAGCGCCAGGTTGGCGTGGTCAAATTCATTGTTGCGTACACGCAGGCTGTAACGCGGCTGGCCGGCGTAGACTGCATCGGCGCCGTAGGCGAAGGCGTAGCGCATGTTTTTCAGGGTGCCGGCGGGGGCGAGCAGTTCGGGGGCGATGACAGATGGCATGGGTTTGCGTCGCAAAAGGTCGCGAGGGTAGTGGAGCTTGATCTCGGATTTATTGATCCAGATCGCCCTTTGTTGATTTTGTATCGTGGTGTATCGGCAGGCGGGTTTCGACATAGGCGCGATACGTCGGCGGTTTCCAATGGGGCATCCCCCTCGCCACAAGGTAATTGCCATGCGACTTATCTCGGTGCTGTTCGCCGGCCTGCTGTTAGCCTTTGCCCTGGTGTCCAACCAGGTGGCCAGCCGAGAGACCCAAACCACCCAGGGTGCGATGCCCTCACTGGCGGGCGCGGTCGAGTGGCTCAACTCGCCACCGCTGAGCACCGACGCGCTCAAAGGCAAAGTGGTGCTGGTTGATTTCTGGACCTACGATTGCGTCAATTGCCGCCGCGCACTTCCCTATGTGCAAGCCTGGGCCAGGCGGTACGAACAAGACGGGCTGGTGGTTATCGGCGTGCACACCCCGGAATACGTCTACGAGCACATCATCGGCAATGTCAGGGACCAGGTGCGCAAACTCGGTATCACTTACCCGGTGGCCGTCGACAACAACTACGCGATCTGGCGCAGTTTCGATAACCAGTACTGGCCCGCCCATTACCTGATCGACGCCAAGGGGCAGGTGCGTTACAGCCACTTCGGCGAAGGCCGCTATGACGCTCAGGAGCAGATGATTCAGACGCTGTTGAGCGAGGCAAAGGCGCAGGCTTCCGGGCAATAAGTGATGCGGTCTATGCTTGTGCGATAAACGATGGCACTCCCAGCATTCGCAGCGGACTAAGCATCAGGGCCTGCACAGGGCCTTGGCTTTTCTGACATGGACCGGACATGAATCAAACCAACCTGCAATTCAAAACCCTGTTGTTGCTGCTGGCCCTGGTGACCATCGCCTTTATCTGGATATTGCTGCCGTTTTACGGCGCGGTGTTCTGGGCGGTGATCCTCGGCATTATCTTTGCCCCGATGCAGCGGCGCCTGCAACAGCGGTTCGGCTGGAACCGCAACCTCACGTCCCTGGCGACGCTGACGGTGTGCCTGATCATTGCGATTTTGCCGGTGATCATTACCAGTGTGCTGCTGGTGCAAGAGGGCGCGACCCTGTACAAAAATATTGAAAGCGGCAAGTTGGACGTGGCGGGGTATATCGAGCAATTCAAGAATGTCCTGCCGCCATACTTCCAGCACCTGCTGGACCGCTTTGGCATGGGCAACCTGGAAGGCCTGCGGGAAAAGATCGTCAAGAGTGCAATGCAGGGCAGCCAATTCTTTGCGACCCAGGCGTTCAGCTTTGGCCAGGGCACGTTTGATTTCCTGGTGAGCTTTTTCATCATGCTGTATCTGCTGTTTTTTCTGCTGCGCGACGGTCCGGAACTGGTGCGCAAAGTGCGCACGGCGGTGCCGTTGGCCGAGCCGCAAAAGCGCCGTTTGCAGCTCAAGTTCAATCGCGTGGTGCGGGCCACGGTCAAAGGCAACGTGCTGGTGGCCGTCACTCAAGGCGCGCTGGGCGGTTTGATTTTCTGGTTTCTGGATATCCCCAGCGCGTTGCTCTGGGCGGTGTTGATGGCGTTTCTGTCGCTGCTGCCTGCCGTGGGCGCGGGGATTGTGTGGGGCCCGGTGGCCATCTATTTCCTGTTGAGCGGTTCGATCTGGCAGGGCGTGGTGCTGGCGGTGTTCGGCGTATTCGTGATCGGCTTGGTGGACAACGTACTGCGCCCGATCCTGGTGGGCAAGGACACCAAGATGCCGGATTACCTGATCCTGATCTCGACCCTGGGCGGGCTGTCGGTGTTTGGCCTGAACGGGTTTGTGATCGGGCCGCTGGTGGCGGCGTTGTTTATGTCGAGCTGGGCGCTGTTTGTCGAAAGCAAACCGCGGGTCAAGCTGCCGCTGCCTTAGCGGTTACAGAAGGCGAGCTTCAGGCGTGCAGTCTGAAGCTCGACGCTTGTTGAAGCTGCTTTTCGGCGGCCGATAACGACGTAAGTGGGCCGCTGATGGGCTCGCCATCGCGTACCAAATACCAGCAAGCCAGCAGCCCCAGCTTGCGAAGAGGGGCGGGAACGGCGCTGCCGATAACGGACATGATCTGAACAGTGGGCATAGAGGCCTCCAATTGCTATGGAGGCCACCTTACGGCGCTGCGGGCCGAAGGAAAAATCAACCGGCTCGATAGTCGTCATCAACACAAGACGTCAATCCACCACTTGATCAAGCATGATCACCACTTCCTGCTCACTGAGCAGCCCCTTGTGCACCAGGTTTTGCGCCAATAACGCCAGGAACTTCGCGCTGCGATGGCCTTCAAGGTGCTTGAGCTCTGTGAGTGCACTGTAGACCTTACTGGACGTGCACAGGCCGGCGGTGCGGTGCGGGTTTTGCGTGGGCATGGTCAGTCGTCCTTAATTGTTATTGGCTGGACAGAATCAATAGTGAGAGGGTTTCGTGACACAAACATGACAGCGCAAGCCTCGTTCGAGCAAGTAGACATTAGCCATAATCATGTGCGATTACGCCTCGAGCATTGTCCTCACAGCGACCTTTGCAGGGTAAATCCGGACCTTTGAGGCAAAAAAAAGGCCCCGCGGGTAAGCGGGGCCTGATCCTGTGATGTCAATTGCGTGTTACCAGCCGCGGCCGTAATAGCCATGGGGAGGGCCGTAGTAACCACGTGGTGGGCCGTAGTAAACCGGCGCCGGGCGATAATAAACCTGCTGTTGCACATACACCGGTGGTGGCGGCGCGTAGTAGACCGGAGGAGGCGCGGCATATACCGGTTGCGGCTGAACGTAGACCGGTTGCTGCACGTAAACCGGCTGGGATTGGCTGGCAACCACCGAGCCGACAACGGCTGCGCCGACTAAAGCACCCAACACGGCCGGGCCACCCCAACCACCACCGTGGGCGGAGGCTTGGCCTGCCATAGCGAGTGCGCCGATAAGCAAGGCGATTTTGGGGATTTTACGAATCATGGTCATTCCTCGGTTAGCCCCTGCGCTTGTGGTCTGCAATCAATAGACTCAAGGATTGTCGCGGGGATACTTTTAAGACAACGTATTTCTGAAAAACAGCACAGCCGATAGGTAAAGGTTGTGTAAGGTCTGTACCCAATTGCTTACTCAAAGGAGTTTTCCATGCAGATGCACCCCAACAAGGACACCCAGCTGTGTATGTCATTGTCGGCGCGCCCCGGGAATTTTGGCTTGCGTTTCCATAACCATCTGTATGAACAGTTGGGTCTGAACTTCTACTATAAAGCCTTCAGCAGCCAGGATTTACCCAGCGCGATCGGCGGTATACGCGCACTGGGCGTTCGCGGTTGCGGCGTTTCCATGCCATTCAAGGAAGCCAGCATTGCCTTGGTCGATGAGCTGGACGACTCGGTCAAGGCCATTGCCTCCCTCAACACCATCGTCAACACCAACGGCCATCTCAAGGCCTACAACACCGACTACATCGCCGTCGAGCAACTGCTGAAAAAGCACGCGGTACCGAAGCAATCCACCTTTGCCCTGCGCGGCAGCGGCGGAATGGCCAAGGCCGTGGCCAGTGCCTTGCGCGACGGTGGTTACGCCCATGGCGTGATTGTGGCGCGTAACGAAGCGGCCGGTCGGGCCTTGGCGCACAGCCTGGGCTACGAATGGCAGGCAGAGCTGGGGGACTTGCGCCCGCAGATGTTGGTCAACGTGACACCGATCGGCATGACCGGTGGGGCAGAGGCGGATCAACTGGCGTTTGAAGCAGAAGCTGTGGATGCCGCCGATACCGTCTTCGATGTCGTGGCGATTCCCGCCGAAACGCCGCTGATCGTGCGCGGGCGGGCCAAAGGCAAGCGAGTGATTACCGGGCTCGAAGTGATCGCGATCCAGGCGTTGGAGCAATTTGTGCTGTACACCGGCGTTCGGCCAACGGATGAACAGTTTCAGGCCGCAGTGGCCTTCGCCCGAAATTAACGCCTGCGCAGATCCAAATGTGGGAGCGGGCTTGCTCGCGAATACGGTGTGTCAGTCGACGAATGTGCCTACTGAACCACCGACTTCGCGAGCAAGCCCGCTCCCACATTGTTGATCGAGTTATGCCTGTTCCAGGTGTGCCAGGCGTTCTTCAAGCGCTGCGATTCGGGACTCAAGCTCTTCGATACGATCCAGAGAAACCGCCCCCGTCGACCGCTCCACCGGATTCCCCCGTGCCGCCAGAATCACCTCGATATCCGCCGGGTCCCCCAGCGCATGGGTATAACGGTCTTCGCGCTGCCCGGCCTGACGCGGCACCAGCACCGCCAGCCCGCGCGCGATCAAACGCTCCAGCTGGTGTACGACTTGCTCGGCGTCTTCAAAATCATGCATGCGCCCGCTGCGAGTCAGCAGTTCATTGACCGTCTGTGGCCCGCGCAGAAACAGCAGCCCGATCAGGATCACCTGGGCCGGCACCAGCTCCAGCGCCTTGTCCACGCGATGTTCCCAGCGGTCGGCGCGGCTCCCCATCACCAGGCGGGTAAAACCCTGGCCTTCCAGCGCGCGCAGGCTTTGGCCGACCTGGCCCTGGCTGAGGTTCGTCACCGGTTCGCGGCTGGTCTTCTGGTTGCACGCCAGCACCAGGGCGTTAAGGGTCAGCGGGTAGGTTTCCGGATTGGTCGCCTGTTTCTCGATCAGGCAGCCCAGGATGCGGATTTCCGTGCTGTTCAGGCGCGGCTCAGGGGTCTCGGTGTCGTGCTCGGCGGTCATCGCGCTTTCCCTATGCAGTGAATCCACTAGCCTAATCCTGAAAAAATAAAAGACAAGCGGCACGCGCGGCTGGCATGTCTATAATCGCCGCTGGTTCCAAACCCTGCCATTACCGTGAGACTCTCATGACTATTTCCCTGTACGCCGCCTCCATCCCGGTCTTCAAGCAAATGCTCAACGCCCTGAGCGATGTGCTGAACAAAGCCGAAGCCCACGCCACCGCCAAGAACATCGAGCCAAACGCCTTGCTGCAGGCGCGTCTGTTTCCGGACATGTTCCAGCTGGTGCGCCAGGTCCAGATCGCTGTCGACTTCGCCAAAGGCGTTTCCGCGCGCCTGGCCGAGATCGAAGTGCCGAAGTACGAAGACAGCGAAGTGACCTTCGCCGACCTGCAAGCACTGATCGCCAAGGTGCTGGCATTTGTCGACACCATCAAGCCTGAGCAAATCGACGGCAAGGAAGGCATCGAGATCATCACCCGCCCAGGCACGCCGAAAGAAAAGCGCTTCAGCGGCCAGTCCTACCTGCTGACCTACGGCCTGCCGCAGTTCTTCTTCCACGTCACTACCGCTTACGCTCTGCTGCGTCACAACGGTGTGGAAGTGGGCAAGCGTGATTACATGGGCGCTTTCTAAGCCCATAAAAAAAGCCCGGGGTTGTTCTTGATCGAACGCCCCGGGCTTTTTCATGCCTGACGGTTAAGCCAATTGCTCATCCTTGCCCAGGCACGCCGCAGCAGTAAACAGCACATCGGTGGACGAGTTGAGCGCGGTTTCCGCCGAATCCTGCAGCACGCCGATGATGAAACCGACGGCCACCACCTGCATGGCGACTTCGCTGGGAATACCAAACAGGCTGCACGCCAGTGGAATCAACAGCAGCGAGCCACCGGCCACACCCGACGCCCCACACGCACAGATCGCCGCGACTACGCTGAGCAGCACGGCGGTCGGCAGGTCGACGGCAATGCCGAGGGTATGAACCGCTGCGAGTGTCAGCACGGTGATGGTGATGGCCGCACCGGCCATATTGATGGTGGCGCCCAGCGGAATTGACACCGAGTAGGTGTCTTCATGCAGGCCCAGGCGTTTGCTCAGCGCCAGGTTCACCGGAATATTCGCCGCCGAACTGCGGGTGAAGAAAGCGGTGATGCCGCTCTCACGCAGGCACATCAGCACCAGCGGGTACGGGTTGCGGCGCAGTTTCCAGAACACGATGGCCGGGTTGACCACCAGCGCCACGAACAGCATGCAGCCGACCAGCACCATCAGCAGGTGAACGTAGCCGAGCAGGGCGCCGAAGCCGGAAGTGGCCAGGGTTGAGGCCACCAGGCCAAAGATGCCAAGCGGTGCGAAGCGAATCACCATGCGCACGATCAGTGTCACGCCGTTGGACAAATCCTCCAGCACGGTGCGGGTGGTTTCACCCGCGTGACGAATCGCGATGCCCATGCCGATGGCCCAGGCCAAAATGCCGATGAAGTTGGCGTTCATCAGTGCGCTGACCGGGTTATCCACCACACTGAGCAACAGGCTTTGCAGCACCTCGCCGATGCCGCCGGGCGCACTGACGCTGGCATCGTGGGTGGCGAGCACCAGCATCGAGGGGAACAACGTGCTGGCAATCACTGCGACCACGGCGGCAGCGAACGTGCCCAGCAGGTACAGAAACAGGATCGGCTTGATATGGGTTTCCTGGCCGTGTTTATGACTGGCAATCGATGCCATCACCAACACGAAGACCAGAATCGGCGCCACGGCCTTGAGCGCGGCGACAAACACCTTGCCGATAAAACCGGTGGCCTTGGCCGCCTCTGGCGCGAACAACGCGAGAAGGATGCCGGCGACCAGGCCGAGGATGATTTGCGTGACCAGGCTGACGCGAGCCAGTCGTTGCAGGAGGGAAGGGGCAGCAGTCATAAACACATGTCTCTATTTTTTTGAAGGCACAGCGGCGCACGCATAACGGGCTGTAGGGCGCGGGGCGCGGAGTCTAGCACGCTGTACAAAGTGTTCCGTGCGATGCGGCATTCGGTCACCCGCGCCTGCGGGCCTTGGCCAAATCCCGACATACTCTGTTAACATTCTCGCCTCTCACCTTTCCTATCCGTCAGCGAGCCCCTCGGGCTGTCGTTGATGTCGTCGTTTCTGGAGTTTTCATGCTGTTTCCCATCCTGCTGCTGTCGGCCGCCGGCTTCACCGTGCTGACCACAGAATTCATTATCGTCGGCCTGTTGCCGTCCATTGCCCGGGACTTGGATGTCACCGTGTCCCAGGCCGGGCTGCTGGTGACCTTGTTTGCCTTTACCGTGGCGGCGTTTGGCCCATTTCTCACGGCGTACTTCGCGCGCTTTGGGCGCAAGCGTTTGTTCATCAGCATTCTGATTATGTTTGGCGTGGCCAATACGGTGGCCGCGCTGGCGCCGAATATTTGGGTGATGGCAGTGGCACGGTTGATCCCCGCGTTGGGGCTGCCGGTGTTCTGGGCCTTGGCCAGTGAAACCGCAGTGGATATCGTTGGCCCTGAATACGCCGGGCGCGCCATCGAAAAGATTGGCTTTGGCATCGTCTGCGCCACCGTGTTCGGCATTCCAGTGGGCACATTGATTTCGGACATGTTCGGCTGGCGCACCGCGTTCGCGATCCTCGCCGTGGTGGCGTTGGCCAAGGCGTTGCTGCTGTTTATCTACCTGCCGGTGACTAAGCCGAAGAACGATCAAGTCACCCTGCGCTCGCAGTTCAAGATCCTGCGCAACCCGGTGATGCAAGGCCATATTCTGCTGTCGATCCTGGTGTTCAGCGGCATGTTCACCGCTTACACCTACCTGGCCGACATCCTCGAGCGCCTGGCCGGGTTCGACGGCACCCTGGTGGGCTGGTGCCTGATGGGCTTTGGCGCGGTCGGCCTACTCGGCAACTCCCTGGGCGGGCGCGCAGTGGATCGCCACCCCTTGATCGCCTCCATGGTGTTCTGCGGGTTCATGATCGCAGGCATGGTGGCCTTGGTTCCGGCAATTCACTCAACGATTGGCCTGGCGGCGGCGATGGCCGTGTGGGGCGTGACCCAGGCGGCGATGTTCCTGGTCAGCCATGTGCGGTTGATGAAGGCCGCGCCCCATGCCCCGGCGTTTGCCGCGTCGTTGAATATTGCTGGCGCCAACCTTGGGATCGGCTTGGGCGCAATGGTCGGCGGGCATGTGATCGACACCCTCGGCCTTGGCAGCCTGGGTTTTGCGGCGTCCGGTTTTATCCTGGTGTCGATCTTGCTGGCGCTGTGGCTGATGACCGCCAGGCAACCGGTCGCATCCCACGCCTGAACCCTCAGGGCAGGGCGGTAAACAGCTCGCGCCTTGCCCCTTCGGTAATCGCCACAATGCCGGGGTGCTTGATTTTGCGTTCCACCGAGATCGCGTAAAACGACTCGGTGACCGCATCGGTCTGGCCCATCAGTGCCACGCCATACTGGCGCACCACCTCATCGGCAATCACGCTGGGGGCAATAAAAATGCCGCTGCCGGATTGCCCGAATGCCTGCATCAAGGCGCTGTCGTCGAACTCGCCGATGATCTTCGGTTGGATCTTCTGCTCGGCAAACCAGCGCTGCAAGCGGCTGCGCACCACCGTCTCGGCTCCCGGAATCAACAGCGGTGCGCCCTGCAAGCATTGTGGGAAATCGCCGCCATACCTGTCAGCCAATGCCTGGGTGGCGAAAAAACTGATACCGCATTCACCCAGCTTCTGGCTGTAGCCCTTGATGTCCAGGTGTGTGGGCATGGGGCTGTCGGAAATCACCAAGTCCAGGCGCTGGATCGCCAGGTCGGCCAGCAGGCGGTCGAGTTTATCTTCGCGGCAGGTGATGCGGATCGGTTCGCTCAGCTCCATGGTCGGCGCGATCAGCCGGTACACGATGGATTTAGGCACCACGTCCGCGACGCCGACCCGGAACAGGATCTGCTGTTCGTTTGGCTCTGCGCGCAGCAACGCCTCCAGCTCATTACCGGTCTGGAACATCTGCTCGGCGTAGGGCAGGGCGCGGCGCCCGGCCTCAGTCAGTTCCAACTGGCGCCCGACGCGTTGAAACAGCGCGATACCAAAGGTTTGCTCAAGCAGACTGATCTGACCGCTGATGGTCTGCGGCGTGAGGTTCAATTGCTCACAGGCGCGCACGATGCTGCCGGTCTTGGCCACTACCCAGAAGTAATGCAGTTGTCGGTAATTGAGCATCACGGTCTACACTTCGTAAAAAACGAAGTATACGTCAGAAAAATACGAATTTTCCTGAACTGTTCGCCTGCATAGAATGCCTCGCTATCGAGGGGCCACTATTTGGACCCGCTGGTTCTAACGAGGAATACATCATGAAACTCAATTCCCTGGGCGCCGCGTCTTTGCTTGCGCTTTCATTGATAGTGGTCAGCGGCTGTGATCAGGTGGAAAAAAGCGCCCAGCAAGTGCTCGGCAAGGCCACTGATTCCGCCAAGCAAGCCATCGATGACACCCATAAGGCCGCCGAGCAGGCATTGAGTGAAGCGACACAAGGCTTGATCAGCCCGCAAAAAAAGGATGATCAGGAAGAAAAAGAACCCGAATCGAACAGCAAAGAAGCCTAACTTCCCAGCACAACGTCAGGACTGACCTATGGATTACCTTTTACAACTGGCCGCCAGCCCCACCGCCTGGATCGCACTGGCCACCTTGATCGTGATGGAAATCGTGCTGGGCATCGACAACCTGATCTTTATCTCGATTCTCACCAACAAATTACCCGAGAAGCATCGGGCCAAGGCACGCCGCATTGGTATCAGCATGGCGTTGGTATTGCGCCTGGGCCTGTTGAGCACTATCGCGTTTATCGTGCAGTTGACGGCGCCGGTGTTCGAAATCTTCGGCCAGGCGTTTTCGTGGAAGGACATGATCCTGATCGCCGGCGGCCTGTTCCTGGTGTGGAAGGCGACCACCGAAATCCATCACAGCATGGACCCCGAGCCAGAGGCGAAAGAAACCGTCAGCAATGCCGTGACCATTGGCTTCGCCGCGGCCATCGGCCAGATCCTGCTGCTCGACCTGGTGTTCTCCATCGACAGCATCATCACCGCCGTGGGCATGACCGAGCACTTGCCGATCATGATCATTGCTGTGGTGGTTTCGGTGATCGTGATGCTGGTGGCGGCTGAACCGCTGGCCAAGTTCATCAACGACAACCCGACCGTGGTCATGCTGGCCCTGGGCTTTTTGATCATGATCGGCATGACGCTGATCGCCGAAGGCTTCGGCGCCCATGTGCCAAAAGGCTACGTGTATGCGGCCATGGCGTTCTCGGCAGCGATTGAGTGCTTGAACATCGCACGACGTAATCGCCACCAGCGTTTGCTCGCCGCGAGGCAGTAACGCCAGAAACACAAAAAGCCGGCTGAGCTCACAAGCGCCCAGCCGGCTTTTTGCTGTCTGATAGAATCTGCGCACTTGTTACCTTGAGGTCCACCATGAACGAGCCGATTCGCCTCACCCAGTACAGCCACGGCGCGGGTTGCGGCTGCAAGATTTCACCGCAAGTGCTGGAAGTGATTCTTGCCGGCAGCGGCGCACAGAACCTCGACCCCAACCTGTGGGTCGGCAACGCCTCACGCGACGACGCGGCGGTGTACGCCATCGATGACGAGCGCGGCGTGGTCTCCACCACCGATTTTTTCATGCCGATTGTCGATGATCCCTTCGACTTCGGCCGTATTGCCGCCACCAACGCAATCAGCGACATCTACGCCATGGGCGGCGACCCGTTGATGGCCATCGCCATTCTGGGCTGGCCAGTGAATGTACTGGCGCCGGAAGTTGCCCGCGAAGTCATCCGTGGCGGCCGTTCGGTGTGCGACGCCGCCGGCATTCCGTTGGCCGGTGGGCACTCCATTGATGCGCCAGAGCCGATCTTTGGTCTGGCCGTCACCGGCATCGTGCAAAAACGCCACATGAAGCGTAACGACACCGCCACTGCCGGCTGCAAACTGTACCTGACCAAGCCTCTGGGCATCGGTATCCTCACCACTGCCGAGAAGAAGGGCAAACTGCGCGAAGCGGATATCGGCCTGGCCCGAGACTGGATGTGCACGCTCAACAAACCTGGTAGTCGTTTCGGCAAGTTGGCCGGCGTAACCGCCATGACCGATGTCACTGGTTTCGGTCTGTTGGGTCACCTGGTGGAAATGGCTGACGGCAGTGGTCTCACGGCGCGCATCGAATACCAAAAGGTCCCACGCCTGGCCGGGATCGAGGACTACCTCGATCAGGGCTGCATGCCCGGTGGCACCTTGCGCAACTTCGACAGTTATTCGAGCAAGCTCGGGCGCCTGCAAGAACTGCACAAGCGCGTGCTTTGTGACCCGCAAACCAGCGGCGGCCTGCTGATCGCCGTTACCCCCGAAGGCGACGCCGAATTCCACACCGTGGCCGCCGAACTGGGCCTGAGCCTTGAGCCCATCGGCGAACTGGTTGAGCGACAGACCCACGCGGTAGAGGTGTTTTGATGGCAACTGACATCACCGACTACCGCGACATCTTCCTCAATGACCGGCCGATGATGGATACCCGCGCGCCGATCGAGTTCACCAAAGGCGCATTCCCCGGTGTGGTCAACCTGCCGCTGATGACCGACGACGAGCGCCAGCGGGTCGGTACCTGTTACAAACAGCAAGGCCAGCAAGCCGCTATCGTGCTGGGGCATGAACTGGTGTCCGGCGCGATCAAGGCCGAACGTATTGAACAGTGGGCGCAGTTTGCCGAGGCCAACCCTGAGGGCTACTTGTACTGCTTCCGCGGTGGGCTGCGTTCGCAGATCGTGCAGCAATGGTTGAAGACCGAAGCCGGTATCGAGTACCCGCGAGTCGGCGGTGGCTACAAAGCCATGCGTACTTTCCTGCTGGAAACGCTGGAGCAGGCCACTGCGCATTGTGATTTTGTGCTGCTTGGCGGCATGACCGGCACCGGCAAGACCGAAGTGCTCGGCCAATTGCGCAACGCATTGGACCTGGAAGGCCACGCCAACCATCGCGGCTCCAGCTTTGGCAAGCGCGCCACCGCGCAGCCGTCCAACATCGACTTCGAAAACCGTTTGGCTGTGGACCTGCTGAAAAAACGCGCGGGTGGTATCGAGCAATTCGTGGTCGAGGACGAAAGCCGCATGATCGGCAGCTGTGCGCTGCCGTTACCCTTGCACCAGAGCATGCAGACGTTTTCGATGGTGTGGTTGGAAGACAGCGTTGAAGGCCGCGTAGAACGAATCCTGCGGGATTATGTGGTCGACCTCTGCGCCGAGTTCATTCAGGTGTTTGGCGAAAACGGTCAGGCACTGTTCGCCGAGCGCTTGACGCAGAGCCTGGCCAATATCCATAAACGCCTGGGTGGCGAGCGCTTCCAGCGGCTGCAGGCGATCTTGCAAGATGCCCTGGCGGAACAGGCCCGCAGTGGTGCCGTGGACCTGCACCGGGTGTGGATCGAAGGTTTGCTGCGTGAGTATTACGACCCGATGTATGCCTTTCAGCGAGAACGCAAAGGTGCGCGGATCGAGTTTGCGGGCGAGCAGGGCGCCGTGGTGGAGTACTTGCGCGAGCGCAGTGGTAAGTCAGAATAATCAGCGGTGGTTACGAGCCTCTTTGCGAGCAAGCCCGTCCCGGCATTTCGACCACGTTCCTACAGGGTAAACGCGGTCAAATGTGGGAGCGGGCTTGCTCGCGAAAGCGCCTTGAACCTCACCCGAAATCTACAGGATGACCGCCCCGATCAACCCGCACGCCACGCCCACCACCATGGTCAGCACGGCCACCGTCACCAGCACTCGCGCATCGAAATCCTTGCGCAGCATCAACAGTGACGGCAGGCTCACGCTCGGTAGGGTCATCAGTAAGGCCACGGCCGGGCCGGTGCCCATGCCCAGGGTCATCATGGTTTGTACGATAGGGATTTCGGCGGCTGTAGGAATCACAAACAGCGTGCCGACGATTGCCAGTGGCACCAGCCACATCAGGCTGTTGGTCATGGCCCCATCGACATGGGGAAACAGCCAGACCCGCGCGGCGCCCAGTACCAGCACGGCAATGATGTAGATCGGGATCGTGCTCCAGAACAGCTGCCACAAGGTGCGCAACCAGCGGCTCAGGAACGGTTGCGATTCGCTCAGGCTGGCGTCGGCGACCGCGTTCAATGCGGCTTCGGGCACCTGATCGGGCCGGGCAATGCGCTGTGCCACCAATGACACCCCGACCACCAGCACAATCCCCGCCACCAGCCGCAATGCGGTAAAGCCCCAGCCCAATACAAAGCCCATGAACACCAGCGTCGCCGGATTCAACACCGGGTTAGCGATCCAGAACGCCAACGCCGCACCCACCGACACGTTTTGACGGCGCATGCCCGCCGCCACAGGTGCCGCGCAGCAACTGCACATCATCCCCGGCAGGGCGAACAGCCCACCGCGCAGGGTCGAACCCAGCCCGGCACGGCCAAACAGGCGCAGCAGCCAGTCGCGGGGAATCAACACTTGCAGCAGCGAACCCAGAATCACCGCCAGCACGGCAGCTTTCCAGATCGCCAGGAAATACACCTGGGCGTAGGCCAGCGCGGCGGTCAGGGGCGCGGTTTGCTGGTCATTGAGAATCGAGGCACCGATGCTGTGGTTATCCGCCGCGACGAATGCCTTCAGATAGTAGGGCGACCATTTCACGTAGTAGAGGCCGATGCAGGCCACCAGCAGGAACAGCGCTGGTTTCCACCAGAACGACCAGCCCCGGTTGGGCTGGGTGGAGAGGAGGTTGGGCATGGTGCTGATCCGCAGATGATTCAATAGCGACGCATCATACGCTTGTGCCGCGCCGGCTTCAGATTTCTGCGCTGACCTGAGTTGCATCCGGGCATGTCTGCTGGCCGTTATCCAGGCCTTGCTTGTAGTTGCGGCTCAGCAGCGACGCCTTGCCGTTGTGCCAGGTCAGCGTCAGCACATACAGCGTGTCGAAGTCACTGCCCGACCAATCGTCGGTGATGGTGTGTTTTTCACCCGAAGCCTCACTGGCGACTTTGTTGATCAATTCCGGCAGGTAGCCGTGGGACCAGGCGGTGTAGATGATCGCGTTGTGATACTTGTCTTCCACCAGTTCGTCGGCGAGGGCGCTGGTGTCGTTGGCCGAGAATTTGATGTTCACCGGCAGGCCCAGCTTGATCGCGCTGGGGCTGATGGTCATCAGTGGTCGAATGTAGCTGTAGGAATTATCGTGCTCGCCTTCCTCGACATTCCGCGTCGGGTTGGGCGCAAACACGAAATTGGCTTTGCCGAATTTCTCCGGCAGCACGGTGGCCAGGTTCATTGCGCGGTTCAGACCCTGGCAATTGAGCTGGCCGAGGCCGCCGACGGGTTTTTCGCCGTGGCGCAGAAATACCAGGGTTTGCACGCCATCCACCGGGCCAGCGCTGCTGATGCGCGACTCCAGGCTCAGGCCGATGGCGCCGCCTGCCAAAAGCAGCGGCAACATGATGTATGAATAACGTTTGAGGCGTTGCGCAAGGCACAGAGGCTTGATTGTCATTAGGTTCGAGTCTTCAGTGCATCGGATTAAGGCGGACAAGCCGGGACCCAGCGACGCATCCGGCGTCCTGCGGTTTTTCCGTGTCGATGTAACAGGGTGTCTCCTTTCACCGTAATGGCGCACTTAAGAGTGCATATCGGCATTTTGGTTCGCCTGCGCGCACGATAGCGTGGTTATGTTGCGCAATGATGACCCATGCAGGACGGCGGTGGGGTGGCTATCATGGGGACTTTCCGCCTGGGGATTTCCCGATGAATGCACTCGCCGCTTTCCCGATCAACAGCAAATGGCCCGCCCAGCATCCGGAGCGTTTGCAGCTCTATTCGCTGCCCACGCCCAACGGCGTCAAAGTGTCGATCATGCTTGAAGAACTGGGCCTGCCCTACGAAGCGCACAAGGTCAGTTTCGAGACCCAGGACCAGTTGTCCCCGGAATTTCTGTCGCTGAACCCCAATAACAAGATTCCCGCGATCATCGACCCCAACGGCCCGAGCGGTCAGCCGCTGGCGTTGTTCGAATCCGGTGCGATCCTGATTTACCTGGCGGAAAAAACCAGCCAGCTGCTTTCCGAAGACCCGGCCACCCGCTATGAAACCCTTCAATGGCTGATGTTCCAGATGGCCGGTATCGGCCCGATGTTCGGCCAGGTCGGGTTCTTCAACAAATTTGCCGGCAAGGCGTACGAAGATAAACGACCGCGTGATCGCTATGTCGCCGAGTCCCGGCGATTACTGGAAGTGCTGGAAAAACGCTTGCTGGGCCGCACCTGGATCATGGGTGACGAGTACAGCATCGCCGACATCGCCACCTTTCCGTGGATTCGCAACCTGATCGGCTTTTATGAGTCCGGCGATCTGGTTGGCATCGCCGACTTTCCCAATGTGCTGCGCGCGCTGGACGGCTTTGTCGCACGTCCGGCGGTAATTCGTGGCTTGAACATACCTGCGTGACCCTAGAGCGTTGAAGCATGCCGACTTTTGATTTCAAGCAACTGGATGTATTCAGCAGCGTTTCGCTCAAGGGCAACCCACTGGCAGTGGTGCTGGGCGCTGACAGCCTCACTGACCAGCAGATGGCCGATTTTGCTAACTGGACCAACCTGAGCGAGACCACGTTTTTGCTGACGCCGCGTGATCCTCGGGCTGACTATCGGGTAAGAATTTTTACCACGCTCACAGAGCTGCCGTTCGCCGGGCACCCGACGCTGGGCAGTTGCCATGCCTGGTTGCAGGCGGGCGGCGTGCCGAAGGGCGATGAGATTATCCAGGAGTGCGAAATCGGCCTGGTGCGTGTCCGTCGTGAAGGCGGCGAGTTGGCGTTCATTGCGCCGCCGTTGTTGCGCACCGGCCCGCTGGATGCACCGCTGCTTGAGCGCGTGCGCCTGGGTTTGGGCCTGGCGCCCGAAGCCATCGTGAGCAGTCGATGGGTCGACAATGGCGCGGGCTGGCTGGCGGTGATGTTGGCCGATCGTGACCAAGTGCTTGCTTTGCGCCCGGACTACTCGCAACTGCACGGTCTGGCGATTGGCGTCATTGCAGCTTGTGACCCGGCGCGCGACGCCGTGGACACGCACTTCGAAGTCCGCGGCTTTATCGCCGGCGACGGCGCTCAGGAAGACCCCGCCACTGGCAGCCTGAATGCCGGTATCGCCCAATGGCTGTTGAGCGAGGGGCTGGCGCCCGACTATTACGTGGTCAGCCAAGGCACGGCCATGGGGCGCGCCGGGCGTATACGCGTGGAGCGCCATGGCGATGAAATCTGGGTCGGTGGTGCGGTTGCGGTGTGCATCGAAGGGCGAGTACAGCTCTAGATCAATGAATTGTTACGAGCTGCGCAATACACTGTTGGCCCCTTGGCGTTTGTGCTGCCGGGGCCAAGGGGCATAAGCTTTCGCCCCAACTATTTCTGCCGCTATTCAGGACAGCCATGACCAGCCAGTTCCCCCAAGCCCGTCCACGCCGCCTGCGCCGCTCTCCGGAGCTGCGTGGCTTGTTCCAGGAAACCGAATTCACCCTCAACGATTTGGTACTGCCGATTTTCGTCGAAGAAGAAATCGACGACTTTGTGCCGATCACCAGCATGCCGGGTGTGCAGCGTATTCCTGAAAAGAAATTGGCCGCTGAGATCGAGCGCTATGCCCGCGCCGGGATCAAGTCAGTAATGACGTTCGGCGTGTCCCACCACCTGGACGCCAACGGCAGCGACACCTGGAAAGAACGCGGCCTGGTCTCGCGCATGTCCTCGATCATCAAGGACGCCGTGCCGGAAATGATCGTGATGTCCGACACCTGCTTCTGCGAATACACCGACCACGGCCATTGCGGCGTGATGCACGGCGCCCACGTCGACAACGACGCGACCCTGGTCAACCTCGGCAAGCAAGCCGTGGCCGCCGCCCGCGCCGGTGCTGATGTGATCGCACCGTCCGCCGCCATGGACGGTCAAGTCCAAGCGATCCGCCGCGCCCTGGACGATGCCGGCTTCACGCATATTCCGATCATGGCCTACTCCACCAAATTCGCTTCGGCCCTCTACGGCCCGTTCCGCGAAGCCGGCGGCAGCGCGCTCAAAGGCGACCGCAAAAGCTACCAGATGAACCCCATGAACCGCCGCGAAGCCGTGCGCGAATCGCTGCTCGATGAGCAGGAAGGCGCAGACGCGCTGATGGTCAAGCCAGCCGGTGCCTACCTCGACATCATCCGCGACATCCGTGAAGCCTCGCGTTTGCCGGTGGCGGCGTATCAGGTGAGTGGTGAGTACGCGATGATCAAGTTTGGTGCCCAGGCAGGGGCGATTGATGAGGCGCGGGTGGTGCGCGAAACGTTGGGGTCGATCAAGCGTGCGGGTGCGGATTTGATTTTTACTTACTTTGCGATGGATTTGGCGTTGGCGGGGATTTAATTCCGATCGGTGACCCTGTGGCGAGCGGGCTTGTTCGTCACGGGGCTGGGATCGCTGTAAAGCACTGCGCTGGCAAACAATGAACGTTGCGAGATGACGTTGAGGTTATAAAAAACAATCGAGGCTTTCAATGTGTGCTTCTGTAGTCCGTAAGACGGTTCAAGAGTATCTGCATGAACGCTCTTTGATCGTATACAGGTGTGCTGAAGTAAGTTGCCATCGTTTTAAATACAGAATCGAAGCTGTCGTTGATAGATAAATAGTGGTCGATCGAATCGATAAACCACTCCTGTTCAATATTTGTATATGACAAAAACTCAGGTTTGGTCAACTCATCAAAAAGCTCTGAAAGCTCCTTTTCATTATTTATATCTTTTGATGCAATCAGCTTTTCTCTTTCTAGATCGTCAGTATTTTCAATATCATAGGTGAATAATAAACCGCGAATTATTGACATGCTGGGTTCTTTTTTCATACTTTTCATGGTTTTCTCACTCCGTATATGCTGTTTTAGGGTTGCCTTGGCTGTTGAGTATTACTCGGGCGTTGCGCTTTTGGCCGTACTGCATGCCATCGGCGGAATATCCATCGCCAATTACCCTCTCCATGTTCATGGGTCTCAATGATGCGGCATGACCGTTTCTTCTGAAAATGAGCTGTGCTCTAAATATAGCGTTCAATTGATCCTTATGACTGAGGTATCTAGTCGCGGCAGGTGGGTATTTAGGCTGACCGCTATTCGGACCTGATGTATAGACTTCGATAATTCCTGTTGTCGGGTTCCTTGCTGTTTGGAGTCTTTCCAGTTGAGATTCGAGTGTTGTCTGGGCGCCGTGTTTTTCCAAGAAATGCGCGCCTGGTGTCAATTTTTCTAGCTCATCCAATCGCCTGTACGCGTTTGCCTCTGTAAGTTCATCAATCCTCGCCTGTCGCTCTGCACGCGACATTTGTGGTGTAGCTGGCTCTGCGTGGTTAACGCCTACCGGCGGCTCTTTGTCGATGATACTTGGCGCGCAGCCATTACCGCCGGGGCATGTGTTCAATCCCAGCGGATCGACCCACCCCGTAGGATTGGGCGCGTACCGGTACGCGTTGATCCCACCGGCCAGCTTCACCGGGTCGGGTGTCAGGTAACGACCAATATCTGGATTGTAGTAGCGATGGCGGTTGTAGTGCAGGCCGCTTTCTTCGTCGAAGTATTGGCCTTGGAAGCGCAGCGGGTTGTCGACTTTGTTTATGTCGAGGCGGCTGATCTGGCCATAGGCACGGGAGTGCGCGGACCAGACGATTTCGCCGTCGGGGGCGGTGAGTTCTTGCGGGGTGCCGAGGTGGTCGAGTTGGTAGTGGAACGGCTGGGTATTTTTTGGACCAAAGCCCTCCAGCAGGACCAGCGGGCGGAAACTGTCCGGCTCGTAGATATAACTGCGATGCCGATCCGCGTGATGTTCCGCAACCAGCTTGTCGCCTTGCCAGAAAAACTCAGTGGTTATCCCATCGACGGTTTTACTGATCCGCCGACCAAACGGGTCATAGCGATAACTAGCGATTTGCCCGTTGGGCTGGGTGATGCCGATCAACCGATGCTGGCAGTCGTAGCGATACTCGGTGACGAGTTGATGGCCCTTGCCGCGTCTTTGGCGGATCAGGTTACCGAAGGCGTCATAGTCATAATGATGATCGCCCTGAATCACCAACCGATTCCCCGCCACGATGTCCGGACCGGGTCGGTCTTGCATCAGCAGGTTGCCGGCCGGGTCGTGGCCAAAGCGCTCTTGCACGTCTTGCGAGTGATCCGCTCGAGTCAGGCGGGCGAGGGGGTCGTAGTGGTAGTGATGCTCGCCTTTACGGGTGTCGAGCAGGCGGGTGAGGTTGCCGGATTTGTCGTAGTCGTAGTGACGGCGGTAGAGCTTGTGTTCCTCTTGCGTCACCGCGTGGGCGTGCAGGCGGTTTTGGTCGTCGTAGTCGTAATGGCTGAGCAGTTGGCCTTGTTGGCGTTGGCGTTCTTTTCCGGTTTTGAACAGGTGAGAGGTGAGGGTTTTGCCATTCAGTTCGACGGTGGCGAGGTGGCCGCCTTTGTCGTGGTTGAAGGTGAGGCGGTTGTTGTCCGGCAGGCGCAGGTTTTTCAGTTGGCCACAGGCGTCGTAGCCGTAGCGTAAGGTGCCCCAGCCTTGGTGGTCGGTGGTGAGGCGGTTTTGGGCATCGTATTCGTAGGCTAACGCCCAATGGCCGTCGTCGACGCTGAGGAGGTTGCCCTGGCGGTCGTAGGCGTAATCGACCACTCCACCGTCTGGAAGAGTTTTTCGTACGAGGCGGCCGGAAAAGTCTCGCTCGTAGCGGGTGACTAGCTGACTGCCGTCATCGCCGTGTTCGGTTTTCTCCAGTAAGTTGCCGTTGAGGTCGTAGACGTAGGCCGTACGCTGGCCGTCAAAACCGGTTTCCTGCTGGATCAGGCCGTTGGGATGGTAATCCAGCCGGTAGGTTTCGCCGACTTCGTTTTCGATCTCGGTCAGCAGTAACCGCACGTTGTCGTAGCGGTAGTTGACCTGGGTACCATCAGCATTTATGCGACGGCTGATCAGGTGCAGGCCGTCGGCGTATTCGTAGCGGGTGACGTGGCCCAGTTCATTACGTTCAGAGGTGATTTTTCCGTACGGGTTGTAGCTGAATTCCCGCGTGGCACCGCCTGGAAGTACGACACGAACCAACCGACCCACACCGTCCCATTGATACTGCGTCAGCGCGCCATGCTCATCCTCACGCGCAACTTGTCGTCCAACATCGTCATAGCGATAACGCTTAACCCCACCATTCGGCAGTTGTTCCTCAACGAGCTGTCCACGCTCATTCCAGACCAGCCGATGAGACCCGTTATCCGGATACCAAACCCCAATCAGCTGCCCGTATTTGTCGTAGATGTAGTCCGTAATGTGGCCGTCAGGATCTGTCTGACGCATAACGTCGCCTTGTTCGTTACGCTCATATTTCCAAACCGCTTCACCCCGCCTTACGACCCGTACGAACCCGTTGTCATGCTCGTAGGAAGTCGGCTCATCCTCCCCCGGAAACAACGCCACCAAACGTCCGGCGTCGTCATACTGATACGCCGTCACCGCCCCCAGCGGATCTTGCTCGACCGTCAGCCGACCCTTGTCGTCGTAGGAGTTGAAATGCTCCGCACCGTCCGGATCAATCCGCTGTACCAGCCGCGCCCGCTGATCGTGGACATACACTTCCTGGCTACCATCAGCGTTGTGAACCGTGACCCTGCCGCCGTCTTCCCACGCATACCGCGTGTCCATCTGCGAAAAACTGGCCCAGTGCCGAACACAGCGCGCCGCCTTGCCAGCCCGTTCCCACGCCCAAAAGAAACTCGCCCCACCGGCCAACTGCCGCTCAAGAATGACGTGCTGTTCGTCGTACCGATAAACCTCGCTTTCACCTACAGCATTGGTCGCCGAAACCAATCGGCCAGCGTCGTCATAGGCGTAGGAAACGACGTTCTGCTCCGTTACCCAGACGTAGGGCTCACGGCTTTTGGCGCGATGAACCTGATAGTCAACCGCCACAATGCGACCGAGTTCATAGCGCAAAAACAGCGACCGACCCGCGCCGTTATCCAGCCGCTCAATCCGCCCCAAACGATCACGAATAACCCGCAGCCGGTTGTCATACGCATCACTGATCGCCGTCAGTACACCATCGCGAAAGTGGTAAAACCGTGATGCCTGGGCCAGCACCAACTCATCGGGCAGGGCACCCAAATAGATCGCCGCTTCGGCCAGGCTATTGGTAATCGCCGGTCGCGCCACAGTCGGCAGGGGCAGGGCAGTCGATCGATTCTCATGATCCGTCCAAACCACCGAATCACCCGAAACCACCAACCGCTGTGCCAGCGCATGACTCCAGCCAAACCCCAACCCGCAATCCACTTCCACCGCACTGGTGCGGTACAGCCGCGTCCACTCAAACGGCAATATCCCGTCCAGCGCGCCATCAGTGAGGGTGAGCAATTCTTCGCCGGTGACCATCGACACCGGGCAGCCATGGGTGGCTGTTTTATCCGCAGGCGCCGCCGCATCTCCCTGCGGATTTTTCGCAGCAACAGGCACATCATCGACATACTCTTGCCGCACGAGCACCGTCTTCTGCGTCTTGCTGCGAACCATCGACACCGCGTTCGTAATCAGGTTGTCTCCAGCTTTTAACGGCGCAACTGGCACCGTCTGAATCTGGATTGCCGGGCTACCGAGCAATATCGGCTTGGCCGCCTCAACATGCTCACCCAACTGAGATTTTCCGAACTGCTTGGCCATGTGCTCCAGCCACCGGCGCGCACGATGAGACTTGATGCTGCCCAGCACCTTGCTGCCAAGGCGTATCACCAGGCCCATCCCGGCAGTGGCAAGGCACAGCAACACGTTGATCAGCACTTCAAGGCTGATCGAGCCCAGCAACTCATTCATGAGTGGCGGCGGCATCATCCGCATCCAACTGACCATTGCCGCCAGGTAGATGAACAGCAGAGGCTCATCACTGAGTACCAGCAAACCTTTCGCAAGCATTTCGGCGCTGACATTCAGCAGCTTTCCGAACTCGGCCTGGGTCAGGTAGTGCAGCAGCTGTTCGGCATATGTCAGTGGGTGGGTAAGCCACTCAAACAGCAGTTTGAGCGTGTCCCAGAGTGAGCCAAGTGCATCGCCAAACCCTTTGGCGTAGGCCTGGTGCAGTAAGAGGTAGCGTTTGAGGAAGTTTGCTTCGGAGTATTTATTCCACAGTGGCCCGAACGTGGCGCGCCACTCCGTGCGCAGCCAGTGCTCCAGCGAGGTGATGACCGACTGATAGGAGGCATATAAGGCCTTGAAGTGTTCTTTAGAAACGTTGGGGTAAAAATTGACTCGGTACTTCTGGTTCCGATCGCACTCGGTGATTTTCAGAATGCCACTGGGGCCGATAAATTTTTTGATGGGGTCGCCCAGGGGGCCACCGTTGGGGTCGATGGTTTGCAACACCACTGGCGTGTTGCCGATGGGTACAAATTGAGAACTCTGGAACATGTGCACCAGGGTCAGGGTGCCGTCCTGCTTGCAGGCCGCAACGGCCGAGCTGGGCAGGATGGAGCGGTTGATCGGCGCGACGAGTGCCACCTCATCCCCGACCTTGAATACCTGATCGACATCCAGTGCCGAAAAGCTGATGTAGCTTTCGGCCCAGAGCTCGTAGGTATTGAGGCAGCGTTTGAAATCGCTGAGAACGGATTCGACGTCTCGCGTCTCTGAATCCATCACGGCCAGTACCAGAAGGCCAATGTGTTGGTTGGTGGCGATGATCAAAAGACAGCCCCCATAACTGGGGCTTTAACGAAAAAAACCATCTGCAATCCCTCGCACTGTGTGATCAGGCGAAGGACTTTGCCGAGGTTTTCAGGTGGTATCTGTAGAGGTTATCCGGGTGTTGCGTGGGACGTTTCGGTAGTCCTTGTCAGCGCTGCGCAAATGCCAGGTTCAAACCCAACCCTGCAAAGACTGCCGCAAAACTGCGGCGCAACCAGTTCTGCACGCGCGGCGATTCGATCACGGCGCGGCGAAAGCCATTGGCCAACAAGCCATAGATGACGAAAACCGCAAACGTCATCGCCATGAATACTGCGCTCAGTACCAGCATTTGCACGGCGGGCGAGATGCTGCCTGGGGTAACAAACTGGGGCAGAAAGGCCAGGAAGAAAATCGTCAGCTTGGGGTTGAGGATGTTCAACAGGAAACCACGGATCATCAGGCCGCGCGCTGTGGTTGCAGTCGGTGAGTCATTCATCGCGAAGGCCGAGCGATCACGCCAGGTGGCATAGGCCAGGTAGAGCAAGTAAGCAACGCCCGCGTACCTGAGCACTTCAAACGCCAACGCGCTGGTGTGCAGCAGGGCAGAGAGGCCGAGCACCGATGCCAGCAAGTGGGGCAGGATGCCTGCGGTACAACCCAGCGCAGCAAATACGCTGGCGCGCTTGCCGGCGGTGAGGCCGGTGGAGACGGTAAAGATCACACCGGTGCCGGGGATCAGCACGACGATCAGGCAGGTGACGAGGAAGTTCACACTGAGCATGGCATTCAAACTCCTTGTAGGAATGGTCGATGACAGATCCTGTCACGTTAGTTTGGGATTGGCGAGTGCGGCAGGTCGGCGAACCCCGGTTAGACTTACCTGTCGATATCCGCAATGTCCGGCCCGTCGTTACCCAAGGAAGCCCCATGTATTCAAGCCGCCTGATCCTGTGCCTCACCACGTTGCTGGTGCTGGCCGGTTGCTCCACTTCACGCAGTCCGCAACAGCCGGAGCGTAGCGAGGCCGAGGTGAAAGCGCAGATCGTGCGCCTGCTGCCGGCGACGGTGCCGGACCGCGGTGGCTGGGCACAAGACATCTACACCGCCTTCGACACTCAGAAAATCTACCCCAGCACCGAAAATATCTGTGCTGTGCTGGCAGTCACCGAGCAAGAGTCCACCTACCAGGTCGACCCGCCGGTGCCAAACATGGGCAAGATCGCCCAGGATGAAATCCTGCGCCGTGCCGGCAAGGTCCATGTGCCGGCCTTTGTGGTGCGCAGCGCACTGCAATTGCGCTCGCCTACCGGTAAGTCCTACGCCGAGCGTTTGAGTGCTGCACGCACGGAGAAGGACCTGAGCGCAATCTTTGACGATTTCATCAGCGTGGTGCCTCTGGGTAATACCTTATTTGGCGGTTTCAACCCGGTGCATACCGCAGGCCCGATGCAAGTCAGCATCGACTTTGCACAGAAACAGGCGCGGGGTTATCCCTACACGGTGGACGGCACGATTCGCCGTGAAGTCTTCACGCGGCGCGGCGGCATGTATTTCGGCATCGCCCACTTGCTGGGCTACCCGGTCAGTTATGACCAGCCGCTGTACCGCTTTGCTGACTTCAACGCCGGTTGGTACGCCAGCCGCAACGCTGCGTTCCAGGCTGCCGTCAGCCGCATTGCTGGCACCGAGCTGGCGTTGGATGGCGACTTGATTCGCTATGGCTCATTGTTGCCGGGCACCACTGAGTTGGCGGTGCGCTCCCTGGGGGCCAAGTTGGACATGCGCAATCCGACCATCCGGAGCCAGTTGGAGAAGGGTGAGCAATTGGACTTTGAGGAGACCACCCTCTACAAACGCGTGTACGCGCTGGCTGATAAAGCGGCCGGCAAGCCAATACCACGGGCGATACTGCCGGGCATCGTGTTGAAGAGCCCGAAGATCACTCGCAACCTGACCACCGCGTGGTTCGCCAAGCGCGTGGATGATCGGTATCAGCGCTGCATGAAGCGCTGATTATCGCTGGCGGGCGTGTCGTGGCGAGCGGCTTGCTGTGGCGAGCGGGCTTGCCCCGCGTTGGGCTGCGAAGCAGCCCCCTGTCAAGTAGAACGCAGTGTGTCAGTCATCACTCGGTGCCTGGTTCTGGGGCTGCTTGGCAGCCGAATGCGGGGCAAGCCCGCTCGCCACAGAAAGCTCGTTTGCAGCAGTACGCCTGCCAGCCACCACAAACCGGCGCCATAACCAGACCCACAACCACATCACCGGAAATGCCAGGATCACGAACGGCAGTACATAGCTGGCGCGTTCCAGTGCATCTGCCGTGCCGTCCACCAGGTTGTCGCCCAGGTTGCGGAAGATCCGGCTGAAGCGTGACTGCTGGTTCGCGCCATCGGAGGAACGGAAATTCAGGGTCACGCGGTTAGTATCAAGGCGGCGTTGTTGGCCGGCGGCGACCTGGGCGAGTGCCTGCAGTTCGTTTTCAACGCCCGCCTGCTCCTTGGTTAAAGCGATCAGGTCGCTGACGCTGATGTCCTTGCGCTTGGCCAGCTCATCGAGGCGCTGTTGCTGGGCTTGCAGGCGATCCTGGCGACGGCGCACATCGGCGACCGCGTCAGCAAGGTCTTCGGCGGTGGTGATGCGCTGGCCGAGTGTTCCACCTTCTGCGGCCAGCGCGACCATCGGCTCCACGCCGGTGGGTGCAATGCGCAGGATGATCTCGCCACCGTTGCCATCTTCGGTGATGCCCAGAATATTGCAGGCGCCAAAGCGTGCCGACTCACAGGCCTCGCGGGTGGCCTGCATGCGCGGTGCAAGCAGGGCGCCGGGCAGCGCCAGGGTCAGCTTGTGCTCATAAGCCAATTGCGCGCCGGCTCGGCCTTGTTCGCCGTTGATGACAGTGGCACGGGAGTGCTCCTTGGGCGAACAGCCGGCCAAGGCCAGTGCGGCCAGCAAGATCAAAAGAAGCGGTTGTGTTGTGCCGTCCAGGTGGCGCATTGCTGTTCCTTGGATATGCAGGGGAAATTGCCCGCGATTAAAGCGGGTCTGGCGGATTTACGCAAAGCATCGCGCAGGATTTGCGTGACTGATGATGATGGCCTCCGCAGAGGGCGGGGCGTACACCTCAGACCTTACGCCAAGGATGAATTTGCCATGACTGCCTACGCCGTGCCCGAAGGGTTTGTTTCGCTGCCGCGCAGTAGCCCGCTGCTCGACTTGCTGGGCCCAGCTTATTGCCGGGGCGAAGGCCTGGATCTGGAAATAGGCCTGCGCTCCGATAACCGCCACGCGAATGGGCGCGGCACGGTGCATGGCGGGGTGTTGGCGACCCTGGCGGATGTCGGCATGGGTTATGCGATGGCGTTTTCCAGTGAGCCGCCGTTGCCGTTGATTACCGCGAGCATGACGTTGGATTACCTGGGGCCGGTGCAGGTGGGCGACTGGATTGTGGTGCGGTTGGAACATCACAAACGCGGGCGGCAGATGGCGTTTGCCACGGTGAGCTTGCAGGTGGGGGAGAATGTCGTGGCGCGAGCGACTGCCGTGTTTGCGGTGCCACGCACGGACTAATAATAGAGATCATTGTGGGCGCTGGCTTGCCTGCGAAAGCGCAGGGTCAGCCAGCACATTTGCCAACGGTCGACCCGCTATCGCAGGCAAGCCAGGTCCCACAGTTGGACGGTGGTTTTTCATGGGGACGGCTTAAAAAAGAAAAGGCCCGGTTTTCGTGGAACCGAGCCTTTGCTTCTGTTGCTCTTTGGATCAGCTGCGTTCGAGGGCGAGGGCTACACCTTGACCGCCACCGATGCACAGCGTCGCCAGGCCTTTCTTGGCGTCGCGCTTGATCATTTCATGCAGCAATGTCACCAGCACGCGGCAACCCGAGGCACCGATCGGGTGGCCGATGGCGATGGCACCGCCATTGACATTGACCTTCTCAGCGTCCCACTCCAGCTCTTTGCCCACCGCCAAAGATTGCGCGGCAAAGGCTTCGTTGGCTTCGATCAGGTCCAGGTCGCCCAGGCTCCAGCCGGCCTTGTCCAGGCAGCGGCGAGTGGCCGACACCGGGCCGATGCCCATGATCGCCGGGTCGACGCCGGCGTTGGCGTAGCTGGCGATACGCGCCAGTACAGGCAGGCCGAGGGCTTTGGCCTTATCGGCGCTCATCAATAACACTGCAGCGGCGCCGTCGTTGAGGCTGGAAGCGTTGCCGGCGGTGACACTGCCGTCTTTCTTGAATGCGGGTTTGAGCTTGGCCAGGGATTCGGCGGTGGTGCCGGCGCGTGGTTGTTCATCGACCGCGAAGGCCACTGGGTCGCCTTTGCGCTGGGGGATCAGGACCGGGGTGATCTCATCAACAAACCGACCTGCTTCAATAGCCGCAGCGGCTTTTTGCTGGGAGGCAGCGGCGAAAGCATCCTGGGCTTCACGGCTGATGCCGTACTTGTCTACCAGGTTCTCGGCAGTGATGCCCATGTGGTAGTCGTTAAACGCATCCCACAGGCCGTCGGTGATCATGCTGTCGAGCATTTTGGCATGGCCCATGCGCAGTCCGGTGCGTGCAGCGGGCAATACGTACGGCGCCAGGCTCATGTTCTCCATGCCGCCGGCGATGATCACCTCGGCGTCGCCGCAACGGATGGCCTGGGCGCCCAAGTGCAGGGCTTTGAGGCCCGAGCCGCAGACTTTATTCAGGGTCAGGGCCGGCACGGCGTGGGGCAGACCGGCGAGTATCGAGGCCTGGCGCGCAGGGTTCTGGCCGCTGCCTGCGGTGAGTACCTGGCCGAGGATGACTTCATCCACTTGAGCCGGGTCCAGGCCGGTCTGCTCCAGCAGGCGACGGATCACGGCCGCGCCCAGTTCCGGTGCCGGGATACTGGCCAGCGAACCTTGAAAGCTGCCCACGGCGGTGCGGGTGGCAGCAACAATCACGACGTCTTGCATGGAATCTGTCCTCACTGGAAGTGCATTTCTGGAACGTGGTCCGGGACGATCAGTTTACCGGCGGTCTTGCTCACAATCTCTTCAACGCTGACGCCAGGTGCGCGTTCCTTGAGGACAAAAGCGCCATTTTCGATCTCGAGGTAAGCCAGGTCCGTCAATACACGCTTGATGCACTTGGCGCCGGTCAGCGGCAGGCTGCACTGGCTGAGCAACTTGGACTCACCGTCCTTGGACGCATGGGTCATGATCACGATGATGTTTTCTGCACCGGCCACCAGGTCCATGGCGCCGCCCATGCCCTTGACCAGTTTGCCGGGAATCATCCACGAGGCGATGTTGCCTTGTACGTCCACTTCAAACGCGCCGAGCACGGTGAGGTCGACGTGGCCCCCGCGAATCATCGCGAAGGACTCGGCGGAGGAGAAGATCGAGGCGCCAATGCGCGCAGTCACGGTCTGCTTGCCGGCGTTGATCATGTCGGCATCGATGGTTTCTTCGGTAGGAAACGGGCCCATGCCGAGCAGGCCGTTTTCCGACTGCAGCATCACTTCCATGCCTTCGGGAATGTAGTTGGCCACCAGGGTCGGAATGCCGATGCCGAGGTTGACGTAGAAACCGTCCTGCATTTCACGTGCGACGCGTTGAGCCATTTGTTCGCGGGTAAGGGCCATTGTTTGTCTCCTTATTATTTGGGCTGGCGGATTATTTGCGGACAGTGCGCTGTTCGATGCGCTTCTCGAAGGTGCCGCAGATGATCCGGTCGACGTAGATGCCTGGAGTGTGGATCTGCGCCGGGTCCAGCTCGCCCGGTTCGACAATTTCTTCAACTTCGACCACGGTGATCTTGCCGGCGGTGGCAGCCAGCGGGTTGAAGTTCTGGGCGGTGTGGCGATAGATGACGTTGCCGAAATGGTCGGCTTTCCAGCCTTTGACGATGGCGAAGTCGCCGGTGATGGACTCTTCCATCAGGTAGGGGCGGCCATTGAATTCGCGGGTTTCCTTGCCTTCGGCGACAGGGGTGCCGACGCCGGTGGCCGTGAAGAAGGCCGGGATGCCAGCACCGCCTGCGCGCATTTTTTCTGCCAGGGTGCCTTGGGGCGTCAATACCACTTCGATTTCGCCGCTGAGCAGTTGCTTCTCGAACAGGGCGTTTTCACCGACGTAGGACGCGATCACTTTGCTGATCTGTTTTTCTTCCAGCAGCACGCCGAGGCCAAACCCATCGACGCCGCAGTTGTTGGAAACCACCGTCAAGTCGCGGGTGCCTTTGCGCTTGATCTCGGCAATGAGGTTTTCCGGAATGCCGCACAGGCCAAAACCACCGGAGAGCACGGTCATCCCGTCTTCCAGGCCTGCCAGTGCTTCTTCATAGGACGCCACGCGTTTATCGAAACCTGCCATATGCACCTCTTTTATTGTGTGTGGGCCAGCCATGACACGAGTGTTGCGCCGACGGATTGATTTGTTAAGTTGTTTTTTAAGGTTGATTGGTTTGAAAAACAGCATAATCGGTTTTAGGCCGCAAGCTTCAAGCATAGACATGCGGCAACCTTACTTGCAGCATCCGACTGGCAGCGTGGAGCTTCCTATGACCGTTAAACAGATGCGGGCCTTTCTCGCCGTGGCCCAGAGCCTGAGTTTCGCCGCTGCTTGCGAACGCCTGCACCTCTCTCAATCGGCGCTGAGCCTGACCATCAAAGGGCTGGAGGAGGGGTTAGGCGGGCGCTTGTTCAGCCGCAATACGCGCAATGTCGCGCTGACGCCTGAAGGTGAGTCGTTGTTGCCTCTGGCGCGTCGCTTGATCGCCGATTGGGACAACGCCGAGGACGAGCTGCGCCAGCGTTTCACCCTCCAGCGTGGCCGGGTCACCGTGGCGGCGATGCCGTCGTTTGCAGGCAACTTGCTGCCACCGATCCTGAAGATATTCCGCGCCCGTTACCCGCAAGTGAACGTGACGGTGCATGACCTGATCAACGAGCAGGTGCTGGAGATGGTGCGTGACCGTCAGGTGGAACTGGGCGTGGCGTTCGAGCCGTCCGAGGGTTCGTCTCTGGCGTTCACCCCGTTGTATCTGGACCGGTTTATTGCGGTAGTGCCGGGAGATTCACCGTTGGCCCAGCGAAGCGAAATCGACTGGCAAACCTTGCTGGAGCAGCCGTTCATTACCCTGCAGCGGCCTTCCACGGTACGGGTGATGCTTGAGGAGCACCTGGGCGCGTTGCAGATGAAATTGCCGGTGGCGCTGGAGAGCCATCAATTGGCGACGGTGGGCAAGATGGTTGCCAATGGCCTTGGCGTCAGCGCCGTACCCGCGTTGTGCGCGAAACAGATGGAAGAGGCGGGCGCCTATTGCATCACGTTGAGCGATCCGGTGATCGAGCGACCGATTGGTGTGTTGACCAAGCCGGGCCATGAATTGTCGGCAGCTGCGCAGGTCTTGTTCGATATTTTTCGCGATGAGGCCGCCAAAGGCCGATTCCCATCGTTTTGATCACGACGCAAAACAAATGTGGGCGCTGGCTCGTCGGCGATGGCTATTTAAAACTCAACATCAGTGTTGAATATTAAACCGCCATCGCCGACGAGCCAGCGCCCATTAGTTGTCGAATATCACTTAGTAATAGCGGTCGATTACCTTAACGTTCGAGCTGTCTTTGAAAGATGCCCAGGCATTGTTAAGTGTGTCGAATACCTGCTCGATAAAGTTTTGATCGGCAGCCGCTTTCTTGCCAACATAACCCTGGCCGCGGCGATACATTTTCAGGCGCGCCGCCAGGTTGCGGTTGTTTTTATCGAACTCTTCCTCAAGGGTATGGGGCGCCACGCAGTCGATATGGACTTGACCCGATTTTTCGACCCACAGGATATGGTCGTCGAGTGTGTCTTTCTGCGCTGCGAACATCTCAGCCAATTCATCGATAGTTGGTTGGTTGTTCAGATTCATAATGTAAGCCCCTTGACCAGTTGGCGATCTATCAGTTGATTCCGTTAAAACTGCTTAGTTGTCTCCGGCTTGAAAGCCGGGCGTCGGTGACTGTCTGCCGAATACGGGCAGGGTCTTGAACCTGATGCATGTAGTCTTGCTGATGAACGGCTACGCAATGGTTTCATCGCGAAGACAAGCAGCGTTTTAGCTTCTTGTACCGATCCTTGCGGGCCGGTCAGTTTCATCAATCTGCCTTGTGGGCAGTGCACATCCGGAAAAACAGCTCGGCGGTCAGACGAGCTTGTTCAAAACACGTGTTACCAACGCTCCCGATCCGGGAGACGTCTCGATAATGCAAGGGTAAAAAGGTTACGTCAACGATTATGTAGTGATTTTTTTTGAGTACTACATAAATTGTTGTGGGGGCGGGGGAATGCGGAAAAACGTGACTTGGGCGTCATTTTTTGTGCGGTTGGTCGAAGGGGCGATGTCATCAATTCAGTATGGAAACCTGTGGGAGCGGGCTTGCTCGCGAAGGCAGTGGGTCAGCCGGAGCGCTTTTGACTGACGCACCGCCTTCGCGAGCAAGCCCGCTCCCACATACAGCCCTGTTCATTGTTGGTTTGTGGCGGTGTTACTGGCTCAATCGCTTGACCAGCAACGGCAACAACCGCTCACAGGACGCCTCGATCTTGACCTGCAACAGCTCATCCCCGCGTGTCTTGCCCAGGTTGATGGCAATCACCGGCTTGCCTTGCTCCACCGTCGCCTTGCACAGGCGAAATGCCGAATAGGCCATCAGCGATGAGCCCACCACCAGCAGCCCTTCAGCCTGCTGCACCGCCGCCATTGCTTTGGCCGCTGTGGCCTGGGCGACGTTCTCACCGAAAAACACTACATCGGGCTTCAACCGTTGGCCATTGCAGTGCGGGCAGTGGGGGACTTGGAAGCGTTCTTCAAAGGCAGGGTCGAGCAGCGTATCGCCATCGGGCGCTTGCACGGCATCGACGCCGGCCAGGTAGGGGTTCTGATCTTCCATCACCCGCTGGATCACATCGCGCTCGCTGCGCTGTTGGCAATCCAGGCACAGCACTCGATGCAGACTTCCATGCAGCTCGATCACATCCTGGCTACCGGCCTGGTCATGCAAGGTATCGACGTTCTGCGTGATCAGCCCGCTAATGCGCTCGCGTTGTTGCAGCGTGGCCAGCGCCAGGTGAGCCTTGTTCGGCTGCGCCACGCGCACCCGTGGCCAACCCAGCATTGCCCGCGCCCAGTAGCGGCGCCGCGCTTGCGGCGTGGCCAGGAATTCCTGGTACATCATCGGCGCCTTGCCCCGACGCACACCTTCGCTGTCGCGATAATCAGGAATGCCCGACGACGTGCTGATGCCCGCACCGGTCAGCACCACAAAGCGCCGCTCAGCCATCGCCCGGTGCAGGGTATCGAGGTGGTCTTCTTGATGTTCCAGCGTGTCGAGCATGGGGTCCCCTATTCGCCGCGGATGTACTGCTCCAGTTGTTTGATCAAGTCAGCCTGCTCGGCAATGGCTTCCTTGACCAGGTCACCGATGGACAACAAGCCGATCAGCTTGCCATCTTCGACCACGGGCAGGTGGCGCAGGTGACCGTCCGTCATGATGTTCATGCACTTTTCGACGCTCTGGTGAGTATCGACGGTAATCACTGGCGAACTCATGATTTCACTCACAGCAGTGGTCGCGGAAGAACGCCCCTTGAGGATCAACTTGCGCGCGTAATCGCGCTCACTGATCACTCCCACGACTTTGCCTTCGTCCACAACCGGCAAGGCCCCGACGTTTTTGGCAGCCATCTGGATCAATGCCTCCATCACCGTCTGGTGCGACTTGATGGTGTGGACCTCCTGATTCTTCTGGTCCTTGGCTTTGAGCACTTGTGCGACGGTTTTCATGGCGGCCACTCCGGTGTTGTTGTTAGGAAGTCAGCAGGTCCCTTACAGAATCCTAGACGGGCTACGGGGCTGCAAGGTCCAAAGCGGCGTTAAACCCGTCGAAAAACGTCATTCACTGGATTTTTTCGTCTTTCAGCCGGCATTTGTCGGCTTTTTCCCCCGCTTGGTACCGGCCGTTGTCTTGCGTGGCGCCGTCTTGCGTTTCTTTTTCCATGGCGTGGCGCCTCGACCTGCCGGGCTGGCTGGGCCGGTGATGGTCATGCGCATACCATTGCAGCGCGCCACTTGCTTGCTCATCCACGCCGCCTGCTTGGCGACGAATTCTTCCAGGCTCATTTCACCGCTTTGCACCATGTCCAGCGCCTGTTCCCAGATCGCAGTGGTGCCTGGGTCGGCAATGGCTCGAGGTACGGCGTCGATCAGGCTGAATGCGGCCGCAGTGGCCGAGAGTGACTTACCGTTTTTGATCAGGTAACCACGGTCCAACAGCCCCTGGATAATTCCGGCGCGGGTGGCCTCGGTGCCGATGCCGGTGGTGTCCTTGAGTTTTTGCTTGAGCAGCGGGTCTTCCACCAGCTTGGCGACGTTTTTCATCGCCTTGATCAGGTCGCCTTCGGTGAATGGTTTGGGCGGTTGGGTCCACAGGTCTTTGAGATTGACCTTGGCCACCGCGTAGTCCTGGCCCTGCGCCAACGCCGGCAAGGCTTGCGGCGCGGGTGCCTCGCGCCCCTTTGCCGGGGCCAGCGCTTCGGGCAGCGCGCGCTTCCAGCCCGGCTCGATGACCACCTTGCCGACCGCGCGCAGCGCTTGGCCTGCGCAGTCGAAATCCGCCTGGGTGCGATCGTATTCATGATTAGGCAGAAACTGGGCCAGGTAACGTGCGCGGATCAGGGTGTAGACCGCACGGTATTTACCGGTGAGCTGCCCCACATCCTTACCGGCCCCGGTGGGAATGATGCCATGGTGCGCGCTGACCTTGGCGTCGTTCCAGGCCCGTGAACGACGTTGGGGATCGATATGCGGCGTCAGTTCATTCACTGCCGGGTCCGCGCGCCCCAGCGCAGCTAAAATTTTCGGCGCGTCGCTGTGCTGGCTCAACGGCAGGTAGCCGCAATCACTGCGCGGGTAGGTGATGAGCTTGTGGGTTTCGTAGAGTGACTGGGCGATATCCAGGGTTTCCTGGGCACCGAGCCCCAATTTTTTGGAGCAGATTTCCTGCAGGGTGCCAAGATCGAAGGGCAGGGGCGCCACCTCGCGCATGCGCTCGGTGCGCAACTTCACCAGCCGCGCAGTGGCGGCGTTGCGCATGGCATCGGCAGCGTCGCGGGCCACCTGCGGGTTGAGGCAGCGGCCCTGGTCGTCACACGCATCATCCGTGGCGCGCCATTGGGCGGTGAAGGTCATGCGCTCATGGCGCAGATCGACATCGATGGCCCAATAAGCCACCGGCACAAAGTCGGCGATGCTGCGGTCGCGGTCCACCACCAGGCGCAAGGTTGGCGTTTGCACCCGGCCCACCGGCAACACGCCTTGATAGCCGGATTGGCGTCCAAGCAAAGTAAACAGACGGCTCATGTTCATGCCGATCAGCCAGTCGGCGCGCGAGCGACCCAGCGCCGAGTGGTACAGGCTGAAGGTTTCGGTGCCCGGCTTGAGCGCGGCCAGGGCTTTGCGAATGGAGGCGTCATCCAGCGCCGACAGCCATAGCCGCTGGATCGGGCCGCGATAACGGCAATGCTCGACCAACTCCCGGGCGATCATCTCGCCCTCACGGTCGGCGTCGGTGGCGATCACCAGGTCCTGGGCTTCTCCCAGCAAACGCTTGACCGCCTTGTACTGGCTGGCAGTCTTGGGCTTGACCTGCATCTTCCATTTTTCCGGGACGATCGGCAGATCGGCCAGCACCCAGCGCTTGTATTTGGCGTCGTAGGCGTCGGGCGGGGCGGTTTCCAGCAGGTGGCCGATGCACCAGGTGACTGTGACCCCATTGCCCAGCCAGCAACCGTCGCCGCGCCGGCTGGCGCCGAGCACGGCCGCGATATCCTTGGCCTGGGAGGGTTTTTCACAGAGGTACAGCCGCATGGTTATCACATCAGATCGGGTTGATGCCTTGCAGGATGCTGAGTCAGAGGGATTTGAGCAACCATTATCTGTATGGATGTACAGCAAAGTGTGTGAGTGCCACAAAACAAAAGTGGGAGCGGGCTTGCTCGCAAAAGCGGTGGATCAGTCAACGAATGTGTCGACTGGCACACCGCCTTTGCGGGCAAGCCCGCTCCCACAAGGGGTCTCAGGCGTCTTGAAGATCAGTTGTTATTGATGTCCACATGTCGGGTTTCCTTAAGGCAGAACAACCCCACAATCAGACTTACGCCGGTGACCACCACCGGGTACCACAGGCCATAGAAAATGTCGCCGGTGTACACCACCAGGGCAAATGACACAGTCGGCAGGAAACCGCCAAACCAGCCGTTACCGATGTGATAGGGCAGCGACATCGAGGTGTAGCGGATACGCGTCGGGAACAGTTCCACCATCAACGCTGCCAGTGGGCCGTAGCACATGGCGGCGATCAGGATCAGCACCACGATCAGCACCACCACCATGACCTTGTTGACCTGTGCCACATCCGCCGAAGTCGGGTAGCCGGCGAGTGTCACCGCACCGCGCAGGGCCGCTTCGTCGTAACCGTCGATGCGCACGTCACCCACGCTTACCTGCACCGGGCTGCCGGCCGGCGCCGCAGAACTGCTGTACGGCAGGCCTTGCTTGACCAGGAAGGTCTTGACCTTGTCGCACGGGCTGTCAAAACGCGCCTTGCCCACCGGGTCGAACTGGAAGGTGCACGTGGCCGGGTCGGCCAGCACGGTAATCGGCGCCTGATGGCTGGCCTGGTCCATCGCCGGGTTGGTGTAATGCGCCAGGCCCTTGAAGATCGGGAAGTACAGGGCGGTCGCCAGCAGCAGACCGAGCATCAGCACCGGTTTGCGCCCGATTTTGTCCGACAGCCAGCCAAACAGGATAAAAAACGGCGCGCCGATCACTACGCTGATAATCAGCAGCATATTGGCCAGCGCCGGGTCCATTTTCAGGAATTGGGTGAGGAAGAACAGCACATAGAACTGCGCCGCGTAGAACGTCACCGCTTGCCCACCGTTGATGCTGAACAGCGCGATCAGCACCACCTTGAGGTTTTCCCATTTGCCGAACGACTCGCGGATCGGCGACTTGCTGGCCTTGCCTTCCTCTTTCATTTTCAGGAACGCCGGCGACTCGTGCAGGCTCATGCGGATCCAGGTGGAAATGCCCAGCAGCACGATGGAAAACAGGAACGGAATCCGCCAGCCCCAGACTTCAAACTGGTCGCCGGTGAAGTAACGGCAAGCCAGCACCACCAGCAGCGACAGCAGCAGGCCGAGGGTGGCGGTGGATTGAATCCAGCTGGTGTGCAGGCCGCGTTTGCCGGCCGGCGCGTGCTCGGCCACATACGTGGCTGCGCCGCCGTACTCACCGCCCAACGCCAGGCCTTGCAACATGCGCAGCACGATCAGGATGACCGGCGCGGCAATGCCAATGCTGGCGTAGGTCGGCAGCAGCCCGACACAAAACGTCGCCACGCCCATCAGGATGATGGTGACGAGAAAGGTGTACTTGCGCCCGATCATGTCACCCAGGCGACCAAACACCAGCGCGCCGAACGGCCGCACCACAAAGCCTGCCGCGAAGGCCATCAAGGCAAAGATAAACGCCGTGGTGTCGTTGACCCCGGCAAAGAACTGTTTGCTGATCACGGCCGCCAGAGCGCCGTAGAGGAAAAAGTCATACCACTCGAACACCGTCCCCAGAGACGAGGCGAAGATGACTTTTCTTGATTCGCTGCCGGTGCTCGCACGAGCGGCCGAGCCCAGGGGTTGAGCATGTTCTGACATCGGGTAACCCTCACAGTGATTATTTATTGTTGTTCCACTGTCGGCGCCAACCTCGGCGCCGGTTGTCTCTCTGTAGGCGCCGGCCAGCCGGACACCTGCAGGTCACGCGGGTGTGGTTATTTCTCTTTCCGGGGCAAGATTCCTTGTGTTCGGCGAAAGGATCAACTGCGCAGCTTTCTCCGCAATCATCAGTGTAGGTGAGCAGGTGTTACCCGACGTGATGCGTGGCATCACCGAAGCATCGGCGATGCGCAAACCCGGCACGCCATGTACGCGCAGTTGGGCATCGACCACAGCGTCTTTGTCGCTGCCCATGCGGCAGGTGCCCACCGGATGGAAAATCGTCGTGCCGATGCGCGCGGCGGCTTCGTGCAGTTGCGCTTCGGTCTGCAATGAATCGCCCGGCAGGTATTCCACCGGCTTGAACTGGCTCAAGGCGGGTGCGGCGACGATGCGGCGCGTCAGGCGAATCGCGTCGGCGGCCACGCGCAAATCTTGCGGATGGCTGAGGTAGTTGGGCCGAATCAACGGCGCATCTGCCGGGTTGGCCGAGCGAATGTCGATACGGCCGCGACTTTGCGGGCGCAGGTCGCAGACCGAGGCGGTAAACGCCGGGAACGCATGCAACGGCTCGCCAAAACGCTCCAGTGACAGCGGCTGCACATGGTATTCAAGGTTGGCCGAGGTCTGTTCGGGGCCGGAGCGGGCAAACGCGCCGAGCTGGCTGGGCGCCATCGACAGCGGGCCGCTGCGGTCATACAGGTAGCGCAGGCCCATGCCCATTTTGCCCCACAGGGTGCCCGCGATCTGGTTCAGGGTGCGCGCGTTTTCCAGTTTGTAGATCAGGCGCAGTTGCAGATGGTCCTGCAGGTTGCCGCCCACGCCGGGCAGCTCATGCACCACGTCGATGCCCAATGGTTTGAGCACATTGGCAGGGCCGATCCCCGAGCGTTGCAGGATGCCCGGCGAGCCCACGGAACCGGCGCACAGCACGATTTCCTTGCGCGCTTTCCAGCTCATCTGCTGGCCGTTCTGACGCCCGAGCACCTGGGAGGCTCGGCCGTTTTCCAGCACCACGCGGTCCACTTCGACCTCGGTCAGCACGTTGAGGTTGGGCCGCTGGCGGATCGGCTTGAGAAACGCCTTGGCCGCATTCCAGCGCACGCCGGCCTTCTGATTGACCTGGAAATAGCCGCAGCCCTCGTTATCGCCGGTGTTGAAGTCGCTGATCGGCGCGATGCCGCTTTGCGCCGCTGCATCGCGAAAGGCATCCAGGATCGGCCAGTGCAGGCGCTGTTGCTCCACGCGCCACTCGCCGCCGTCGCTGTGAAATTGCGAACCGCCGGCGAAGTGGTTTTCGCTTTGTTTGAACAGTGGCAGCACGTCTTTCCAGGCCCAGCCCGGGTTGCCCTCGGCCGCCCAGCCGTCGTAATCCTGGGCCTGGCCGCGCATGTAGATCATGCCGTTGATCGATGAGCAGCCACCCAGCACCTTGCCGCGTGGGTAACTCAACGCACGGCCTTGCAGGCCTTCCTGGGCTTCGGTCTTGAAGCACCAGTCGGTGCGTGGGTTACCGATGCAGAACAGGTAGCCGACGGGAATATGGATCCAGGGGTAATTGTCGCGGCCGCCAGCTTCAAGCAGCAGCACGCGGTGGGCGGGGTTGGCGGACAGTCGATTGGCCAGCAGACAGCCTGCGGGGCCGGCGCCTACTACCACGTAATCGTATTCAGCAGCTGCAATGGGCATCTGAGGCCTCGCTTGTTTTTCTTATTGGCTCCATCCTAGTTGTTAGTTTTCGTCTTAAAAATGTTAGTTTTTACCCAGCTGCTGTGCGTTTTTAAACAGTGCCTGTAACCACTGACATGAGCGCAACTACTGACTGTCCACGCAAGGGAGGCGATATGTTCGACTGGAACGACCTGCGGTTCTTTCTCGAATTGCAACGCAGCGGCCGCTTGCTCACCGCTGCCCAGCGCCTGAAAACCACGCACGCCACCGTCGCCCGGCATATCGAGGCCATCGAAAAGAGCCTGGGGACTGCGCTGTTTGTGCAGCACGCACAGGGTTACGAGCTGACACCGTCCGGCGAAGCCCTGCTCAAACACGCTGAGGCCATGGAAAACGTCGCGTTGCTGGCCGAAGACGAACTCACCCATTGCGCCGCGCCCCTGGGCAAGATCCGCCTCGGCGTGGCCGAAGGGTTGGGCGTGATGTTTCTTGCCAGCCGCATGGGCGGGCTGTTTGAGCGTTACCCAGGCTTGGAAGTCGAACTGGTGGCCGTGCCGCGCTTTGTCAGCATTCTGAACCGGGAAGCGGAAATCAGCATTCACCTCGAACGGCCCAGCGTCGACCAGCTTGTCACGCGCAAACTCACCGACTACCGCCTCGCGCTGTATGCCAGCCGCGCGTATCTGGACCGCAACCCGCCGATTGAAAAGCGCGAAGACCTGGCCGTGCATGCGTGGATCGACTACGTGGATGACCTGCTGTTCAGCCAGGAACTCAAATTCCTCAGCAGCTTCTGCCGCAACCCCAAAGTGGTGTTCCACAGCACCAGCGTGATCGCCCAGCACCAGGCGGCGCGCTCGGGGTTGGGCATCGCTGTGTTGCCGTGCTTTATGGCGGCGGGTGATCCGGACCTGGTGGCGTTGCTGCCGACGGAGGGCATTCAGCGCAGCTACTGGATCAGCTCACGCCGGGAGCTGCACAAATCGGTACGGCTGCGGGTGTTGTGGGATTACGTGGTGGAGTTGTGCGCAAGGGAGCAGGGGTTGCTGCTCGGCGAATCCAGCTGAAGAAACCGGATCACACCTGTGGGGAGCGGCGCTTGCCTGCAACACGGCATCCCTCTGATGGCATGAGATCCACGTGTGAGAGCTGGCTTGCCTGCGATGCAAACACCTCGGTCGATCAGGCATGACCAGTGGATGCCATCACAGGCAAGCCAGCGCCCATATTGGATTTGCGTTTACGCTGCCGTCAGAGCTTTACCACCTGATGCACCTGTTCGGCACACGTGCGCGCCTCGTCAATCATTTTGCCAAACGCTTCGCTGGCGACCTCGGCGTGAGTCAGCCAACGCGTTTTCTGGCTCAGGCGATAGTGATAACGCAGCCCGTTGTCCGTGCGCGTGCCGTCCAGGTCCAGGTCGTACCAGGGCGAGCGCACCTGGCAGCCGGGGATGGCTTTTTCCATCTTCGCGCCAGTCAGCGTGAAGCTGTAGTCGTAGGTCTGCGGGTTGCCCAGGTACAGGTCGGCCTGTTGATTGTGACGGCGGTAGTTGATGAAACCATCCCAGCGCCCGTTGAGTGACTCATCGGTATAGACGTAGTCGTTCGCGAGTTTTTCCAGGGCACGCTGGTCGTTCAGGGTGGCGTGAACAGCGTAGCCGTCGTGCACCACAAAGGCTGTGGGTTGGCGGGTGATCTGGCAGTCGCTGATCTCGTTGCCAAAGTGCGCGCAGAGGTTCTGGTCGGTGGCAGTGGTGCCTTGTTGGCGGTCATCCACGCTCATTTGCATCAGCGGCAGGCGGCTGAAGGTGATGGTCGCCTGGGTGGCACCATTGCCCTGTTTGTCGAAGTGCACCTGTTTGTCCAGACGCAGGGCGGTTTCGGGGCGTTCCAGCGGGATCTGTTCTTCGCGCACTTGGCCCTGAGCATTGTTGACCAGCACCCAGCGGTCCTGGATGTCGGGCAAGGTCTGGCCTGGGGCGAACACCGGGTTGGTCGGGTCGAGCCACCAGACCTGGCCGTCCACTTCGGCGCGCACGATCGCATGGTTCGGTGCATTGGTGCCGGGGATCAACAAGGCATATGCCACGTCGCCGCGGCTGACCCAGGCGGTTTCAGCCTTGATGCCGCTGGCCTTGAGCATCGCCGTCAGCAGGATCGCGAGGTCCTTGCAATCGCCATAACCGTGCTGCTCGATTTCCGCCAGGTTGAACGGCACGTAGCCGCGCTCTGTAGCGCGCCAGTCGCCCAGGTAGCGGTAGTGATCGTTGATGTGCTGCATCAGCGCGGCCACCTGTTCTGCCGGCGCCAGGCCGCCGACTGCAGCCACTGCCGCGGCGGCTTGCGCAGGCAGCCTGGCGGCAAGTATCTGGTTGTAACGCTGGGCAAAATCACCGAAATACGCCTGGCGATCCACGGTGCTGCCCACTTCCAGGCGCGGAATGCGCTGTAGCGCAGCGCTGGACGATTCGTTGATGTAGTTGAGGTAGGTCGGGGCTTTTTGCTCCACGTCCAGCGTCTTGCCGTTGGCCGACGGGGTTACGGTGAAACCGTCGAACAGCTCACTGCGCCACTGGATCGGCCGTTCGGCGGTAAAGCGCGCCTTGACGTGGTCGCGACGGAACGCGCTGGGGCCGAAGGTGAGGGCATAGTGAAACTGACTCACCAGCGGTTTGGCCGCGCGATGTTCGCGCACGGTGAAGCGAATCTGTGTGCCCACGCGCAGGTTCGGGAAGGCCAGGGAGGTCTGCTTGTCACGGCTGAAACCCTGGTCCGGGTTGGGCGCGGTGCGGGTGTCGATTTGCGTGGCGTCCAGCGCCACCGGCTTGGCACCTGGCTGGGTGGAGTGCGCGCTGATCACCTCAAAGGTGTCGCCTTCGGAGTAATCGAAGTCAATGCGCGAGAGCATTTCGCGGCCGTTGGGTTTGAGGATCGTGTAGTGCTGGGTGGTGGTGCAGTCGGTGCTGGCGTCGCGGTTGAAGTGGCAATGCAGCTCGGTGTCACTGGCCAGCGGCGCTTCGGCCATGGGTTGGAGTGCGGCGTTAACAGGATGGGTAACCAGCCCCAGGCTGATGACAATCAAACAGCGGTGAAACGAAAAACGGTGCAAACGGTACATTGGCGCCTCGGGTGAAACATTGAAACAACTACCCAACGGGCAGTGAGAAGGCGCCGGATGATAATGGATCGCAACAACAAAGGCCAGGATTGTTCGACAATTTATCTGGCTGAAAGGCCCGTGCTAGAGCCTTTTGCTTGATTTGGGTCAGGGTTTTAGCAGTTCAAACTCCGCGCTGCCGAGCTGCTCGCCGTTGACCAGCACATGCACCCGATGCGTGCCCGCGTAGTGCTTGCGCGTGGTCAGCTCACGAATAGGGTGTTCGCGCCGAATGCTGTGGTTTTCGCCCGCGCCCAAGGTGAATGCCTTGAGCTTGAACACCTTGGCCGCACTGTGGCCGGCGCTTTTCACATAGTCGATGGCGTAATCCACCACCAGTTTTTGGGGCGCGGCAGCGGTGGATTCGAGGCTCAATGACAGCGTGATCCGTTCGCCCAGGTTGATCACGGCTGGCGTGACGGCCAGGTGATGAATCTTCACCTCGGCCTTGGCCCCGGCGCCGATGATCGTCAGTGCGCGGGTGTTGCCTTGCTTGATCAGGTTGCGTAAGGCGTGGCGGGCGATCCAGGCGGTGTGCGGGTTGTCCAGGTTCCAGCCTTCGATCAGGCCGAGTACCCATTCCGGATGATCCTTGGTGATGTCGTTGAGGTGGTTGGCCACCGACTTGCGCACGTACAGGCTGCTGTCGGCGTTGAGGTTGTCGAGAATCGACGCGCACAGCGCGGGGTTGGTCTGTACCTCGGCCAGGCGAAAAGACCACGGCAGGCGAGGGCGCGAGCCTTCGCTGGCCAGGCGGCGCACGTGTTCGTTGGCATCCAGCGACCATTGCTGCATGACCGCCAGGGTGCGCTGGAAGTCGTTCAGCAAGAAAGGGCGGATGGCAAATTCGGCAGAGCCAAAAGTGGTGAAGTACTTGAGCGCGGCCATGGACCGCCTGAAGTCACCCTGGCCGTAAGTTGCCACGTAGTGCGGCAGGCACAGGCACACAAACGCGCTGTTCAGGCGCGGCGCAAGGGCGTAAAGCAGCTTGAGTGTTTGCGCGTAATCCAGCGCTATCACGGCGTGCAGGGTGTCGCTGACCCGCGCCACGCGCTGCATCACCGACAACTCGGCAAGCCCGGCCTTGGCGTGCTTGAGAAAACCCTTGGCGTCGAACGCCGGGTACACCGCCGACATCTCTTGGGCGATGTGCTGCAGGCGTTCGGCGTTGAAGATTTCCTTGAGGGCTGGCGCGCTTTGCTCGGGCATCGGTGCTTCCTGAGTGTTAGAGAAACCAGCGGTATTCCCGCGCGTTGATCTCTTGTTGAAAAGCCAGATGGTCCTGGCGTTTGTTCTCGCAATACACGTCGACAAATTCTGCGCCCAGCTTATCGCGCACAACCGGCTGATGTTGCATGGCGCGCACGGCGTCGAGCATCTCAAGAGGAAAGTCGGTGCCGCTGAGGCGGTCTTCGTTCAAGGGCGCGATGGGTTCTTGCCTGGCTTCAAGGCCATGCTCAAGCCCTGCCAGGATCGCCGCCAGAACCAGATACGGGTTGGCATCCGCACTGGCCAGGCGGTGCTCGATACGCAGGTTGCGCGGGTCTGATTCGGGAATGCGCACGCACGCATCGCGGTCTTCAAAGCCCCAGCTGGCGCGGGTCGCCGCGTTGACCGTGCCACCCAGGCGGCGGAAGGCGTTGTGGTTGGGCGAGAAAATCGGCATGCAGTGCGGCAGCAATTCCAGGCACCCGGCCACGGCATGGCGCAGCGGTTGCTGCTGGTGCGCGGCGAGCAGGTTATTGCCCGCCGCGTCATAGAGGCTGACATGCACATGCATGCCGCTGCCGGGAAATTGCAGGTAAGGCTTGGCCATGAAGCTGGCACGGTAACCGTGCTTGAGCGCCACGCCACGCGTGCTGCGGCAGAACAGGGCGGCCCAGTCGGCGGCGCGCAGGCCGTCATCGAGGTGGCCGAAATTGATTTCGAACTGGCCCGGGCCGATTTCGGCGGTGATCACCGTGATATCGATGCCTTGGTCCTTGGCGGTTTGCGCCATGTCGTCGAGCACCTCGCTGAAGCGCGACAGCCGTTCGATATGCAAGTTGGGCTGGTCATCGGCGTCCTCGCTCAGCGGGTCGCGGGCGAATTGCGGCAGGCCGTTGTCGAGTTTTTTGTCGAACAGGTAGAACTCCAATTCGAAGGCCACCACCGGATGAATGCCCTTGTGCTGCAGGCGTTCGAGCACCTTGGCCAGCACTTCGCGCGGTTCGAACTCGATGGGCGCCTCGGTGCCGTCCGAGGTGATCAGCATCTGCCCCAGCGGCTGCGACTCCCAACTCACCGGCTTGAGCGTGCCTGGTACCAGACGGCGGTTGGCGTCCGGATCGCCGTCGTGGAAGCAATAATCACCAATCTTGAACAGCCCGCCCTGTGCGCCGAGCAGCACGGCGTTTTGGGGCAGCTTCAGCGGGCTGCCTGCGGCGACCTTTTCCAGCATGTCCACCGGGTAGCGCTTGCCGTAGAAATGCCCCGGAATGTCCAGGGCGATCAGGTCGACGTAACGCACCTCGGGGTGGTTCTGGCGAAAGGTCCGTACTTCGGCCAGCAATGTGGAAGACTGGTTTTTCACGGGTGTTGCTCCTAGTTGTAAACCCACAGCACGCGGGCGGGCAGGTCAGTCAGGTTGGCGTAACGGCAATGGGCGAAACTGGCCAGGTGGAAGCTGTCGCCAGGGCCAAGGGTGACCGAGTCCGGCTGGCCTTCCACCCACAGCGTCAACTCGCCCTCCAGCACAAACCCGGCCTGCTCGGCGCGGTCGCTCATGGTTTGTTCACCGCTGTTGGCGCCAGGTGCGAGCAGGCTGTCGAGCATCGAAAAGGCGCCGTTCATGCTGGGCGAGACCAGGATGTCGGTGATGCCGTTGGCGTAGTACACCGTGCGTCGCTCGTTGGGGCGCGTGACCCAGTCCACCGCCTTGGGTTTGGGCAGGCTGTAGAAGTACGTGGTGGGCACGTCGAGGGCATGGCTGATGGCGGTCAAGTCGGCCACGGTCGGGCGCGACAGGCCACGTTCGACCTGAGACAGGAAACCCACCGAGCGCTCGATTTTTTGCGCAAGTTGCGCCAGGGTGAGTTTCTTGTGTTTGCGCAGGTCGTGGATCAGCGCGGCCAGGGTGGCGAGTTCTTGTTGTTGGTTCATGAAATTTATGTCGAGAAATTTCATGAAAAATTACAGGATTAATTTCATGGGGGCAAGGCTGATGGATCTTGAAGCGCATCTGTTTTCGTTAGAGCAGGCGCTGCAGCAGAGCACTACACGCAGCGATGCCGCGCAGCTTGAACGTTTGCTGGCGGATGACTTTGTCGAATTTGGCGCCAGTGGCAATGTCTGGAGCAGTAAGGCCCAAGTGATTGCCGGGTTGCAGGATGAGGCTTTCAGTGCGCGCCGCATGACGGAGTTTGCGGTGAAAGCACTCAGTGACGGGGTGGCGCTGGTGACTTATCGCGGTTACCGCGAAGGCGTCGGGGAATCGTTGCGCAGTTCAGTGTGGCGGCAGGAAGAAGGGCAGTGGCGGATGGTGTTCCATCAAGGCACGCCGGTGTAACCCCTCGCCACAAGGATTGAAGGCGGGCTGAATGATTCCGTGCGCTCGCGGTCCGAACCTGGGTACGCATCATTCATTAAAGGAGCACCCATGAAGTCCAAAACCCTAGCTGCTTGCCTGTTGCTTACTGCGGGCCTGTCCACCGCCAGCTTTGTCGTGCAGGCCGGTGATACCCCGCAGGAAACGGTGAAGCCTTCGAGCATCAACGCGCGCGATTTGAAAGAAGGCGACCGCGCCCCGGACATGCTGATGCGCAAGGAGTCGGCCGTCAGCGACTGGAAGAAACGCGGCCTCAAGCAACCCGAAGAAGACAGCCAATGGGCCCGCGTGGGTGACAAGTTCGTGCTGCTCAAAACCACCAATGGCACGATTCTCGAGATCACGCCCGTCAAGAAATGACCGGTCTTTTTTGCCTGGTCTTGCGTTAAGGTAACCGACCCCCACAGGTCGCGTTACCTCAAACGGATGAGAGCAGGATGCTTGCCACCATCAGAAACTACCCGCGCACCGTTAACCTGTTGCTGTCCGCCACGTTACTGCTGACGTTGGCCAAGGCCATTACCTTTCCCTACCTGGTGATTTACCTCACCCGTCACTTCGGCCTCGACATTACTCAGGTCGGCTTGGTGATCGGCAGTTCGCTGATTGTCGGCTCATTGCTCAGCGTGTATGGCGGTTTTCTGGTGGACCGCGTGAACAGCTACAGGCTGTTGTTGGGCTTGAGCGCGCTGTTTGTGCTGGGGTTTATCGGCACCGTCGTGGCCCAGGGCATCTGGCTGTTCTACGGCTGCCTGATCCTGATCAACCTGGCCTATGCGGTCATCGACATCGCCATCAAGGCCGGCTTCGCCAGCTTGCTGCCCGAAGACGCGCGCAGCGAAGTGTTTTCCATCAAATACACCCTGACCAATATCGGCTATGCCGTCGGCCCGTTCTTTGGCGCAATGGTGGCCAAGGCGGATATCAGCTTACCTTTCGTCCTCTCGGCGCTCCTGGGCCTGGGGTTTTTCCTGCTGTACTGGCGCTGGGGTGATCGCAGCCTGGCCAGCGTCGATGCCACGCACAAACCGCTGGCGTTCCTCGCCGTCGGTCGTGTGCTGCTGAGCGACCATCGCCTGGTGTGTTTCACCTTCGGTGGCGTGCTCAGTGCAGTGGTGTTCGGTCAGTTCACGGCGTATCTGTCGCAGTACCTGGTGACAACCACCACCGCGCAATATACCTACACCGTGATCAGCGCCGTGCTCACCACCAATGCTGCACTGGTGATTGCCTTGCAGTATGTGATTGGCCGGCGCATCTCGCACCGCCACCTGAGCCAGTGGCTGATCGCTGGCCTGGGCATGTTTATGCTGGGGGTGATCGGCTTTGCCCTGGCCACCAGCGTGCTGTGGTGGGTGCTGGCAATGGCGGTATTTACCGTGGGGGAGATTATCGTGTTTCCGGCCGAGTACATGTTTATCGACCGAATCGCCCCTGACCACCTGCGCGGCATGTATTACGGGGCACAGAACCTGTCCAACCTGGGCGCCGCGCTGGGGCCGGTGTTGTGCGGGCTGGTGTTGGCCAGCCTGCCGGCCCACTACATGTTTTACATGCTGGGGGCGTTTACCGTCGGTGGTGGGGTGTTCTATTTCATGGGTGCGTCGTTGAAGGCAAATCATCCAACGTGAGCTTGCCGACGTTGTTGCTTTGCAATTCGTAGCGCAGCTCTTCCACCATTTTTTCCACTTCCTGCGGGGTCTGCAGCCGGTTGGTGCTGATCCCGGTCACCACCAGGTCGACCCGACCGGTCTGGGCGTCGAACACCTTGAGGGTCAGTGAAGCGTCCCGGCACAAGGTGAACTCGCAGGTCAGCGGCGACAGGCCTTCTTCGATGCAATTGCGCAGTTGAGAAAGGGTGAACATCTTGCTCAGCCTCCTCAACGACGGCGCAGCAACAGGCCCACCAGCAGGCCTACACCGGCGACGACAGCGACGGTAGCCAGCGGTTTGTTGCGGGTGAAATCACTGACGGTATCCAGCGCGTCGCCATAGGTCTGCTGCAGTTGCCCGGCGGCCTGGCGCGCAACGCCTTCGGCTTGCAAATGCTCATCACCGGTCAGGTCGCCAAGAAAACCCTGGGCCTTGCCTGCAACTTTCTCGACGGCGCCTTTGACTTGTTCGCTTTTCATAGTGCATTCCTTCAAGAGATCAAACCAATACGGCACGGGACTCAAAGCCCTGTGCCCACCCTTCAAGGTTAAGCACCTCGATCTACGCAAATAAGGCGAATTTGCACCGGTCCTACTAGTGCATTTGCACTTTATTTCTTGCTTTTTACGCGTAGTTCCCCGGCGAACAGCCCGCGTTCACGGGCCCAGACAATCGCCGCACTGCGGCTGTGCACCCCCAGTTTGGAGTACACCGTGGCCACGTGGTTACGCACGGTGTTGGGCGCCAGTTTCAGGCGCGAGGCGATCTCCTTGTCGGCCAGGCCTTCGCAGATCAAACCCAGCACATCGCGCTCACGGGCCGTCAGGTCGGTGAAGGCCACGTTCGGCAAATTGGGGCTGTTGACACTCTTGGCGTTGGCCAGTTTTTCGATCAGCGTCTGGCTGAACCAGGAGGCGTCCTGCATCACTTCTTCGATGGCCGCCACCAGCTCTAGCTCCGAGCGTTTGCGTTCGGTGATGTTCATCATTACCAGCAAATAGCACGGCACATCCTGGATCAGCACCGTGTCGGCGGAGACCACGCAATCGATCACCTCGCTGCCTTTTTTGCGCACCTTGAGGTCGAGGCCGTCGAGGTTGCCGGCTTTTTCCAGCGTCGCAAACAGCTGCGCGCCTGCCTGGGGATTGTCGATGAAGTGAATGTCTTCGATGGTCTTGCCGATCAGCTCTTCACTGGTGTAGCCCGTGATGTTCATGAACGCTTCGTTGATATCCACCACCTGCCGGTTGGCGGCGCTGCACACCAGGGTCGGCACCGGCGTCAGGCGGAACGATTTGGCAAAGCGTTCCTCGCTCTGGCGCAGGGCAATTTCCGCCTTGCGCCTTGGCTCCAGGTCGGTGAAGGAAAACAGCATGCAGTCTTCCTCGTTCATGTCCAGCGGCTGGCCCGCGACGATCACCAGTTTGCTGCCGCCTTCGGGCAGGCGCAGCTCGGCCTGCATCTGCGGGATGGTTGCACCTTCACCCAGGCGCTGGATGGCCAGGTCCTTGCGCTCGGCCTGTTCCAGCACGTCCAGTTCATACACCGAGCGCCCGATGACCTGATCGCGGCTGTAGCCGGTCATTTCCAGAAAACCCTGGTTAACCTTGATATAGCGCAGGTCGCTCAAGCGGCAGATCACGGCGGGCGCCGGGTTGGCGTTGAAGGTTTTCTCGAAGCGCTGCTCGGCGCTGGCCCACTCGGTGGCATCGCTGAGGATCAGCACCAGCAGCTCCGGCTCACCCTGAGTGTCGGTCAGCACCAGGCTGCGCAAGCGGTGCACCCAGCTACGGTTTTCGTCGGCGGCGGGGGTGACTTCCACCACCACATCGCTGAAATCTTCACCGGCTGCCACGCGGCTGAGCGGGTAGCTGTCCAGCGGCAACGGATGGTTGTTGCGATAGCGCAGCGCGAACCGCTTGGCATATTGCGCAGTATTGACCCCCAGCGCCTCGATCTCGCTGACCCCGTGCATGGTCAACGCCGCTTCGTTGGCCCAGAGGATGGTCTGGTCAACCTCGGCCAGGATCACGCCGTCGGACAATCCGGAGATGATCTGCTGCAATTGGCGGCGGTTGGTTTCTTTGGCAAGAACGTCCTGGGTCATGGTCTCTCCGGAGTATGGGCGCATGGCAGTTACGACACTCGGGCTTGAGGATAGTGCAGAGAAGTTGCCCGGCGCGGGGTGCGAATGCACCAGACGCCCTGGTGCATTTGCGCGAGGACGGCCGTCCCTGCGCTCGCCAGACTAAAACGGTCAATCACTCAAAGGATTAATCATGACCACTGTCTATGAAACCAATCGTTCACCGTTTCGCGTGTCCTGGAGCTCTGTGCTGGCCGGTAGTGCAATTGCCCTGGTGACCTACCTGGTGCTCAGCGTGCTGGGCACGGCCATCGGCGCGAGCGCGGTCGACCCGATGCAAGCCGGTAACCCGTTGCGTGGCTTCGGCACGGGCGCCGGGATCTGGCTGTTTGTGTCGACGCTGGTCGCCATTGCAGTCGGTGCATTTGTAGCGGGGCGTACCGCGCCGGATCGCGGCGGCCTGCATGGTGTGCTGACCTGGACACTGACCACGCTCTTCACCACCTGGCTGCTCGCGGCGCTAGCGTCAAGCGTGGTGGGCACGGCGGGCAATGTCGTCGGCAAAGGCCTGTCGGCTGCCGGCAGCGGCATCGCCGCCGCAGCGCCAGGCATCAGCGACAGCGTCAAGCAGCAGCTGGACGAGCAGGGCATCCACCTGGATTGGAACAGCCTGCAAGGCCAACTCGACACCTTGCTCAAGCAAAGTGGCAAGCCTGAACTGGACCCGGCCAACGTCGAGCAGAAAACCGACCAGGCTGCCGCCGACGGCAAGCAGACGGCCACGGATGCCGCGACCAACCCGGCCCAGGCCGGTGATCAGCTCAAGCAGTGGTTCGAGCGCGTGAAAGCCTCCGGTGAACCTGCGTTGAATGCGGCGGATAAAGACGCGCTGATCAACATCGTTGCGGCCCGTACCGGCAAGAGCAAAGAGCAAGCCACGCAAATCGTCGACAACTATGCGCAGGCTTATCAGCAAGCCATGCAAAAGGTCGATGAGCTCAAGCAACAGGCCGAGCAGAAGGCCCGTGAAGCAGGCGAAGTCGCCGCCAAACAGCTCTCGCGTGCAGCCTGGAGCACCCTGGCCATGCTGCTGTTGGGTGCGGCCCTGAGCTTCTTCGTCGGCCGCACGGCGTTGACCACACGCCGCGTACCGTTGGCTTAACCGTGTCAGCGGCAGGGACGCCGCTTTCCACTGATCCCAAACATGCTAGTGTCAGCGCTCCATTCCCGTGCAGTGCCTGGCGATGCGTGATATCTACAGCGTCTTCAACGCCAACGACACCTATGAAACGTCGGCCCACGCCCATGACGCGTTCATGCTGATGGTGCCCGAGCGTGGCGTGTTGCGCTTCAAGGATGAAGACAGCGGGCGCAGCGCGTCGGTGCTCAACCGCCAGTTCGTGTGCGTGCCGCCGCAGCGCAGCCATTCCTCCTCGTCACTCACTGCCCGCCAGGGCCACCTGGCGTTGTACGTCGACCCTGACTACATGCATTACGCGCTGCGCGATCTGGCCGGGGACGCCAACCGCCTGCCGCGTGCGCCCACCCTGGGCATCTGGCAAACCTCTGCGCCGCTGCACGCTCTGTTGCTGGCGAAGAAAGCCTTGAGCCAACCCGACCCCTTCGTTGATCGCCGCCGCCAACTGGCCCAGGTCGATCACTTGTTACTGCTCGAATGCCTGACGATTAGCCTCAGCCAGCCAAGCCTGCAACGCTCCTGCACAGAGCGCCATGGCGCCATGCTGGTACGTGACGTGAAAGCGTACGTCGAGGGCAATCTTGAGCAGGCGCCGGGGCTGGACGAATTGGCTGCGGTGTTTCATCTGTCGCGTCGGCACCTGACCCGCTTGTTTGCCTTGCACACTGGCGAGACGGTGCTGGCGTTCGTGCAGCGCTTGCGTGTGGAGCGCGCACAAACCCTGCTGCGGCATACGCGCATGTCGGTGCTGGAGATCGCCCACAGCGTCGGCTACGAATCACCGTCGCACCTGGCCCACGTGTTTCGGCGGGTGCTGGGCAGGTCGCCGGATGAGTGGCGGCGCGGCTGACATGCCTGGGTCACACTCGCCCCCTGTGGGAGCTGGCTTGCCTGCGATAGCATCACCGCGGTCTGACTGAACAACCGAGCTGCCACAGTTGGTTCGGTTCCTTCAAATCGATTGCCAATTTTTCATGGCCCGATCCCGCGCATGATTCGGCCCGATCCCGTGCGCTACACGGCAGTCATCGGTTCATCCTGTGTTCTTCACCCACTCAAGGGAGAGGCGAAATGACGCCCGAGGTTCACCTGGTCAATGTATTTTGCGCCGCCCCGCGCGGCGGCAACCCGGCGCCCACGGTGGTGCTGGCAGATGGCATGAGCGATGCGGACATGCAGCAGGTCGCCCGCGCCTATGGGCATGAATGTGGTTTTGTATTCGCCGCCCCCGTGGGCAGCGACTTCGATTTTGCACTGCAGTTCTGGGTGCCCAACCACGAAATGCAGATGTGCGGCCACGCCACGGTTGGCGCCATCTGGTTGCTGGACCGGCTCGGCCTGTTGCACAAGCAGCAACTGGCGCTCTGGACCTTGAGTGGGCGGGTCGATGCGCGCGTGATTGACGCAGGTACGCCACAGGTTCAGGTCGAAATCAGTCAGCCCAAGGGCCAGGTCGCCACCCTGGGCGATGCCGATGTCGAAGCCGACATTCTCTCGGTGCTGGGCATCACCGCCAACGAACTGGCGCCGTTGCCGATTCAGAACGCCTGCACCAGCCGTGTGAAAACCCTGATCGCGCTCAAAAGCGTGGCGGTGCTGGACAGCCTCAAGCCCGACTATCGCCGTATTGAGCAACTGTGCGAGCGCATCGGCTCCACCGGCCTGTACCCCTACGCGGCGTCCGACCTTGAAGGCCGACAGTTCGATGCACGGCAATTTCCCAAGTCTTCTGGCTACCCCGAAGACGCTGCTACCGGCATCGCCGCCGCCGCGCTGGCGTTTGGCCTGCTGGAAAATCAGCTGGTCAGCGCCGATGAGCGCCCGGTGCACATTCGCCAGGGCAGGGCGATGGGGCGGCCGTCGCAGATTTCCCTGCGGTTTCGCCGGGATGCGGCGGGGCAGGTTCAAGGGTGCTGGCTGGGAGGGCCGGTGGAATTTGCCGAGGCGCATTCATGAGCCTTCGGGGCTGCATCACTGCCTTGGGCCAGGTGCTGCCCGCTCCCACAGGTTATAGCGCCAAGCCGATAACCTATGTGCCTGAATGAATGCGTAAAATAGCGGCCTTTTACGCGAATCACGCAAAGGTGCCCCTTGAGCGCAGGCAAAGCCGTCGGACTGTTACTCCTCACCTCAATGCTGGCGGCGTGCGGCACCTCGCCGCCACGCACGCCGAATGATCTGTGCGGCATCTTCCGTGAAAAGGACGATTGGTACGACGCCGCCAAAGTCACGCAAAAGCGCTGGGGTGTGCCGATCCAGGTGCCATTCGCGATCATGTACCAGGAGTCCGGTTTCCATCAGGACGCCCTGGCTCCGCGCAAATATTTGCTGTGGATCATCCCCTGGGGCCGCGTCTCTACCGCCGCCGGCTATGCCCAGGCCAAGGATGAAGTGTGGAACGACTACCGCAAAAGCACGGGCCGCAGCGGTGCCAGTCGCCAGGACTTCGACGACGCCATCGACTTTATCGGCTGGTACATGGACAAGACCTACACCATCAACGGCGTGTACAAATACGACGCCTACGGCCAGTACCTGAACTACCACGAAGGCTGGGGCGGTTACCGCCAGCGCACTTACGCCGCCAAAGCCTGGCTGCCGCCGGTGGCCAGCAAAGTGCAGGCGCGCTCGCAGATGTACGCGGCGCAATATGCAGGCTGCAAGAATGATTTGGGGCGAGGGTTCTGGAGCCGGTTCTGGCATTGGTTGTAAACAACGGCGCGACCCGGCCACTCGTTGAAGGCTCAACGATGTAGCCGTGGCGCGGGAACAAGCACGCTCGCCACTATCTATCTAACACCGCGCGTACCGGCCGCTCTCCATGCTGATGCCTCTTTCATCGCATGGAGCCACGACCAATGAGCACCGCCGTTTCTGCCACATCCGTTCCTTCTTTCAGCGAGATCAAGGGTTACCTCAACCAGATCGGCCATCACGTGTTTGAGCACCCGGCGCCGCTGTTGCCCGAGCACCCTGTCGGCGCCGAGCAGGCGTATTTGCAGCGTTTGCACCGCACGCTAAGAAGCCACTGCGCGGCGCTCGCCACCACGCTGCGTGCGTTGTATCAGCCCCTGGCAACCGCCGACCTGCAGCATGCCGACGGCAAGGCATTGCTGGCGCGTCTGCGGCGCGAGTTGAACGCTCAAGTGCACGCGGCGCAAGCGCGCAGCGTGATCAGTGGCAAAGGGCTGCGCAGTTTCCTCAGCAACGAAGCGGGCATTACCGCGTTGGAGCAGGAGGCACAGCGTGACCTCAACGACCGGCTGCTGCACCCGCAGTTGGCGCGCCAGATCACGCAGATTTCACTGGGCCCGGCGTTTCGTCCCGGGCTGTATGCGCTGACTTTTACCTACCAGGCGCGGCGCATTGAGTTCGCCGGGGCGTTTGTGCTGACCACGCTCAATCATCCAGGCGTGAATTCGCTGACCGGCGGCGAATCGGTCGGCAACGTGCTGATGTTCAACCCGCTGCGCGGGATCGAATCCTTCAACTCGCTGGAAGAACTCGACCGTTACCTGCTGAACGCCATGGACAACGCGGCGTGGCGCAGCGAATTCATGGCGTTGCTGCCCAGACGCTACCAGTCCCTGGGCCCGGCCGGCATCTGGCCGCTGGCGCTGGAACCGATCGACGCGGAGCCGCTGTTCGAGCACACGGTTGACGCGTTGACGGCCAAGCGTGAGCAGGATATCGACTGGGCGCTCGACCTGGTGGAGAACCCGGGGCGCACGGCACGCGAGGTGGTCGCTGACCTCGATCAGGCCATCCAGGCGACGCTGCCCGACCTCGGCCCGCGCCTGGCGTTGCACGCCCAGCGCCTGCTTGACCGCTGCTTGCGCTACAGCGCCCCGGATTGGTACCGCAGCGCCAATACTGCGCAACGAACCCTTCTGGCCCAGTTGTTGGCTCGCTATAACCAGGCGCGCGCGACGATGCTCGACCTGCTGGGCCCGGCCGCCACGCCGCCGGCCCTGGCGCGTTATCAAGTGGTCGAGCACTTGGCCGACGAACTGGATATCCACGACCTGGACCCGGATCTGCTGCAGGTCAGCACAGGGCGTAGCGTGGCGGGTGTGGGCGACTATGAGCAGCAGCTAAGCCTGACCCTGTTGGCCTTGCGCGGGTTGCACGAGGGCGATGATGCGCCGGGGTCGGACTTCCTCACCAGAACCACGTTGACCTATGACCAGACGCCGCTGGGCGCTGAGTATCAGGACCTGACGCCGGCTTACCTGGCGAGTTTGCTGGGCCGCCTGCAACCGCGCCTGGCGTTTGCCGCCGTGCAGAAAGAAAGTCACACCAGCCCGGTGGTCAAGCAGGCGATCGAATCGATGTTCGACCACCGGCTCAACGCCCTGGCGTACACGGCATTGTTGCAAAACCATGTGAGCGAGGCCGACTACGCATTGATCCAGGCGCTGCGCGAGGGCTCCGGCGAAAACCTCAGTGCCGCTACCGTGTCGCTGCATGAGGCACAGCTCAATGGGGTGTGGCTGCTGCGCCAGACGGACGCGAAGGGTGCGGTCAAACGCTTGTTGCTGTGCACGCCCGAAGCCCCCAGCGCGACGCAGTTCCAGGCATTTGACTGCGAGGCCAGCTGCAAGGCGCACCTGCTTGGCTGGTGCACCCAGCCCGCCATGAAGGGGTATGTCATCCGTACACTGGCGTTGCGTTTTCGCCCGTCCATGCAACGGATTCTCACGGGCCTGAGCCTCAAGCCGCATGCGCAGGAGTACCACGAGGTCAGGTTCACCTTTGTTGCCGATTACGCCAGCGGTCTCAACGCCATGGCGCAACACATGCTGGCTACGCTGGACGACGACCGCACATTCGCCACGCCGCTGTGGTTCAGTTCCGCCAGCCAGGCGCAGCGCCAGACCCTCACCGGCCTGGCGCACGACGCCGAGGGCGCCTTGCGCACTTACACTGCCGATCCGCACGGCCAGGCGTTGTTCCCGACCTTTGCGACCTTTGTGCATGAGCAGGCCAAACTTCGCTTGAACGCGCTGCTCGGGCGTGCCGCGCAAGACGTCGACCCCAATACGGTCCACGTCCATTACCCGCAGGCGTTTCCCGGGCTTACGACGCCGGACTCCGTCACGTACACCCGATTGTTGCGCGACGGTTATCACGACAGCGTGGGGTTTCTGGACCCCAAGTTTGAAACCTCGGCGACCTTTACCGGCCCAGCCGGCGTCGACCTCAGGCGCTTGACGCCTGAAGCGGTGTCGCGCTCGGTGCGGGGCGTGTGGATCGGCCAGCGCTATGTCGACCTGGTGCGCAACACCCTGCAAAGTCCCAGCAGCCCCGGCTATGTATTCCGACGTAACGCAACGCTGGCCATCAGCCAATTGCAGATGCGCAACGCTGCGCTCGAATCACGCCTGCAAGGCCACCTCTCCCAGGCTGACCTGGACTGGCTCAACACCTGCCTGCAGAGCCTGGGCAATACCTCGGCCCAGGTGCGCGAAAGTTACCAGGTGCACCGGCTGTTCGTGGACGGCGAATGGGTGATCGACACCTTCCTGTTCAAGCTCGGGCATGACCCGGTGCTGCTGTACACCCCGAATGCGCCGGATGGCGTTACCTTTCGCCATGCACGCCTGTTCAACCATGTGTTGAAACACGTGGATGGCATGGTCGGTTACCTCGCCGAGCGGGTGGGCACACAGGCACAGGCCCGCGTGCGTGGGTTTCTGGAGAACGCCAAAAAACAACTGCCGCAAACCCTGGATCGCAGCCATCCCAGCCCTGGCCGGTATGATCCGATCAGTCGTGAGACGGTGGTGATCAACCTGCGTCAGGCGCTGTACGACGCCAAGTTGCAGCGCAAGATAGACGACGTCGAGGCAACCTCCGTCAACCGTGCGCACATGATCATGGACCTGGTGTGGAGCGTTATCGAACCCCTCGTTGCCGTTGCCACCGCGCCTTACCCGGTGCTGAGCCTGAGCCTGGGCATGCTGCTGGCTTTCAAGGATGGGATGCTCGCCCTGCACGCGTATAACCAAGGGCAGATGGGTGAAGCCTTCGGGCACTACCTTGGCTACCTGCTCAACAGCGCCGGCGCGGTATTCACCGATTTGCGCCCGGCGCTGATCAGCCCGCTGGGCAAGCCGATACGTCCGCTGCGGCATACCGCGCCGCAGGAACAGGCGTTGTCGTTGATCAAGCAATTGGAGGCACCAACGCCGGCCCTCGATGATCTGCAAGCGGTGATGTTCCAAGGCCAGGCGTTATGGACCCGCAAAACGCCCGACGCTCTGGGGCGTTTCCTGCTGCTCAGGCAGGATGCTGCAACCGGGCATTTGCAGTCCACTGGCAGGCTGGTCCAGCGTAATACTCAAGGCCAGTGGAGGCGTGCCGGTGTTGCGGGCGGCGCGCCCAAATATGAAAAACTGCCCGTCGCCGCCAGCCCGCTGGAGCGTTACGAAACCCCGCAGGCGCTGTTGAAAGACCTTGAGCATGTGGTGACCCCTGGCGCCGTGGAGGCGGCCTTCGCGCGCATCGCCGACCCGTATGGCGAACAGGTCGCCAGGGATATCATGGGCAAGCAGCTGTTCCACCTGCGCGCGCCGTATGGCACGGCAGTGGACAACCTGACCCGTGACGCCAACGCTTACTTTGATGCCTTGGCCCCGATTGTGCCCCGGGCCGATGTACTGAGTGTTGAGCCTGATGCCCTGCATGAAGTCATCCTGCAAAAGCTGCTCAGTGAAAGCAAAGGGCTGGTAATTGGCGCGAGTGTGGATTCGATTGCCAGCAAGCAGTTCCTGATCGACACCCTGCAAACCTTGCATGAGCGTGGCGTGCGGCGTCTGTACATCGAGTACCTGCCCGCCGATGTGTTTCGGGTCAAGCTGCAAACACGCCACAGCGCCAAGGCGTCGAAGAGCATCGACACGCACCTCAAGGGCGTCGATAAAGCGTTGGGCATGCCCAAGGACAGCGCCTATTCCTATCAGACGCTGGTGCAGGCGGCGTCTGACAACGGCATCGAGGTAAGGGCGCTGGATGCGTCCACTTCCTACTATCTGGACGATGCGTTGGCGGGAGGCACCACCTCGGTGCTCACGCCTCGGGAGAACCGGCTGCGCAACTTCTATTCACACAAGGTGATCGCCGCCGACGTGGCGGCCCACCCTGACGACGGTTGGGTGGCGCTGGTGGATCACCGGCGCATGAGTACCCACGGGCAAGTCCCTGGCCTGGCCGATCTGCACAGCGCCGTGAGCCTGCGTGTCGAGGATGTCAGCGTTGGCACGCCGGTCGGGGTGTGGAAGGACACACCCGGCTCGATTCCCGACGATGCGTTGGCCAAGGCTGATTTCAGGATCACCCTGCAGACCGCTTACACCCAACCCCAGGCGCAGGCGTTGGCGCCCCCGGCGCAGCACGGTTACAGCGTGTTCGAAATGCCCTGCGCGCTGCGTGAAGCGTTGCGCACGCTGAAAGACTCGCCAAAGGGTCTGGATTCGCGGTACTTCCCCGGCAACCCAGCGCTTCGACCGGCCTACGCGGCCTTCCAGCGGACTCGCGAACGTCTCGACGCGGCGGCCGGCGCGCACTTCAAAACCTATGTGCCGCCCGCCAGCGCGCCGCAGCCACAGCTGTCGCCGGGCCTCACCGTGCGGGAGTTCTTCGAGCGCGCCTATGCCCATTCAAACGGGGTAGTGATCGGCGAGGCGCACAGCCTGCAATCGAGCAAGGCGCTGTTGATCAAGGAATTGAAGACCATGAAGGTCAAGACGCTCTATGTTGAGCACCTGCTGACGGACCTGCATCAGGCGGACCTTGATGCCTTGTACCAAGGCAGTCCGATGTCCAAGGCGCTCAAGGACTATCTGCGGATACAGGACCGGGGGCACATGCTGGGCTATAAAGGGCCGCACACTTACACCGCGGTGATCGAAACGGCCGCCAAGTACAAGATTCGCGTGCGTGCGCTGGATTGCTTCGCCAGTTACTGCGTCGACGGCATGCCGGATAAAGCGACGTCGCGCACGGCGATGTTCAGCTATTTTGCCAATGAGGTTATTACTCAGGATCAAGTTGCCCATGGCCCGCATCGCTGGGTGGCGTTGATGGGCAACACCCACACCGACACGTTCCTGGGCGTGCCTGGCCTGGCAAGGTTGCAGGGCGCCATCAGCCTGCATGTCAACGAAGTGGCGCCCAGCCAGCCTGTCGGCTTGCGGGTGGGAAAATGGGAGGCGGCCAACAAGCCCCTGCGCCCCGATGAATGGGTAGCCATGCGCAGTGACTTTGCCCTTGATGTCGCGGTGGCCGGCCGCACGCCCCCGGAGGCGTTCAAGCCCGCCGACCGCTCACGTCTCAGGCACACCGGGCATTTTTTGATCGAGCGTCCGACGCCCGACCAGACGCTGCTGGTGCATCGGTCGCGCAGCGGCGACATCGTCACCACGCCGATTCAGGTGGATGAGCGCGGGCACTTCTTTATTGATCGGTGGGCGCCGCTCCAACACGAGCGCTATCTTTATCAATTCCATTTGATCGAGGCGCTGCAACTCCACATGGGCTTGCGCCCGGCGCCTTGAGTGGCTGCGAGCGGGCAGGGGGCATTGCTGCCCGCACTTCGTTGGGCCGTGCGCAGGTGCTTGCCAAACGCCGGTGATTCTGGGAAAACGCCCACCTTCTGGTATTTAACGAGCACCCCATGAGCAACCAAGACCTTCAGATCACTGACATCCGCCTGGGCGACGGTAAAACCGTGGTCAAGGGCGCACTGATTACCACCCAATACACCGGCACCCTGGAAGACGGCACGGTGTTCGATTCGTCCTGGGAACGCGGCAAGCCATTTCAGTGTGTGATCGGCACCGGACGCGTGATCAAAGGCTGGGACCAAGGCTTGATGGGCATGCGCGTTGGCGGTGTACGCACATTGTATGTACCGGCGCACCTGGCGTATGGCGAGCGTTCGATGGGCGCGCACATCAAACCCAACAGCAATCTGCGTTTTGAAATCGAGTTGCTGGAAGTGCTGACGCGCGATGACTGAGGGAAAATGAACATGGACGTTGATGTTGAGGCGCTGCCGGGCTGCTGCGTCGCGGGCATCCGGGTGGTCGAATTGCTGGGCAGCGATGCGGCTGAGCTGCAGCATTTTTTCGAACAGGCGCCGGCCTATTTCATCGCGGTCAATGGCGAGCCGGCCACGCCGACTGAAGCGCGCGAAGAACTGCAGGGTTATTTGCCGGCAGGGTGGCGCTGCAGCCGGATGTACTGGCTGGGTTACCGCGATGCGCAGGATCAGTTGGTCGCCGTGGTGAACATTGCGGCGGACTTGCTCGCTGCCGGGGTCTGGCATATCGGATTGCTGCTGGTGCATACGCGTTTGCACGGCACCGGGCTTGCGCGACAGTTGCATGCCGATCTCGAATCCTGGGCGGCGAGCAAAGGCGCCCAATGGCTGCGGCTGACGGTGGTGGTCGGCAACACCAGGGCCGAGCGGTTCTGGCCCAAGCTTGGGTATGTGCCGGTGCGCACCCGCGAAGGCATTACGATGGGGCGACAGGTGAATACGGTGTCGATTCAGGTCAAGGCAGTGGCGGGTGGCCGGATGGATGAATACCTGGAGAAGGTCGAGCGCGATCGGCCGGGTACGCCGTCATAACCGGTGTACATAAACCCGGTGCACAGGGGCCATTTCACTCTCATCTTTGATCGGGGTGACGTCCGGAGAAGGGTTCCTGAACTCACCCTGAAGAAGCGGCCTGTTCGTCATCGGTAAACTTTCCTACGGTTTACTCACGCGAAAACGCGGCGTAAACTCCGCGCGTTTTCATCAATAGCGGAGACCCTCAGTGGGTACTTGTTCGAGTGACAGTTGTCGGCCGGTTTCAGTAACCGGCACATCCTTGGCAAGATAACGCGCATTCTTCCTGTGCCGTTGTCTCGCCTGAAAAAAGCGAGAAGCGGCATTCCGGCAGCGGCCAGTCCTGGCACCTGCCTGCATCCCTCTCATCGACGCTGACCAGCACCTGAAAGCATTCAGGCTGCTACGGACGCGCCTGCCTTTTACGGTGGGCGGGCCAAGCTGACTGTGCCGGTCAAACCGGCGCGGCGCAGACGGTCGTACCTGCACGAAGGTTTCCTCGCGCAGGAGTTACACCATGCATCTCATACGGCTCAGGGCGTTCTTCGCCGGCTTGCTGCGGACCGGGCCTGTCGCTCGTGCGAGGGTGTCAGCACCCGTAATGCCACTGCCTTGCGCGTGCAGTACGGTCTCAATGAGGTCGAGCACGAGCAGGCCGCTGGTGTGGCGAGTGCCCGCGTGGCACCCATTCAACCGGCTGCCGACCCGGACGCTGATCGTGCGCATGATCCGCACCTCGAACATCCCGTTTCTGCACCGTCGCTGACCCAGGCGGGGAAGGGTTTCTATATCTGTAAGTTTGGCTGGCAATAAACAGGGAGGATTTCCTATGCAAGCAATCAACAACATCAACCTCAATTCCTTGGTCGATACGGTCGTCAGCCTCAGCGCGGCGTTTATCCTCGGTGGCTTGATCGGCTTCGAGCGTCAGTACCGCCAACGCACGGCGGGTTTGCGCACCAATGTGCTGGTGGCCGTGGGCGCGGCGATTTTTGTCGACATGGCCAACCGGCTGGGCGGCGCGGAAGGCGCGGTTCGGGTGGTCGCGTATGTGGTCTCGGGCATCGGCTTTCTGGGCGCTGGCGTGATCATGCGCGAAGAAGGCAACGTGCGCGGTCTCAACACTGCCGCCACCCTCTGGGCCTCGGCAGCCGTGGGTGCTTGTGCGGGCGCCGACCTGATCCTCGAAGCGCTGCTGGGCACGCTGTTTGTGCTGGCGGCCAACACGCTGCTGCGCCCGATCGTCAACAACATCAACCGTCAGCCTTTGGACGTGGTGTCGGCAGAGGTGACCAACATCCTCTATGTCATCGCGCGGCGCAGCCAGCAACAGGCGGTGATGGTGTTGCTCGAAGCCGAGCTGGCGCGCTGCAACTACCCGGCGAGCGACGTTGACGTTCGGCCATTTGGCAGTGAGGAAGTGGAGATCGAGGCCACCCTGGTCGCGACCTCGGTAGACGGCGACGAACTGGATGCGCTGGTAGCGCGTATTTCCACATCGACCCTGGTGGTGCAGGCCTTCTGGAGCCCGAGTACCACTGATTGACCGGCGCGCCTCACGCATGACCAGGCGCTGGCTTGGTCATGTTTCGTGAGGAAAAGTCCTACATACGCTTGGGACTATCCCTTCCGATGAAACGTCATTTCGTTGCTAAGGTTGCGCGCTTGCAGCTAGCCGGCGGCATCGGTTTGGCTGTACGTGTTCGGCCAGTTTCAATCGAAGGGACCAGGAACAGCCTGGTTATTGTCCTGAGTAGGTGCAGCACCGCTGGTCGGCACTGTCATTTCTCACAGGTACCTGTGTCCCGTGTCATGTGTAAGGGTACTTATCCTCTCAGGGGAGTTTTATGACTAAAGCGCTAATAGTTGATGATCATCCGTTTATCCGTAAAACCGTCCGGCACCTGCTGACACTGGAAGGTTTCACCGAAATCGATGAAGCGGGCAACGGTGCTGATGCTGTGCAGAAGGCCAGAGAGGGGCGTCCGGCATTGATCATTCTTGATTTGGCCATCCCGAAGCTGGGGGGGCTTGAGGTGATCAGCCGGGTCAAGGCGTTGGGGCTGCCGTGCAAGATTCTGGTACTGACTTCGTACCTTCCGGAGTTTTTTTCGGCGCGTTGCATGCGTGCCGGGGCCATGGGGTTCGTGGCCAAGACCGGTGAGCTCGATGAGCTGCAAAAGGCTATCAAAGCGGTGATGTCCAACTACAGTTGCTTCCCCAGCTTGCCGAGCAGTTCGGTGCGCCGTGACGATCTGCAGTCCACGGAACAGGAACTGGTGCAAGCCCTGTCCGATCGCGAGTTGGCGGTGTTGCAGATGCTGGCCCTGGGCTTGGGCAATAACGAAATTGCCAATCAGATGTTACTCAGCCACAAGACCATCAGCACCTATAAAACGCGACTCAAGGAGAAGCTGCGCATGTCGTCTGTGGTCCACATGGCCAAGTTTGCACAGCGTAATCATCTGATCTGATTCGACATGATCCTTGCGCCGATGCGACGGTTCATCATTGCGCTGTTGATGGGCGTGCTGCCGATGATGGCCAGTGCTCTTGATCAGCCGCAAAACCTGCGCCTGCTGGGGCACTCCAGCCTCAATGGCCACTCCGTAACGCTGGGCGAAGCCGACTGGCAGTGGTTGCGGGGGCGGCGTGTGTTGCTGATGGGCGTTTCCGCGCCCGACTACGGGCCCTTCGAACTGACCAACAACAACGACGAAATCGAAGGCATCACGGCGGACTATGCCGGGTTGCTCGCCCAGGCGCTGAATATCAGCGTTGAAGTGCGGCGCTACGACACTCGCGATGAGGTGCTCGAAGCCCTCAAGCAAGGCGCCATTGACCTGCTTGGGACGTCCAATGGTTTTGAGGCGGGCGACCCGCAACTGGTGCTTTCGCGTTCTTACGCCAATGACCAGCCGGTGCTGGTTACCCGCACCGGCGACAGCCAATCCCTGAGTGTCGGCCTCGCAGGCAAGCGCATCGCCATGCTCTATCACTACATGCCGCCCGACGTGGTTGAGGCTTTTTACCCCAAGGCCCACGTGGAGCTGTTTCCGTCTATTTTCGAAGCCATTGGCGCCGTCGCGTTCGGTCGCGCCGATGTCTACCTGGGCGACGCCATCTCTGCCAATTACCAGATCAACCGCAACCACTTGAACAATGTGCAAATGGCGGATTTTTCCACGCTGGAATCCAACTCCTTCGCCTTTGCCGTGCTCCGGGACAACACCCGCTTGCTGCGCATCGTCAACACTGCGCTGAGGGCCATCCCGGCGAACGAACAGATGGAAATATTGCGTCGCTGGAACGGTGACAACCTGGGCCTGCTCGGTGCCGAGCGGTTGCACTTGAGCACCAGTGAGCAGCGTTGGCTGGAGAAACACCCGCGGGTCAGGGTAGTGGCGTCCGAACAGATGCTGCCGTTGGCGTCCTTTACCGCACAAGGGCGACTGGAGGGTTTGAGTGCCGATGTACTGTCGCGGATCAGCCTGCGTACCGGCTTGAAGTTCGATGTCGTGTCCGGCGGCTCGATGCCTCAGCAGATTGACGCGGTCAGCACAGGCCGCGCCGACATGATGGCGGTGGTAACGCCCAGTATCGAAGGCTCTGATCAGGTGCGCTTTACCCGACCCTACCTGACCAACCCGGTGGTGCTGGTCACCCGCAATGACGACCCTGGCACGATGACCCTGGAGGACATGGTCGGCAAGCGTCTCGCGATCAGCAGTGGCAATGCCGTGCGCGACGTCATCAACCGCGATTACCCGGGGATTAACTTTGTGGCGGCGCGAAACCCCACCGAAGCCATGGCGCTGGTGGCCAGCGGCGCTGCCGAAGGGGCAGTCAACTCATTGATCAATGCGCGTTACCTGATTGCCCAGCAGTACCGCGACCGCTTGCGCGTGACCAGTACCGTCGGCGCCGAGCCGGCACGCATGACGTTCGGCGTCAATCGCGGCCAGCTGGAGCTGTACTCGATACTCGACAAAGCGTTGCTGAGTATCCCTCCGCAGGAGATGGATGAGCTGGTCAGCCAATGGCGCACGGATGTGATCATTGAAGACCATTGGTTGCGTCACCGCAGCGCGATCATTCAAGGCTTTGGCCTGGCGGCGTTGTTGCTGCTGATCACCTCCGGCTGGGCCATTTACCTGCGCAGCCTGATCCGCAAGCGCGCGCAGGCGGAACGGGCGTTGAGCGACCAGATGCGTTTTATGGGCGTATTGATCGACGGCACGCCCTATCCCATTTATGTGCGCGACCGCCAGGGCCGGCTGATGGCGTGCAACAGCGCTTACCTGGACGTGTTCGGCTTCAAGGCCGAGGCAGTGATCGGCAAGACCGTGATAGAAGCCGACAGCGGCAACCCTGCGCAGTCGCGGTCCTTCCATGAGGATTACCTGCGGTTGATGGCGCGCGGCGAGCCGCAGATCAATGACCGGCTACTCACGTTGCCGAGTGGCAAGGTGCTGACCATTTACCACTGGATGCTGCCGTACCGTGATGGGGACGAAAACGTGGTGGGCATGATTGCCGGCTGGGTGGATGTGAGCGAACGCCAACGGCTATTGGGCCAGTTGCAGGAGGCCAAGGAAGACGCCGATGCCGCCAACCGCGCCAAGACCACGTTTCTGGCAACCATGAGCCATGAGATTCGCACGCCGATGAACGCGGTGATCGGCATGATTGAACTGGCGCTCGCCAACGCCGAACAGGGGCGCGTCGACCGCGATGCCCTGGAGGTCGCCTCGGTTGCGTCGCGCGGCATGCTGGAGCTGATTGGCGATATTCTGGACATTTCCCGGATCGAATCCGGTCACTTGTCCCTGACCCTGGCGCCGGCCAATCTGCATGAATTGCTCACCTCGGTGGCTCGGGTGTTCGAGGGGCTGGCGCGAACCAAAGGCCTGGCGTTGCAGGTGGAACTCGACCCGCTGATTGATTATCCGGTGCTGATCGACTCCTTGCGGTTCAAGCAGGTGGTGTCCAACCTGCTGAGCAATGCGATCAAGTTCACGGCCCAGGGCCAGGTACGTCTGGGCGGGCGCAGTGCATCGGGGTCTGACACTGGCCATCTGGACCTCGTGTTATGGGTGGAAGACACCGGCATTGGCATCAGCAGTGAAGACCAGCAGCGTCTGTTCAACCCGTTTTTCCAGGGCAGCAACACCGAACAATCAGCGCGCAGCGGCTCGGGGCTTGGGCTGGTGATCAGCCGCAGCCTGTGTGAAATGCTGGGCGGCACGCTGCAGTTGAGCAGTGTGCCCGGGCAGGGCACGCGCGTGGACATGACGTTGACGTTGACCAGGGCCACCGCAGCGCCGGTCGAGCGTGCCGGGCCGGCGCCAGTGGCCCGACCGGGCCGTGTACTGAGCATTTTGGTGGTCGACGACTACCCGGCCAATCGCTTGCTGCTGGCGCGCCAATTGCGCTTTCTGGGGCATCGCATCACCCTGGCCGAAGACGGTGTGCAAGGGCTTGAATGCTGGCAAGCCGAGCACCCGGATGTGGTGATCACCGATTGCAACATGCCCCTCAAGAATGGCTACACCTTGGCGCGTGATATCCGCGCGCAGGAGCGTGCGCAAGGCTTGGTGCCGTGCTTGCTGCTGGGCTTTACCGCTAACGCGCAACCGGAGGAAACCGAGCGCTGCCGACAGGCAGGCATGGATACGTGCTTGTTCAAACCCGCAGGTCTTGAGGACTTGCGCTCGGCACTGGCTGCGCTTGCGACCAGCCCAGGGGTATCAGACGTTGAGCAGGCATTTGATTTGAGCGCCCTGATCACGCTGACGGGGGACGATGACGCGGCGCTCCATGAACTGTTGATACCCTTGCTCTCAAGCCTTGAGGCAGACCGCACGCTACTGCCGGTGCTGCACCGCCAATTGAATTTTCACGAACTGCATGACCTCGCCCACCGCGCCAAGGGCGGCGCACGGCTGGTCAGGGCGCACACGCTGATAACCCGTTGCGAAACGCTCGAGGAGGTATGTCAACGCCAGGAGGGCGACGCGTTGGGCATGGCGGTTGAAGCGGTAGGCGAAGCCCTCGACGATCTGCATCGGCGGCTGAGCAGTTTTACGCTCGGCGCTGAGCGCGGTTGATGGCCGTTCAGTGGATTTGGGAGAACTCCTACATCAAGGGGGAACATACCTGATTTTGTCTTCGGGATATGTCTGGAAAATGGGCCACGCTCACTGACGAGCACAGCCTGCCCAGGGGTTTGCCATGCCGAACAAAGCACTGACCATCCTGATTGCCGATGAACAGCACCTGCAACGGCTGTACATCGAAAAAATGCTCAACCAACTGGGGTACCACCGGATTGTTCCGGTGCAAACCCTTGAAGAAGTTGAGGTTCTTACCGCCATCCCGGCCGAGCCATTCGACGTACTGATCATTAATGCGGGGTTGGCGGCCCAGGCCGGCGAGCCGCAGCCCCAGGTGCGCCATGTACTGGTCTATGACCATCAGGACCTGGATATTCCAGGCGGGGTACCGCCGACGCTGCTGGTCCGGCTGCCCGGCATGCCGGACACCGTCAACCTCGAGCACTTCATGGACATCATCGACCCGCCCGAGGCCCACCGGGGCCTGCGGGTATTGCCGTGGCTGCGGGAGCTATCCCGCACGCCGGCGGCCGGGGTTTAGTCCCACTTCGGGGCGATGCCTTTAGGGCTGGTCAGGCGATGGCCGCGCTCCAGGCCGGCGATCTGCGCCATGTCGGCGGCGCTCAAGGTCAATTGCAGGGCCTTGAGGTTGCTGTCCAGATTGGCGCGCTTGGTTGACGACGGAATCACCGCATAGCCCAATTGCATGGCCCACGCGAGGGTCACTTGCGCCGCAGTGGCTTGGTGGCGTTCGGCGATCTGCTGGATTACCGGGTCTTTGAGCACTTCGCCGTAGGCCAGGGTCATGTACGACGTAATCTGGATACCGTGGGCGGTGGCGAAATCCACCACCTTCTGGTTTTGCAGGTAGGGGTGCAGTTCGACTTGGTTGGTGGCGATGTTTTCGGCGCCCACCGCAGCAATCGCCTGCTTCATCAGGTCGATGGTGAAGTTGGAAATACCGATCTGGCGCGTCAGGCCCAGGCGCTTGGCTTCCAGCAACTGGCCCATGAATTGGGCGACAGGCACCTGGTCTTCCGGCGACGGCCAGTGGATCAGGGTCAGGTCCAGGTAGTCGGTCTTCAGTTTGCGCAGGCTTTCACGCAGGCTGGGAATCAACTGGCCTTCGGCGAAATTGGCGATCCAGATCTTGCTGGTGATGAACAGTTCATCACGTGGCACGCCGCTGGCTGCAATGGCTTGGCCGACATCCGCTTCGTTCTCGTAGATCTGCGCGGTATCGATGACCCGGTAGCCCAGTTCCAGGCCCGTGCTCACAGAGTCGATTACCACTTGGCCTTGCAGGCGGAAGGTGCCAAGGCCGAAGGCGGGAACGTTTTGCGTAGGGATAGACATCTGTAACTCCTGAAGGGGGGTGAACAATGGAGTCGAGTATCCACCCGACGTTCCTTTGGAAAAACCGCCGATCCCGAAAAGGACTCTTTACCAGAAGTCACGAGTGTCGCCGCGATAAAAAATGCGGCTTCACTTGCCACAGGTGGGCGCCGCACGGTATTCCAGAACACCCATTCACACCGCGCCGTTTATCAACGCAAGCGGCTCAAAACGTTGGCGGCGTAATCACCCAGATGACTCGCGTCTCTACCTTGCCCGGGTTGCCATAGCGATGCGGTTCGCTGCTGGCAAAGCTGAAGCTGTCACCGGCATCCAGCACAAAATGCCGATCGCCCACCCACAGCTCAAACTGCCCGCTCAACACATAGCCCGCTTCCTCGCCTTCATGGCTGTAGCTCTGCTGGCTGTAGGCGCCGGGCGGAAAGCTCGATTGCAGCATTTCCAGTTGATGGTTGGGCAACGGTGTCAGCAATTGGTCGACGATGCCATCTTCATAGCGAATGCTCTGGCGATTGTTCTGGCGCACCACATAGCCTTCATCCGCCTCGGCGGGCATGCTCTGACTGGCGAAAAACCATTGGGTCGTCACCCCGAGGCTGCGGGCGATGTTGAACAGCGCCGGGATCGACGGGTACGCAAGATTTCGCTCCAACTGGCTGAGATAGCCGGCGGTCAACGCGCTGCTGCGAGCCAGTTCGGTCAGTGTCATGCCACGCGCCTTGCGCAAACCACGGATGCGCGTGCCGAGAAACAGTTGCTGCGGTTCGTCGTTCAAAGGTTCCATGCGATCTTGAGTCCTTCGTAAATCGCCTCTTCGGCGGTGCGCGGTGCGAGGCAGTCGCCGATGCGCTCAAAGGGCACCCGCCCCGCCAGTTCTGCGCCCAGAGTGTCCACTGGCTGATGCCCCTGGCACAACACCAGGCTGTCGATATTTTCCAGCAGCATCGGCTCGCCACTGGCGGTGTGTTGCAGGTAGACGGTGTTGTCGTCGCAGCCGTACAGACGCGCATAGGGGATGATCGGGATGCCCAGTCGATGCAGCTCTCCCGCGAGTTGATCGCGGACGTACAGCGGCAGGTTTTCCCCGCAGTGGGTGCCGTTCACCGCCAATTGCACGTGATGGCCAGCGCGTACCAGGCGCTCGGCAATACCGGGCCCGATCCAGTCGCAACGCCAGTCGACTACCACCACCGAACGCCCCAGCGTGACTTGATCGCGCAACACCTGCCAGGCGTCCACCACCTGCAACGCTCCATCTTGCTCGAAGGCCGGCCAATAGGGCTCGGCGCCGGTGGCGATGATGACGTAATCGGGCTGCGCCTGTTCCACCAGCGCACGGTCGACGCGGGTATTGCGCACCACGCGAACACCCGCCAGCGCCATCTCGCGTTGCAGGTTGGTGCTGGCGCCACCGAATTCACTGCGTCGTGGCAGCAACTGCGCCAACAGGACCTGCCCGCCCAATTGCGCACTGGCCTCATACAACGTTACGTCATGGCCGCGTTGCGCGGCCACGGCCGCCGCTTTCATACCGGCCGGGCCACCGCCGACCACCATGACGCGTTTGCGCGTCAACGCCGGCTGCAGGCGACTGAAGCTCAGCTCGCGCCCGGTTTCAGGATGCTGGATACAGGAAATCGGCAAACCCTTGTGAAAGTGCCCGATGCACGCCTGGTTGCAGGCGATGCATGCGCGCACATCTTCGACGCGGCCTTCGAGGGTTTTGGCGGGCATCAGCGGGTCGCAAATCAAGGCGCGGGTCATGCCGCACACATCGGCCTGGCCGCGCGCCAGGATCAACTCGGCCTCCTGAGGCTGATTGATCCGCCCGGTGACAAACAACGCAATCGACAGGCTGGCCTTGAACCTGGCGGCTTCGTCCGCGAGGTACGCGGCAGCAATGGCCATGGGCGGCACGATATGGATCGCACCGCCCGTTGACGCCGACGTGCCGGCGACGATGTGCACATAGTCCAGTTGAGTTTGCAGGCATAGCACGGCTTCCAGGGATTCGCTTTCGGTGAGCCCTTCGGCATCGCGCTCGTCCGCGCAAATACGCAGGCCGATGATGAAATGCTCATCGGTCGCTGCTCGTACCGCCGCAAGCACTTCCCTCAAAAACCTCAGACGTTGCTCAAGCGCGCCGTTGTATTGATCGGTACGCCGGTTAACCCGTGGGTTGAGAAACTGCGCCGGCAGGTAGCCATGGCTGGCAACCACTTCCACCCCGTCAATCCCCGCCTGATGCAAGCGCCTGGCTGCTGCTGCGTAGCCGGTGACGATCTCATCGATCATCGCGTGATCCAGCGCCCGAGGCATCACCCGAAACCGCTCGTTGGGCACCCCCGACGCGGAGTACGCCACTGCCAGCAAACCGTCTGCCGACTCCATGATTTCGCGGCCAGGATGAAAGATCTGCGACAGCACCACAGTGCCGTGGGCATGGCAGGTCTGGGCCAATTCGCGGTAGCCCTCGATGCAGGCGTCGTCGGTGGCCATCAGCACATGCGAGGTGTACCGCGCGCTGTCATGCACCCCGGCCACCTGCAGCACAATCAGCCCCACGCCGCCTTCGGCTCGCGCACGGTGATAGGCGATCAACTGCGCGTTGACTCGGTTGTCGGTGGGCATCGAGGTGTCATGCCCGCTGGACATGATGCGGTTTTTCAGGCGTTTTCCGCGCAGCTGCAACGGCGCGAACAGGTGAGCAAAGGCGGGGTGCGACATGGTGCGGGTACTCCAGGCGCTGTTATTGTTATTTTTCTATAGGAGGCGAGCGCCAGTAAAAAATCAACTTGTTTTTTTACTGGCGCCTGGCTTAGCGTCGCCTTCACCAACCGCGTGCCTGGAGAATAAAAATGACTGACTCCGTCGAGAAGCAACTGCGCGAAGAACTCGCCGCCTGCTATCGCCTGATCGCGCACTACCGCATGAGCGACTTGATCTTCACCCACATCTCGGTGCGCATTCCCGGGCCTGAGCATCACTTCCTGATCAACCCATACGGGTTGATGTTCGATGAAATCACTGCCTCCAGTCTGGTCAAGATCGGCCTGGATGGCCGCGCGGTGGAGCCGTCGGCCTATGCGGTGAACCCGGCTGGTTTTGTCATCCACAGCGCCATCCACGGTGCGCGCGAAGACGCCCAGTGCGTGCTGCACACCCACACCCGTGCGGGCTGCGCCGTGGCGGCGCTGGCGTGCGGGTTATTGCCGGTCAACCAGATCTCGATGGAGTTCTACGGCAAGGTCGCCTACCACGATTATGAAGGCGTCGCCCTGGACATGGCCGAGCAGCGCCGGCTGGTGCACGACCTGGGCGACAAGCCGGTGCTGATGCTGCGCAACCATGGTTTGCTGACGGTGGGCGAGACGGTCAGCCAAGCGTTCCTGCGCATGTACTACCTGGAAAAGGCCTGCGATATCCAGATTGCTGCCCAGGCTTGCGGCGCATTGATCCTGCCGCCCGCCGAGGTCTGCGCCCACACCGAACAGCAATTCAACAACCCCGGTCGCGCGCTGCAGGAAGGCGAATTGACCGATCCGGACGCCACGCAGTTGGCATGGGCGGCGTTGCTGCGGAGGCTCGATCGCGTGTCGCCCGGTTACAGGGACTGATGTAGAGTCGTGCAGCCGACTCAACCGAAGGACATCGCCCCATGACCCAGGAATCCCGTTTTTCCAGGATGGAACCGCAATTGCGCAAGGCCAATCTGGTCCAGGCAACGCTGACGTGCCTCAAGCGCGACGGTTTCCAGGGGGCATCGATCCGTAAGATCAGCGCCGAGGCCGGGGTGTCGGTCGGGCTGATCAGCCACCACTATTCGGGCAAGGATGAGCTGGTGGCCGAGGCTTACCGCACGATCACCGGCCAAGTCATGAGCCTGCTGCGCGAGACCATGGCCAAGGCGCCGCCCGAGCCTCGCGAGCGCCTGTCGGCGTTGTTCCGGGGGTCGTTTTCGCCTGAATTGCTCGACCCGCAACTGCTCGATGCGTGGCTGGTGTTCTGGGGCGCAGTGAAAACGGCGCCCGCGATCAACCAGGCCCACGAACACTCCTACGGCGAGTACCGCACCATCATGCGCTGCGCCCTGACCGACATGGCCAGGGAAGAGGGCTGGCAGCAGTTCGACGCCGACCTTGCCGCCATCGCCCTCAGCGCCTTGCTCGACGGTTTGTGGCTGGAGTCGGGGCTCAACCCCGGCACCTTCACACCGGAGCAGGGCATCCAGATTTGCGAGGCGTGGGTCGATGGCCTGCAAAGCGGCGGTCGCCAGCGTTACCTGCTCAAACCCTGAGCCTCTCTCGCCGCCTGAACGCAAGGTTCAGGCGGCTATTTCCCGTCTGAAAATATTTGCAGTTTGCCGATTGCCTCCTTGCTGAACACTCGTTTAGTATCTCGCCATGTCGCACCCCTCACGCCAATTAAAATAATTCGAGGAAGCCATGACTACCGATTCGCCCGTGCTCACCGATGTGCAAGCAGGCGTTGCCTGGATCACCCTCAACCGTGGTCCCCAGCGCAATGCTCTGGATATCCCAACCCTCAAGCACCTGCATGCCTTGCTCGACACCTTCAACCGCGACCCCGGCGTGCGCGTGGTGGTGTTGACCGGCAGCGGCCGCAGCTTCTGCGCCGGCGCCGACCTGGCGGAGTGGGCCGAAGCCGAATCGCGTGGCGCCCTGGAAACCTACGGCTGGACCGAAACCGCCCACGCCCTGATGACCCGCCTGCACACCCTCGACAAACCCACGATTGCTGCGATCAACGGCACGGCGGTCGGCGCCGGCATGGACCTGACCTTGTGCTGCGACTTGCGCATCGCCGCCCAATCGGCGCGCTTCAAGGCCGGCTACACCAGCATGGCTTACTCGCCGGATGCCGGTGCCAGCTGGCACCTGCCGCGCTTGATCGGCAGCGAACAAGCCAAGCGCCTGCTGTTTCTCGATGAGCTGTGGAGTGCCGACCGCGCACTGGCAGCCGGCCTGGTCGGTGAGGTGGTCGCCGACGAGCAACTGCACGCCCACGCTATGGCGCTGGCCTGCCGCCTGGCCAATGGCCCGACCTTCGCGTTCGCCCAAACCAAGACGCTGATCCGCGAAGGCGCCGCCCGCAGCCTGCCCGAGCAATTGCACGCCGAACTGGCGGCTGGCCTGTTGTGCGGGCGCAGTGTCGATGGCGCCGAAGCCCTGCGCGCGTCCATGCAAAAGCGTTCACCGAATTTCTGCGGCCAATAACAACAACACCCCGAGCAGGTAGCGCCATGAATTTCCAATTCAGCCAAGAACAAGACATGTTGGTGGACGCCGTACGCAGCTTTGTCGCCAAGGAGTTGCTGCCGCACGAAGAGGCGGTGGACCGTGCCGATGAGGTGTCGCCCGAGCTTGCCGCGCAGATCCGTGACAAGGCGATTGCCGCCGGTTTCTATGCCTTCAACATGCCCGAAGAGGTGGGCGGTGGCGGCCTGGACTACCTGTCTCAGGCACTGATCGAGCGGGAGCTGTCCAAGGTCTCGTGGGCACTGCATGTGTTCGTTGCGCGGCCTTCGAAAATTCTCATGGCGTGCACCGGCGCGCAGATTGAGGACTACCTGTTGCCGTGCGTGCAGGGCAAGAAAATCGACTGCTTCGCGCTGACCGAGCCGGGTGCCGGTTCTGACGCCAACGCCATCAAGACCCGCGCCGTGCGCAGCGGCGATGACTTCGTCATCAACGGCAGCAAGCACTTCATCAGTCATGCCGGCCACGCCGATTTCGCCATCGTCTTTGCGGTGACCGACACCTATGAACACAACGGCCGTCAGCGCAATGCGGTGACCTCGTTTCTGGTCGATCGCGGCACGCCCGGCATGACCATCCGCCGTGGCCCCAAGTGCGTGAGCAACCGTGGTTATCACACCTATGAAATGTTCTTCGACGACTGCCGCGTGCCCGCGTCCAAGGTGCTTGGCGAGGTCGGCAAAGGCTGGGACGTGGCCAATGCCTGGCTCACCGCCGGGCGCGTGATGGTCGCCGCCAACTGCGTCGGCCAGGCTCAGCGCGCGCTGGATGTGTCGCTGCAATGGGCCGCCGACCGCAAGCAGTTCGGCCAGCCCATCGGCACCTACCAGGGCGTGAGTTTCAAACTCGCTGACATGGCCACGCAGATTCGCGCCGCCGAGCTGCTGACCCTGCACACCGCCTGGAAGATGGACCAGGGCAGCATGACCGACGGCGAGGCCGGCATGGCCAAGCTGTTTGCCAGCGAAACCCTGGGCAACGTCGCTGATGAAGCCGTGCAGATTTTCGGTGGCATGGGCTTGATGGACGAAGGGCCGGTGGAGCGCATCTGGCGCAACGCACGCATCGAACGGATCTGGGAAGGTACCTCGGAAATCCAGCGCCATATCATCGCCCGTGAACTGCTGCGGCCGCTGTTGCGCTGATCGGCGCGGAGAACGCTTATGTCCCAGGCTATTCGCGACAACCTCAAGCGCCTACTGGCGCCCCGGCACCTGGCCTTCGTCGGTGGGCGCAGCATGGCGCGCGCGCTCAAGCGCTGCGCCGACGGCGGTTTTACCGGGCCCATGTGGCTGGTCAACCCGCAGCACGACAGCCTCGACGGTATCCCGTGTGTGCGCCGCATCGCCGATTTACCCTGCGGCCCGGATGCGGTGTTTATCGCCACCAACCGTGAACTGACGCTGACCTGCGTGGCGGAACTCGCCGCCATCGGCACCGGCGGCGCGATTTGCTACGCCTCGGGTTTTGCCGAAACCGGGGCCACCGGCCTAGCCCTGCAACAGCAGTTGCTGAAGGCCGCGGGCGACATGGCATTGCTCGGTCCCAACTGCTACGGCCTGCTCGATTACCTGCACAGCTCGGCCCTGTGGCCGGTGGCCCATGGCGGCAAAGCGGTGCACAAGGGCGTGGCGGTGCTGACCCAGAGCGGCAACTTCGCCTACAACCTGTCGATGAGCGACCGCTCGCTGCCGGTGGCCTACATGGCGTCGGTGGGTAACCAGGCGCAACTGGGGGTGGCCGAACTGATGGACGTGTTGCTCGATGAGCCGCGCGTCACCGCCATCGGCCTGCACCTGGAAGGCTTGAAGAATGTGCCGGCGTTTGCTCGCGCGGCGCACAAGGCCCTGGAAAAAGGCATCCCGATCATCGCGCTGAAAACCGGCGTGTCGCAGATTGGCGCCGAGCTGGCGTTGAGTCATACCAGCTCGCTATCCGGTTCGGACGCGCTGTACGACAGCCTGTTTGCACGGCTGGGCGTGATTCGCGTCAGCGGCCCGGTGAGTTTTGTCGAAACCCTGAAAGCCGCCGCGTGCGGCCATCTGCCGGCGGGCAATCGCCTCATCGCGCTGGCTTGTTCCGGCGGCGATGCAGGGCTGATTGCCGACTATGCCGAGCGCAACCACCTGGCCCTGCCAGAACTGGACGAAGGCCAGCGCGGCGAGCTGGCGCAGGTGTTGCCCAGCTACGCCAACCTGGTCAACCCGCTGGATTTCACCACCGCCATCTGGGGCGACCGCGACGCACTCGGCAGCATGCTCGACACGGCCCTGCGTACCGACGCGGATGCGGCCATGCTGGTGCTGGATTACCCGGCTGAATTCACCGGCGAGCGCAAGGAATGTGACGTGCTGTTGGCGCTGTTCTGCGACGCGCTCGCGCGGCATGGCAAGACCGGCTTCGTCACCTCGGCCTTTCCCGAATTGCTGCCGGCCCATGCACGCGAGCGTCTGCATGCCCAAGGCATCGCCGCGCTGCAAGGCGTGGAGGACGCGTTCGCCGCGTGGGGCCGCATCGCCGACTACCAAAATAATCGTCGCGTGTTGCTCGAGCGCGGCGAATCGATCCTTGCGCCGCTGTGCCCGCAACCCCTTGAAAGCCAGGGTTTGGCGCTGGATGAGTGGGCGTCCAAACAAGCCTTGCGCGCCTTCGGCCTGAATACGCCGGCTGCTGTATTGAGCACGCCGGGGCGGGCGATCGTGGACGCCAAGCTGTTGGGCTACCCGTTGGTGCTCAAGGCCGTCAGCGCTGATTTGCCGCATAAAACCGAAGCGGGTGCCGTGGCACTCAACCTCGAAGACGACGTGGCGCTGGCGACCGCACTCGAGCGCATGCGCGGGCAAATCGCCGCGTACGCACCGGGTGTCGCCTTCGATCAATTACTGCTGGAGTCGATGGCAACCCAGCCGTTGGCGGAGCTGATCGTGGGCATCAAGCGTGAAAACGACTTCGGCCTGGCCTTGGTGATTGGCGCTGGCGGCATCCTCGTGGAGTTGCTCAAGGACAGCCGCAGCCTGTTGTTGCCGACCACCGACGGCGCGATTCGCAACGCGTTGCTCAGCCTGCGCAGCGCGGCGTTGCTGCAAGGCTTTCGTGGCCGTGAGGTGGCGGATATGGACGCGCTGGTCGCGGCCATCCGCGCGGTGGCCGACTACGCCTGCGCGAATGCCGGGCGGTTACTGGAACTGGATGTGAACCCATTGCTGGTCAATGCCCACGGCGCCACGGCGGTCGATGCATTGATTCGCCTAGGAGATGGTCATGCACGCTAAAACAATCACCGGCGGCCAAGCGCTGGTGCGGTTGCTCGCCAACTATGGCGTCGACACGGTATTCGGCATTCCCGGCGTGCACACGCTGGAGCTGTATCGCGGCTTGCCCGGCAGCGGCATTCGGCATGTGCTCACGCGCCATGAACAAGGCGCAGGTTTCATGGCCGACGGCTATGCGCGGGTCAGCGGCAAGCCGGGCGTGTGCTTTGTGATCACCGGCCCTGGGGTCACCAATGCGGCAACCGCAATCGGCCAGGCTTACGCCGACTCGATCCCGATGCTGGTGATTTCCAGCGTCAACCACACCGCCAGCCTTGGCAAGGGGTGGGGCAGCCTGCATGAAACCCAGGACCAGCGCGCAATCACCGCGCCAATCACGGCGTTTTCGGCGGTGGCGTCAAGCGCCGAGGATTTGCCCGAGCTGGTCGCGCGTGCCTACGCGGTGTTCGACAGCGAGCGGCCACGGCCGGTGCATATCTCGGTGCCGCTGGATGTGTTGGCGGCGCCGATTCAAAGGGACTGGAGCAATGAGGTAGTACGCGGTTCAGGGCGTGGCGTGCCAATGGCCGAGGTGCTGGATCAGGCGGTGGCCAAGCTCGCTTCGGCCAAACGGCCAATGATCATTGCCGGCGGCGGCGCGCTGGCGGCGGGGGAGGCTTTGCAGCGCTTGAGCACGCAACTGGCGGCGCCGTTTTTTACCAGTGTCGCGGGCAAGGGTTTGGTGCCGGTCAATGACCCGCTGAATGCCGGTTCAACCCTGTGCGTCGAACCCGGCTGGCAACTGATCAGCGAGGCCGATGTGGTGCTGGCGGTCGGCACGGAAATGGCCGACACCGATTACTGGCGTGAGCGCTTGCCCATCACTGGTGAGCTGTTGCGCGTGGACATCGACCCACGCAAATTCAATGATTTTTACCCGTGCACGCTGGCGCTGCACGGCGATGCCAACAGCACTGTGCTGGCGTTGCTGGAGCGCTTGCCGACGGCGCCGCGAGACGCTGAAGCGGCAATCAAAAAAGTCGCCACATTGCTCCAGGCCGTTGAGCTGGGACACGGGCCCTTGCAGTCGATCCACCAAGCCATCCTCGACCGCGTCGAGGCCGAACTGCCCGCCAATGCTTTTATCAGCACTGACATGACTCAACTCGCCTACACCGGCAACTATGCCTACCGCAGCCGCACCCCGCGCAGCTGGCTGCACCCCACCGGCTACGGCACCTTGGGCTATGGCTTGCCGGCGGGCATCGGCGCCACGTTCGGCGCGCCTCTGCGGCCAGGGCTGGTGCTGGTGGGCGACGGCGGCTTCCTCTACACCGCCCAGGAATTGGCCACTGCCGTTGAAGAGCTGGACAGCCCGCTGGTGGTGCTGCTGTGGAACAACGATGCCCTCGGGCAAATTCGCGATGACATGCTCAGCCTCGACATCGAGCCCATCGGCGTACTGCCGCGCAACCCGGATTTCGCGCTGTTCGCCCAGGCGTTCGGGTGCACCGTGAACCAGCCAAAGAACCTGGATGAATTGCAAACGGACTTGCGCAACGGCTTCAAACGCAATGGCGTGACCTTGATCGAGTTGAAACATGCCTATGCCTGTTGACCTTTAGAGGAGCAAGACCATGAGCGAAAACAACAACAAAATGACTCAAGCGATGCACCGACGGGACTTCCTCAAACACAGCGCCGTGGCCGGCGCGGTGGCGGCGGCGTTTTCCATGGGCCTGCCCTTGCACGCCTTCGGCGAAGACGCAGCGCCCAAGCCGGGCGGCGTGCTGCGCCTGGGCCTGGCCGGCGGCAGCACCACCGATTCGCGCGACCCCGGCTCCTGGGTCGACACGTTTACCTTCGTCGGCTTCTCGGCGGTGTACAACACCCTGACTGAAATCGCCGTGGACGGCAGCGCAATCCCCGAACTGGCCGAGCGCTTTGAGTCCACCGCGGACGCGCGCGTGTGGACCTTTCACTTGCGCCAGGGCGTGACCTTCCACAATGGCAAAACCCTGACCGCCGAAGACGTGGTGGTGTCGATCAATCATCACTTGAGCAAGGACTCCACGTCGGCGGCCAAGACGGTGCTCGGTGATGTCGCCAGCGTCAGCGCCAACGGCAACGACGCGGTGGTGTTCGAGCTGCATTCGGGCAACGCGGATTTTGCCTATGTGGTGGCCGATTACCATTTGGTGATCATGCCCGCCAAGGACGGCGCCGCCGATTGGCAGGCCGGTGTAGGCACCAGTGGCTATCGCCTGAAAAGCTTCGAACCCGGCGTGCGCATGGACCTGGAGCGCAACCCCGATTACTGGAAACCCGGTCGCGCACACTTCGCCAGTGCCGAGTTGCTCGCCATCGCCGACGGCGCCGCGCGGGTCAATGCGCTGGTCACCGGGCAAGTCGATGTGATCAACAAAGTCGACCTGAAAACCGTGGCATTGCTCAAGCGCAACCCAGGCTTGGTGATTGAAGAAACCAAAGGCGCCCAGCACTACACCTTCCCGATGCTGTGCGACAGCAACGAGTTCAAGAACAACGACATTCGCATGGCCATGAAGCACGCGATCAACCGCGAAACCCTGCTGGCGTCGGTGCTGCATGGTTATGGCCTGGTGGGCAACGACCACCCGATCCAGCCGGGCAGCCGCTTTATCAACGCCGCGCTGGAGCAGCGCGCCTACGACCCGGACAAGTCGCGCTTCTACTTGCGCAAGGCCGGGGTGGAGTCGCTCAAGGTGCGCCTGCAAGCTTCCGACGCGGCTTACACCGGCGCGGTGGACGCCTCGGTGCTGTTCAAGGAACAGGCGCGCCAGGCCGGTATCGACATTGACGTGGTGCGCGAGCCGGCCGACGGCTACTTCTCCAATGTGTGGATGAAGCAGCCGTTCACCACCTCGTTCTGGTACAGCAGCCTGACCGCCGACCGCATGTTCAGCATCGGCTACGCCAAAGGCGCGGCGTGGAACGAAACCCACTGGGACAACGCGCGCTTCAACCAACTGCTCACGGCCGCGCGTGGCGAGATGAACGCGCCACTGCGCCAGGATATGTACAACGAAATGCAGGCCCTGTGCCGGGACGATGGCGGCGCGATTGTGCCGCTGTTCGCCAGCTCTGTGGCGGCGCGTTCGAACCGCGTCAGCCATGGGCCGCTGACCGCGCCTTATGGTGAGTTGGATGGGCTGCGGCTGATTGAGCGCTGGTGGCAAGCCTAGAGCCCTACTAACAATGAAGATCAAATTGTGGGAGCGGGCTTGCTCGCGAAAGCGCTCTGTCAGTTGACACATGTAGTGGCTGGCACACCGCTTTCGCGAGCAAGCCCGCTCCCACATAGGGTTTGTGGTGTTTCAGGAGCAATGCACCCATGAATAGTTTGTTGAAGCTCATCCTCCAACGTCTCGCCCTCGGCGTGCTGTCGTTGTTCGCGGTCTCGGTGATCATCTTTCTCGCCGTGGGCATGCTGCCGGGCGATATTGCCCAGGCCATGCTCGGCCAGTCGGCCACGCCGGAAACCGTGGCGGCGTTTCGCGCGCAGTTGGGCCTGGATTTGCCGCCGTTCACGCGCTTTGCGCAATGGCTGTTGCGCCTGCTGCACGGCGATCTGGGCGCTTCACTGGCCAACCAGCGGCCTATCGCCGAGCTGATCGGCGCGCGGTTGGGCAACACGCTGAGCCTGGCCGCCCTGGCGGCGTTGGTCTCGGTGCCCACCGCGCTGGTGCTGGGCATGTTGGCGGCGCTGTACCGCAACAGCTGGTTTGATCGCCTGCTCAACACCACGGCGTTGAGTGCCGTGTCGTTCCCGGAGTTCTTTGTCGCCTACCTGCTGATCCTGGTGTTTTCGGTGAAGCTCGGCTGGTTTCCCAGCCTGTCCAACCTGGCACCGGATGCGTCGTTCGCCACGATCCTTGAGCGCTCGGTGTTGCCGGTTGCAACACTGAGCCTGGTGGTGATCGCGCAGATGATGCGCATGACCCGTGCCTCTTTGATCAACCTGCTGGCCAGCCCCTACATCGAAATGGCCCGGCTCAAGGGCATTCGCCCGTCGCGGATTATCTGGCGGCACGCGTTGCCCAATGCACTGGCACCCATCGTCAACGTGGTGGCGCTCAACCTGGCGTACCTGGTGGTGGGCGTGGTGGTGGTCGAAGTGGTGTTTGTCTATCCGGGGCTGGGGCAATTGCTGGTGGACTCGGTGTCCAAGCGCGACATCCCGGTGGTGCAGGCGTGCAGCCTGATCTTTGCCGCCACCTACATCCTGTTCAATACCTCGGCGGATGTGCTGTCCATCGCCAGCAACCCACGTCTGATGCACCCAAAGGGGTAGACCATGAGCCTGTTGAGCCACGTGGCCAGGGCGCCGTTGAGCGCCAAGTTCGGCCTGCTGATCATTGTGTTGTACATCGCGGTGGCGCTGTTTGCGCCGCTGCTGGCGCCGTATGGCGAAACCCAGGTGGTGGGCGAGGGGTTCGCGCCCTGGAGCGGTCAGTTTTTGCTGGGCACCGATAACCTCGGGCGCGATATGTTCAGCCGCCTTGTCTACGGCGCGCGCAATACCCTGGGCATCGCCTTCCTGACTACCACGCTGGCGTTCCTGCTGGGCGGTTTGAGCGGCTTGGTCGCCGCCATCAAGGGCGGCTGGATTGACCAGGGGCTGTCGCGGGTGGTGGATATTCTGATGGCAATCCCGCAGCTGATTTTTGCCTTGCTGATCCTCAGCGTGGTGGGCACCAACGCGACGTCGCTGGTGGTGGTGATTGCGCTGCTGGATTCGACGCGGGTGTTCCGCTTGTCGCGCGCGGTGGCGATGACCGTGGTGGTGCAGGATTTTGTCGAAGCCGCACGCCTGCGTGGCGAAGGCTTGTGGTGGCTGGTCAGCCGCGAAGTACTGCCCAACGCTGCCGCGCCGTTGATTGCCGAATTCGGCCTGCGCTTTTGCTTTGTGTTCCTGTTTATCAGCGCGTTGTCGTTCCTGGGCCTGGGCATTCAACCGCCCACCGCCGACTGGGGCAGTATGGTGCGCGATAACGCGGTGTTGATCACCTTCGGCGACATCAGCCCGTTGCTGCCGGCGCTGGCGGTGGCCTTGATTACGGTCAGCGTGAATTTTGTCGTCGACTGGATGCTGCATACATCCAGCGGCCTGAAGGAGTGTTGAGGATGGACAGGCCATTGCTGGAAATCCGCAACCTGCAGGTTGAAGGGCATTACGAAGACGCCTGGCACCCGCTGATCCAGGGCATCGACCTGACCTTGCAACGCGGCGAAGTGCTGGGGCTGATCGGCGAGTCGGGCGCGGGTAAATCCACCCTTGGCCTGGCGGCGATGGGGTATGCGCGCGACGGTTGCCGCATTGTCGGCGGCTCGGTGTGTTTTGACGGCATCGCGTTGCTGCAGGCCAAGCCTGAGGCCTTGCGCAAGCTGCGTGGTTTGCGCATCGCGTATGTGGCGCAAAGCGCGGCGGCGTCCTTCAACCCGGCGCACCGCCTGATCGATCAGCACGTGGAAACCGCGGTGATCAACGGCGGTATCAGCCGCGCCCAGGCCGAGCGCGAAGCGGTGGAGTTGTACCGCGTGCTGCGCTTGCCCAACCCCGAAACCATTGGCCAACGCTATCCGCATCAAGTGTCAGGTGGGCAGTTGCAGCGGGTGATGACGGCGATGGCGATGGCCTGCCACCCGGACTTGATCATCTTCGACGAACCCACCACCGCCCTCGACGTCACCACCCAGATCGAAGTGCTGGCAGCCATTCGCGACGCGGTGAAAACCTTCGGCAGCGCCGCGCTGTATATCAGCCACGATTTGGCGGTGGTGGCGCAGATGGCCGATCGCATCATGGTGCTGCGCCACGGCAAGCTGGTCGAGGAAGCCGACACTCGCAGCATGCTCAGCCAGCCGCAGCAGGCGTACACCCAATCGCTGTGGGCGGTGCGCAGCTTTCGCACCGAGCCCAAGGCGCGCCCGGCCCAGGACGTGCCGCTGCTGGAGGTGCGCCAGGTGTGTGCCAGCTACGGGCATCAACCGGTGCTGCATGAGGTGTCGCTGCAGCTGCATCGCGGCCAGACCCTGGCGGTGATCGGCGAATCCGGCAGTGGCAAAAGCTCTACCGCGCGGCTGATCACCGGCCTGCTGCCCGCCACGGCGGGGCAGGTGTTGTACGACGGCGAGGCGCTGCCGGTGGATTTTCGGCGGCGCAGCAAGGAGCAGTTGCGGCGTATCCAGATGATCTACCAGATCCCCGACACGGCGCTGAACCCGCGCCAGCGCATCGTCGACATCATCGGCCGGCCACTGACGTTTTACCTGGGCCTCAAGGGCAAGGCGATGCGCGCGCGGGTGGCCGAGCTGCTGGAGATGATCGAACTGGACCCGGAGGTGTTCATGGAGCGCCAACCGCGCGAGCTGTCCGGCGGGCAGAAGCAGCGCATCTGCATCGCCCGTGCACTGGCGGCCGACCCGCAATTGATCATCTGCGACGAAGTCACCTCAGCCCTCGATCAACTGGTGGCCGAAGGCGTGCTGAAGTTGCTCAACCGCCTCCAGCAGCAACTGGGTGTGGCTTACCTGTTTATCACCCACGACGTCGCCACCGTGCGCGCGATTGCCGATGAGGTGGTGGTGATGCAGCGGGGCAGGGTGGTTGACCAGGGCAGCCGCAGCGCGATTTTTACCCCGCCTTACCAGGACTACACCGGCCTGCTGTTTTCGTCGGAACCGGAAATGGACCCGGACTGGCTCGATCATTTGCTGGCCCAACGGGCGGCGCCCACCGTTTGAGGAATTCACATGAAGGTTTTGATTGTTCACGCCCATCCTGAACCGCAGTCCTTTACCGCCGCCTTGCGCGACCAGGCGGTCAGCACGCTGCAAGAGCAGGGGCATGCGGTGCAGGTCAGCGACTTGTACGCCATGCAGTGGAACCCCGTAGCGTCGGCGGCGGATTTTTCGACACGGGAGAATCCTGACTATTTGGTGTACGCCCTGGAGCAACGGCTGGGGGTGAAGAAGCAGTCGATCGCGGCGGATATCCAGGGCGAGTTGGACAAGCTGCTGTGGGCTGACCTGCTGATTCTCAACTTCCCGATCTTCTGGTTCTCGGCGCCGGCGATGCTCAAGGGCTGGATCGACCGGGTGCTGGTGTCGGGCGTGTGTTACGGCGGCAAGCGTTTTTACGATCAGGGCGGGCTGGCGGGCAAGCGGGCGCTGGTCACGGTGACCCTGGGCGGGCGTGAGCATATGTTTGGCGAAGGCGCTATTCACGGGCCGCTGGAGGAGATGTTGAAGCCGATTCTGCGCGGCACGCTGGCGTATGTGGGGTATGAAGTGCTGGCGCCGTTTGTGGCGTGGCATGTGCCGTATATCAGCGACGAGGCGCGGCGGGAGTTTCTGTTGGGGTACGCGCGGCGGTTGCAAGGTCTGGCGCAAGAGCAGCCTTTGATATTCCCGAAATTGGAACAATTCGATGAGGCGCTATACCCACTTTCCTGAGTCCAGCGCTGTTCAAGTGTGGGAGCTGGCTTGCCGGCGATTACGGTACATCAGCTAAAGATCTGTAGCCTGATACACCGCTATCGCAGGCAAGCCAGCTCCCACATTTAGGAGCCGCTTCTGTCAGTTGGCGTTGTGTTGTTCCCGCAACCGCTCTGCCGCTGTGCGCAACAACTGTTCGGTGCCGTCCCAGCCCAGGCAACCATCGGTCACCGACACGCCGTATTTCATCGATGCGCTCAACGGCTGGCAACCTTCGAACAGATGGCTTTCGAGCATCATGCCGATCAGCGAGGTGTCGCCTTGCAGGCGTTGTTCCAGCACGTCGTTGAACACGGCCGGCTGACGCAGCGGGTCTTTGCCGCTGTTGGCGTGGCTGCAATCGACCATGATCCGCGCCGCGACCTTGGACTTGGCCAAATCGTGTTTTACCTGCGCCACACTTTGCGCATCGTAGTTTGGCCCACCGTGCCCGCCGCGCAGCACCAGGTGCGTGTCGGGGTTGCCCGGGGTCTGGATGATTGCCGGATGGCCCTGGCTGTCGACGCCGAAGTGGCGGTGCGGGTGTGACGCCGAGCGCATCGCGTCACAGGCAATCGCGACGCCGCCGTCGGTGCCGTTCTTGAAGCCGACCGGCATGCCCAGGCCGCTGGCCATTTCGCGGTGGATCTGCGACTCGGTGGTGCGTGCGCCAATGGCGACCCAACTGAGCAGGTCATCGAAGTAGCCGGCGGCCATGGGTTGCAGCAGCTCGGTGGCGACCGGCAGGCCCAGGCGCAGCATTTCACGCATCAGTTGGCGCGACAGGGTCAGGCCTGCGGCCATGTCATCGCTGCCGTCCAGGTGCGGGTCGTAGGCCAGGCCTTTCCAGCCGATGGTGGTGCGCGGTTTTTCCACGTAGGCGCGGATCACCAGCAGCATCTGGTCGCTGACTTCAAGCGCCAGTTTCTTCAGATTGCGCGCGTATTCCATGGCCGATTCGGGGTCGTGGATCGAACACGGGCCGACAATCACCAGCAAACGGGCATCTTCACCGTTAAGGATGGCGCGCACGGCTTGGCGATGGGCGTGGATCTGTTCGTTGAGGAAGGGGCTCAGGGGCAACTGGTGCTTGAGTTCAAGCGAGCTGGGCAGGCGCTGGGTCAGGGCTTCATTGGCGCTGGACAGGTTGGCAACAGGCAAGGCGGCGGTGGCAGAGTTCATATTCAAGGCTTCCTGGGCAAGCGGCGGGCGATTCCCGCGCGCTCTGCCCTACTGGGGTGTTCGACAATTGGCCGTATTGGCTACGTGTGTTGGCTTGCCACCAATAGGTGACCGATCGGAGGCGGCAGGCTGTCCCGAACGGAGCTTGCTAAATCGCCATGCAGTGCAGGTGTCGTAGCGGTAATAGGTGGCGTAGTTCATGTCGTGAGTCCTTTTAGTGTTCGGTGTGAAGCAAAATAAGTAGGGGCTGAAAAAACAAAACCCCCGGTCGGGGAGCCGACCGGGGGTTAGATTTCTCTGGTAGGCGACCCCTTGAGTAGTGGGCGCCGATTTCAGGTATCAGGCGCGCCAGTGGCTAAACCAATACCCAAAATAAAAGCTGACCAGTGCGCTCGAACCGTTCACGCGGGTAGCCGATACCGAGCGCGGGGCGCTGGCAGCAGGGCAAACCTGAGTGTGGGTGAGTTGCAACATGGTGTGTCTCCAGATGATGGGGGGAGCTTACTAGAGGCACGCGGGTGGATTCAATCAGTAATTTCTATCGCCTGAGGTACTTACGGCTATGGGGTGAGTGTCGATATGCTGCTGACACTTAGATATTGATGGCTTGGACGCGACCATGACTGCCTTGACCCTTGCTGCTGCTCAGACCACTTCAATCGCAGGCGATGTGCCGGCCAATATCCAGCGGCACTTGGCGTTTATGCAGGTGGCGGCGGAGCACGGTGTGCAGTTACTGGTGTTTCCAGAGCTGTCGTTGACCGGCTACGAGCCGGCGCTGGCCGCTGAACTGGCGATGGCGCCAGAGGATGCACGGCTTGCGCCATTGCGTGAGAAGGCGCAGGCGCTGCAATTGACGGCGGTGGTGGGGATGCCGATCCGTTTGGCGCCCGGGGCGGGCGTGTTGATCGGCGCGCTGGTGTTGGCGGCGGACGGGGCGCTGGCGGTCTACACCAAGCAGCATTTGCATGCGGGTGAAGACGTGGCGTTCGTCGCAGGGCAGGGCGGTGCCGCCCTCGAATGGGCGGATGATCGTATTGCGCTGGCGGTTTGCGCAGACTTTTCCCACGCCAGCCACCCACGTGAGGCCGCGCAGGCCGGCGCCAATGTGTACGCCGCCGGCGTGTTGATCAGCGAGGGTGGCTACGCCGCAGACAGCGCGCTGCTCCAGGAGTATGCCGCCGAACATCGCATGCTGGTGTTGATGGCCAACCATGGCGGACCTTCAGGCGGCTGGGCCTGCGCAGGGCGCAGCGCCATCTGGGCCGCGGACGGCAGCGTGCTGGCCGCCGCACCGGGCACTGGCGACGCGTTGGTGCTTGCCCGCCGCGATGGCGGCCACTGGTCTGGCCACGTGGTTGCCCTGTAAATGACGTTTCACCTGCGCGCCGCGACTGGCGATGACTTGCCATTCGCACGGAGGCTGACCTACCAAGCCATGGGCGGCTACTACCTGCAATACGGTCTTGTGTGGTCTGACTATGGCTTTGATGTGGGCTGGGGAAGCCGCGAGAACTGGATGATCTGCAAGGACGACGCAGTGCTGGGGTTTATCAGCCTGAGCCGTGACAACAATGCTCTGTACATTCGCGAATTGCACTTGTCCGAAAACCACCGCAAGCAGGGCGCAGGCAGCTGGGTACTCGAGCAGATGGCGCTCAAGGCGCGTGAACAGGGACTGGGTCTTTTACGCTTGACGGTGTTCAAAACCAATCCGGCGCGCAGGTTGTATCAGCGCCTGGGGTTGAGCATCGTAGGGGAAGAGGGTTGCTTCTGGCGCATGGAGCGCGAGTGTCAGGCAGGTCCATCGGACTAAAACAGGCACGTCTTGCCAATAGGCGCATACTGCGGTTAGGAAACGATTTCCGGGTCGCGGTTCAGGGCCACGGGCTCATCCACGATAATCCCTTCTTTCATGCCCAACAGGACCGCCACCTTGTGGGCTTCCCCACGCCGTCCTTTTTTACGCCCAGCGAGCACTTGATAGGTCGTGGCCGGATCAACGCCGTGCTCACGGGCAAACGCTTGAACTGACTTTCCTTGATGTTCCAGCCAGGCCTTGGCTTGTGCAGCAGTGCGAATACCGGGCATAGTTCAAAACCGTTCAAGTTTGTTTAAAACGAGATGAGTGTGTCACCTCTTGGGGTGTGCCAGACAGGATCATACATCCAAATGAGTGGAATCGGTTCGCGTTTAAGACAGGAAAGAGAACGTCTTGGCCTGTCACAGAAAGTTTTTGGTGAAATCGGCGGCGTTGAAGCAAATGCCCAGGGCAAATACGAGAGCGGTGGCCGCGCACCCAAGGCGGACTACCTGTCACGCGTGGCTCAGCGTGGTGTAGATGTTTTATATGTGCTGACGGGAAGCCCGACGCCTATCCAGCTGAAAAACCTCAGTCAGCTGGAAGAAAAAATCCTGGAAAACTACCGGGTGATGCTCAAGGAAGATCAGGACGCTATCCGCCGACTGACCTCCACACTGGCGGAACACTCCGTGTCGCAGAACGGAAAACACAAGTCGGCTCTCACGCAAAGCTGACCTTTTGCTCAGTAAAATCGGCTGTCTGGCGCAAGTCGGGCACCGATGGCGTGCGTAAACTCTATATATATGACGCTTGCAGCTAGGTCTGCGCCCTGGTTTTTTGCTAAGGTGTTCAGCAACCTATAAGACCATATCGCGAGGTGTCTGCTTGATTAGGGTGCTAGTAGTCGATGACCATGATCTCGTTCGTACAGGCATTACACGAATGCTGGCTGACATCGATGGCCTGCAAGTAGTCGGTCAGGCCGAGTCAGGGGAGGAGTCCCTGATCAAGGCCCGGGAGTTGAAACCCGATGTGGTTTTGATGGACGTCAAGATGCCTGGGATCGGCGGTCTTGGCGCCACTACCAAATTGTTGCGCAGCCATCCGGACATTAAAGTCGTGGTGGTGACCGTGTGTGAGGAAGACCCTTTTCCTACACGTCTGCTGCAGGCAGGCGCGGCCGGTTACCTGACCAAAGGTGCGGGCCTGGCGGAGATGGTGCAAGCCATTCGCCTGGTATTTGCCGGCCAGCGTTATATCAGCCCGCAGATTGCCCAACAGTTGGCTATCAAATCTTTCCAGCCCACCAGCGACTCGCCGTTTGATGCGCTGTCGGAGCGGGAAATCCAGATTGCCTTGATGATCGTCGGCTGCCAGAAAGTGCAGACGATTTCCGACAAGCTTTGCCTGTCGCCCAAAACCGTTAACACCTACCGCTATCGCATTTTCGAGAAGCTCGCCATCAGCAGTGATGTTGAATTGACCCTGCTCGCGGTGCGCCACGGCATGGTGGACGCCAGCGCCTGACATGACCACACCGTTTGATCCAAGTGCCTTTCTCTCAACCTGCAGTGGCCGCCCCGGCGTGTACCGCATGTTCGACAGCGAGGCACGCCTGCTTTACGTGGGCAAAGCCAAGAACCTGAAAAACCGTCTGGCGAGCTACTTTCGCAAGACCGGCCTGGCGACGAAAACCGCTGCCTTGGTGGCGCGTATCGCCCAGGTTGAAACCACCATCACCGCCAATGAAACCGAAGCGCTGTTGCTTGAGCAGACGCTGATCAAGGAATGGCGGCCGCCCTACAACATTCTGCTGCGTGACGATAAATCCTACCCCTACGTGTTTTTATCCGACGGCAATTTCCCGCGGCTGAGCATTCACCGCGGCGCGAAGAAGCAGAAGGGCAAGTATTTCGGGCCGTACCCCAGCGCGGGTGCAATCCGCGAAAGCCTGAGCCTGCTGCAAAAGACCTTTTTTGTGCGCCAGTGCGAAGACAGTTTCTACAAGAACCGCACGCGGCCTTGCCTGCAGTACCAGATCAAGCGCTGCAAGGCGCCTTGTGTCGGCCTGGTTGATCCGGCGGAGTACGCCGAGGATGTGCGCCATTCGGTGATGTTCCTTGAAGGGCGCAGCAATGCGCTCACCGATGAACTCTCCGGCGCCATGGAACAAGCTGCCAGTACGCTGGATTTCGAGCGGGCCGCCGAGTTGCGCGACCAGATCTCTCTGTTGCGCCGTGTCCAGGACCAGCAAAGCATGGAGGGCGGCAACGGCGACGTCGATGTCATCGCCGCCTTCGTCAACCCGGGCGGCGCCTGTGTGCATTTGATCAGCGTGCGTGGCGGGCGAGTGCTGGGCAGCAAGAACTTCTTCCCGCAAACCGGGATCGACGAGGAAGTGGCTGAAGTCATGGCCGCCTTCCTCGGTCAGTACTACGTCAGCAGCCCCGAGCGCGATCTGCCCTCGGAGTTGATCGTCAACGTGGTGCATGAAGACTTCCCCACACTGATCGAGGCCATCCATGAGTTGCGCGGCCGTGAGCTGGACATCAGCCATCGCGTGCGCGGTACCCGCGCCCGTTGGCAGCAACTGGCGGTCACAAACGCCGAGCAGGCCCTGAGTGCGCGTCTGGCCAATCGGCAGCATGTGGCCGCACGCTTTGACGCCTTGGCTGAAGTCCTTAACCTGGACGAGCCGCCGCAACGGCTGGAGTGTTACGACATCAGCCACTCCAGCGGCGAAGCCACCGTGGCGTCCTGTGTGGTGTTCGGGCCGGAAGGGCCGATCAAATCCGATTACCGGCGCTACAACATCGAAGGCGTTACCGCCGGCGATGACTACGCCGCGATGCACCAGGCCCTGACGCGACGCTTCAGCAAGTTGAAGGACGGAGAGGGCAAACTGCCGGATATCCTCCTGGTGGACGGCGGCAAGGGCCAGCTGTCCATGGCCCGTGACGTGCTCAACGAACTGGCCGTGCCCGACCTGATCCTGCTCGGCGTGGCCAAGGGCGCCACGCGCAAGGCCGGTTTCGAGACGTTGTACTTGAATGATGCCGCCCATGAGTTCACCTTGAAGGGCGACTCACCCGCGCTGCACCTGATTCAACAGATCCGTGACGAGGCCCACCGTTTTGCCATTACTGGCCACCGTGCCCGTCGCGGCAAAACCCGTCGAACCTCAACCCTGGAAGGGGTGGCGGGCGTTGGCCCGACACGCCGCCGCGACCTGCTAAAACATTTTGGTGGCTTGCAGGAGCTGTCCCGTGCCAGCATTGACGAAATAGCCAAAGCACCCGGTATCAGTAAAAAGCTCGCTGAGTTGATTTATGCAAACCTGCACAGCGAATAGAATGCCTTCTCACCTCGTAGCCAGTTGTGCCGATGAATATCCCTAATCTGATTACCGTTCTACGCGTCCTGCTCATTCCGATTTTCATTTTGTTGTTCTATTTGCCGTACGAATGGAGCTATGCCGCCTCCAGTTCAGTGTTTGCCTTTGCAGCCGCAACCGACTGGCTTGACGGCTACCTAGCACGTCGCCTGGAACAGAGCACGCCCTTTGGCGCGTTCCTTGATCCGGTGGCCGACAAGCTGATGGTGGCTGTCGCCCTGGTCCTGTTGGTGCAGGAGCACGGCAACCTGTGGCTGACGCTGCCGGCCGCGGTGATCATCGGCCGCGAAATCGTCGTCTCGGCCCTGCGCGAATGGATGGCCGAAATCGGCGCGCGCGCCCACGTGGCGGTCTCCAACATGGGCAAATGGAAAACCGCTGCGCAAATGCTCGCATTGGTGATCCTGCTGGCCAATCCATCGGACTTCTCCTTCTGGGTGCTCACGGGCTACGCCTTGCTGCTGATCGCCGCGGGCCTGACGTTGTGGTCCATGCTTCAGTATTTGCGTGCCGCCTGGCCACATCTGCGCACCACCGTTGAAAAGAAATAAAACTTTTTTGAATCAAGGGGTTGACGGGCGTTCTGGATTCTATAGAATGCACACCACCAAGACGCGGGAATAGCTCAGTTGGTAGAGCACGACCTTGCCAAGGTCGGGGTCGCGAGTTCGAGTCTCGTTTCCCGCTCCAAATACAAAGAAAAAGCCACTCAATAGAGTGGCTTTTTTTTGCCTGGGATTTACGCAATAGACGCTTCGGCGTCTTTTTTCGTTTGGCGCGTGGTCTGCCACCCTGGGTGCGGTTGAACTGCTGACGCCGGGAACGACCCACTGCGCCTGCAAGTCTATCTGTATCTACTCATCGGTAAGGTACAGCGCAATGGACAACACAATCACCGTGGATCAACTGGCGACCGCCGATCTTGGATCAATCAACGAGATATGGCTGGGCGAGACGCATACCCAGCTGTGCCTATGGCGTGGCGAACAAGTCTTCTCTCACGAAATGATGAGCGAGGGCACGCACGACCAGAATGTCCGACGCCTATGCGTGCAGTTGGTCAATCCTGACGATCAGGCTGCAGTGGCCAGCGTTGAGTCAATTGTGCGCGAACGGTTGAAAAAGATGGGGAAGGAGGGCGAGTTTTATCCGGCTGAAGAGGCGGACACTCACCAGTAGTCAGTTTGAAGCCCAGAAGTGTCGGCCAGTCATGATGGGCCTCAGACGTTAGATGAGCACCCATGGCTGGATAGGCTTGGCGATGTCCGTTAATTGGCCGCTGACGGCTGCGAAAATTGCGAAAGCAGTCACTTCACCCATGAGCAACATGCTGAACTTGTCATCCGGTGGCACAAGCAGTACACGAGCGCCAGGGCGCAGTATTAGGGTAATTAACCCTTACGCCGAAATCATGCATCTGCGAACGTCAACTTCGCATCGATAACGATTAATCGTGAGTCAAACCAGATCCTGTCGTGGCGTGGAAATGGATCTTCCTCTGACAATCCTGAAAGTTTAGGGTTGCTCACTCAATCGAGTAACACCCTGGAGCAGGCCAAGGACTATGGATATCGAATTTCGCGGTAATGGCATGCGTGAGAACCCGTCTGTAGGTACGTGCGATGAGTGCGGTGTGAGTGGGCTGACCAGCGTTGAGGACCTGACCGAAGCGCGTCGCTGGATTGCTGAGCTACACCCAGGCTTTAAACCTCTGTTCTCGCTCGATGATCTGCACCAAGCCCGCTACACCTCGGGCCATGTGCGCAATAACCTGGGGATGGATGATGCAACGGAGCGGGACATCGCTGGCCTGCCTCCTGAGTGCTTCGAGCAGGGTCTATACCTAGGCTATCCGACGACGAAAGCGGAGTTCGCAATCTGCCTGCGCAATTTCACACGCCTGGTTGCGGGCACGTCTTTCGAAGATGCGTGCGCTCATGGTTTGACGCTGGATGAGCAGGCCCTGCAGGCGTGGATCGGTTACCAGAACAACCCGGTTGCTCTTCTAGAGCAACCCCTATCAGCGCTGCTGGTGCCCGTTGAGCAGTCTTGCCAGGCACTCGCGGCTTTTCCGAATGGCTATTTCACTTGCGATCTGGACCCTGCGAAAAACTGTGCAGTTGCGCGCCATTTCTCTGAAGCGCATGGCTATGAGTTGATGGGCGTGGGGGCGTCATACCTGGGCTTCATTTGTGCGGCGCCGCTTGATATGTCGCGCGCTGACGCCGTTGCCAAAGACTTCTGTGCGCTCTACAACGGCCGGTGGGGCAGGGGGACGATGCGCTTGGCCGGCGTGCCTATCGATCCAGATTGGGGCATGCGAAGAGAGATGATGAGCCAAAGCTTCACGACCCGTGTCGATCAGCTTTGGACTGTTTACTGTCGGTAAGTACGGTTTAGGCACGGGAGTCTATTCTCTCAGTAGCTGAACTCACTCTTTCTATGGGATTGAGTTCATGACCCCGGACGTGTGTCGACAGGTTTACCCGTTCATGCAGGTGTCTTTTTTGGTGTAACGTAACAACACATCTAGAAGAGGTTTCCAATGTCTAAACTCGCAGAATTTCGTCAACTCGAAAAACACCTTGCTGAGCAACTCCAGGCGCTCGAAGCGCTGAAAGGCGACGCCGGCCTCAAGAAAGAAATTGAATTCGAAACCAAACTTCGCGATTTGCTCGCAAAGTATGGCTATAGCCTCAAAGACGTGATCAACCTGCTTGATCCACAATCCAAGGGCCGCGCTACTGCACCGGCGCCAAAAACGGGCACTCGCAAAGCTCGTCAGGTGAAGGTTTATAAAAACCCGCACACTGGAGAAACCATTGAAACCAAAGGTGGTAATCACAAAGGCTTGAAAGAGTGGAAGAGCAAGCACGGCGCTGACACAGTTGAGTCTTGGCTGACCAAGTAAACTCCGCGTGAACACAAAAAGGGCTTAAAGAGCCCTTTTTTTTATTCAGTTTTTGGTGATTTGCTGCGTCTGCAGCGCTCCGAGCAATAGCGAACTTCGTCCCAGCAACGGGCCCATTTCTTTCGCCATGTGAAAGGAAACCCACAGGTAGCGCAGGTTTTGACGGGAAGCTCTGACTTTTTCAAGAGGCGTCCTTGATATTAAGTTTGTGTGCCCCTACTTGGTCAAACCGTGCAACGGTGGGCATCTTAACCCGCCGGTGTTTGTCTACCCAGCAGGTAAATTGGATTCGGCTCATTGCACCCAGAGGCATATCAAGTGCAGACCAACAGGCTTGAAACTCAAGGCAATCGCTATCTTTTCACAAACTGACTTCGAGCGTCTTACATAAGTCCTCCAAGACAAGAGGAGAGAGGTCGTGTCTAAGCTTCATCCAGAAAATCGTGAGAATAATTCGACATTCAAAAACTTTAAAATCCAGTGGGCTTTGATGAGCGCCTATGAACGCTTCGAGCAACTGGTGGTGCTGGCGCTGAGTCTGATCATTGCGCTGGTAATCGTTATCGCCGTGTTGCAGCTTTGCAGGAATGTAGTACCCCTTCTGATAGGGGGAGCCATTGATCCGCTGGATCACAACGCATTCCAAGCACTATTCGGCTCCATTTTCACGGTACTGATCGCCTTGGAGTTCAAGCATTCGATAGTACGGCCCGCCCTCAGGCGAAACAGCGTCGTGCAGGTGAGAACGGTGCTGATGATTGCATTGCTGGCCCTGAGCCGAAAATTTGTCATCCTGGATTCGGCCGTCACTCCGGCTTCGACCATCGCGGCGCTAGGTTTCGCGACGTTGGTACTGGGCCTGCTTTGCTGGCTTTTGCGGCACCGCGACCTGTCTGAGTAGCAAGCTACTGTCCCTGAGCCGCTGACGAATTCGCTCGCTGCAGGCGCGTTCTGCCGAGAGGAAATCGGTTCAGACCTGCGCCTGCCTGGGGCGGTGTGCACAGGGCTTAACCCGAGAATTTGAGTTGGAAAATTTTTTCCGGGATGCCCTTGAAAATGTTTTGGACGTACCTATTTTCGGTTTTACGCGATGCCGCAAACGGGTCGCGTCTTAAATCACTTGGAGAAAACTCAGGAGATTTTACTATGGCTACTACTCTTTCTTTGGCCCCTCTGTTTCGTCAGTCTGTGGGTTTTGATCGCTTCAACGACCTGTTTGAATCGGCGCTTCGTAGCGAGGCTGGTAATACCTATCCACCTCATAACGTCGAGAAACACGGTGATGATCAATACCGCATCGTGATTGCAGTGGCGGGTCTTACTGAGGAGGACATAGACATTCAGGTTGAAAACGGCGTACTGAACGTTTCTGGTGGAAAACGTGAAAGCGACGAGAAGGTGACTTACCTTCACCAGGGCATCGCGCAACGGGCCTTCCGCTTGTCCTTCCGGCTGGCTGACCATATCGAAGTGCAAGGCGCATCGCTCACCCATGGTCTGCTGGCAATCGAGCTGCTTCGCGTGATTCCCGAAGAAGCCAAGCCAAAACGCATCCAGATCGGTACGGCCAGCAAGCCAGAACAGCGTCAAGTAAGCCTGCAATAATTCCATTTGAGGCGCTCTTCGGAGCGCCTTTTTCTTATCAGCATTTAATGGGCGATGACGTCAGTGCTGATGCGGCGTGTTTGTCGGATCCGCTATCTGGAACACCTTGCCCTGACGCCACGCATCTGCGCCTGGCGCAACGGCGGGGGCCGGTATGTCCGCTCGCGCTGTGTGCTTTTGCGCGCTATCGACGCCGAATCGACGATCCCGATCTGCAACCATCTGAGGATCTGCCTGCCCATCTGCGGTGAAACCCATCATGAGCTGAGGCACGCCCAGAGGCAGGTCTTTATTGAGGTCGGTATGCCAGGTATGCCACGTCTTGCCGTAGGTATGGACGAGCTTTTCCATCAATGCATGCTCAGCTACTTCAGGAATCCCGGGCGCTATCAGCTGACCTGATTTCACCTCGTGAACATGACTGTGCCAAAGCGCTTGCTCGGCTTTGGGCAAACCGGCAAATAAGTGTTCGCTGATGATGTACTCGACACCCATCAGCTTGGCGTCCTTGCGATTGCCATCGTAGATCACACACTGGATGACTTCCTCGTTGAGGATGGCGCAGTAATGGTGGGCCTCCATCTGTGCATTCATGTGGCCGTTATAAAAATGAAAGCCATCCAGGTACGCGTTCAATGCGTCTATCGGCGGGCGTGATTGAAGCAGTGCCGCGCCGGCGTCCAGGGACTGGGTAGTGGGCGATTTGGTCTCCCCCGGCGCGACGACGTTAGAGGGCGAGTTATTGCTCGCACAGGCGGCGAGCAATGGCGCCAACACCGCCGCGCACAGCGTGTTGATCCTATAGGGTTTGCAGATTGCGCTCATTGGAGAGTCCCTTCAGTCGATTTGATTAAGTGCCTGCCGTGCGGCTTGAACAGCTGTTCGGCACACCATTCGATTACAGCGATTTGGATATCCACCGAGCAGCGAAAACTCTATTTGCGCAGACAGTGCCGAGGTAGGCGGTGGCCGGTGACGGTGCATCAGCGACGCATCAGCGCTCAAGGGCGAAAGAGCGTCAGGCCGCTGTTAAAAACCTGGATGGATTGTGGGAAATCAAGGCCTGGATGCGACTTCCTCTAAATGCTGCAAAAGATCTTGCGGGTCCTCGTACACCCTCAGCGCTCCCGCTCTTTCAAGCTCGCTGATGTCGTAGCCGCCTGAAAGCAAGCCGACGCCTGTCGCTTTGCAACGCCTTGCCGCAAGCATGTCCCATATGGCATCGCCCACTACGACACAATCCTCAATCGGTACATCGAGCTTGCGCGCCGCGGCAAGGAAAAGATCTGGATCCGGCTTGCCGTATTTAACATCGTCGCGGGTGATTATATTGATCGCGTTAATATCCAAGCCAAGCGCTTCTAAATTGATCCTGGCAGTAGACAAACCGCCGCTGGTAGCGATACACCACTTTATATTGTCTTCAGTCAGGGTTTTTAATAACTCGACTGACCCTGGAAGTGCCGTTATCTGGCCTTTGAGCGCCTCGTACGCAGCAGCATGTTTGTTACTTAATGCCGCGCCTTGCGCTTCAGTAATGGTTACACCGGTTTCACGCGACAGGGTCTTTAACATGAGCCCTCCGCTCATACCGATCTTGCGGTGAATGCGCCACATAGCCAGCGGAATGCCCTCGGAATCAAGTGCCTCTTTCCACGCCGCTACGTTTTGGTAAACGCTGTCGGTGAGCGTGCCATCGAGGTCGAATATAAATGATGTCTGAGGTCGCATGGAAAGTCTCCAGGTTGATAACTGTAATGTTCGTGACGGGTATTTCATTATCAGCCGGGCCCGGTGTAACGCGGTGCCCATTGGCTGTTTCCCTTCATTCAAATCTTGGCGCATACCGTTCTGAAACGTGAGGCCGCCACGCGTTCATTATTTCGTCTACAGCGGGGTGTGTTCACACCACACCTGCTGCCAACCAGCAGAGATTGCTCGCCGTTGTACTGTGCGGTCCCGATACGAGGCTGCTGAAAACCTGGATGAGAAAGACGAAACCAAAATCGGTCAGTCGATTTCGACGCAGCAAAAATTTGAACCGTCGCTGAACACGCTTACCTAACGATTAGCTTGTGACGAATTGCACAGGCGATTTGCCAATATCGGCATACTCCGAGAGGTGGGCAACGTGGCTAAAGACGAGAAGAAAAGCAAAGGTGACGCTTCGAAAGCCAGCAAGGAATTGAAAGACAAAAAGTCCTCACCCGCAAAGAAATCCGCAGCAGCATCGGCTCTTTCAAAGTCTTCCGAGAAGAAAGGCAAGAAAAAAGAGGCCGAACCAAAGAAGTCTGTAAAAGCCGAACCGAAGAAATCTGTAAAAAAAGCGGACAGCAAGCCAGAAAAGGCGAAGACGTCAGAAAAATCTGAGAAGTCAGAGAAGTCGTCGAAAAAGAAGAAGTGAGACCTGCTAGGGCTTTATGCCCTAGCTTCTTCACACGGGTTTGTCTTCGATAAAGGCTTGGGCGCTAGCGCTTTGGGCCGCGAGGCTGCACGGCGGCGGCTCAAAAAGCCGCTCGCCAACACCGAGTTGCCATCCCATCACGCAGGGCTCCCTGCAAATAAACGGCCTGCGGTTGCAGCGTCGGTTTCCATGAACGCCATCAACCTATCCACGGCAGTCGGTAACGTGATGACGAGCCTACAGTTCCCGCCTGCAGCGCTATTCACCGCTGAGCCTATTGCCTCGATGACTACCTGGTTTTTTTGCTTGGCAGCGCTGAATGACGTCAACGCCTGGTACGGCGCAATGTCGAATCCGTTTTTGCTGGAAACCTGAAAGCCTTCCTCATATTGAAATGTTTAAAGTGGTTTAATGTTTATGTCGACCCGCGATGGAATCGCAATGGTCGGCTTTCCATTGACCTCTGTTATTGATTCACCCAAGGAGCTACACCATGCAAGGAAGTATGAAGTTCAAGCACCTCGCGTTTCTGTTGATCCCGCTCGTTGCCGCCTGTACCACACCGGATAGAAACCGCGAATCGGCAGCCATTGCCCAGCCGCAACCACAGCAGGCATTGCCGTTCGACAATTGCGCGGTGGGCTGTCCGGCCGGCGGAAGCCCTCTGACGTTGAACCGTCAGGCCTACACGCTGAACAACAACGGCTCGACCAAGTTTGCCAACTGGGTCTCGTACAAAATCACCAAGGACACCCCGGCGAGCGGACGCCCGCGCGACTGGAAGACGGATCCGGACATTCCGGCCGGGGAAACGCTCGACCCGGTGGATTACAACGGCGCGAACGTCGCGCTTAAAGTCGACCGTGGCCATCAGGCCAACCTCGCCTCCATGGCGGGCGTGCCTGACTGGCAGACGCTCAATTATTTGTCCAACATCACCCCGCAGAAGTCCGACCTTAACCAGGGGCCCTGGGCGCATCTTGAAGATCAGGAGCGCAACCTCAGCAAACAGGCGGGCGTCGACCAGGTGTATGTCAGCACCGGGCCGCTGTATGAGCATTTTGTCGGCACGCTGCCGGGCACAAACAAGGTGCACACCATTCCCAGTGGCTACTGGAAAATCATCTTTGTCGGCAGCTCGCCCGAAAACGGTGTGTACGCATCGTTTGTGATGAACCAGGAGACGCCCAAAGGCGCCAACTTCTGTGACTACCAGGTGACCGTAAACCAAATCGAAGAGCGTTCAGGGCTGACCTTCTGGAGTAATTTGCCGCAGTCGGTGCAGGCTGCGCTGAAAGCGAAGCAGGGCCAGTTGCCGGGCCGTATCGGTTGTAAATAACCCCCACACGAAGCGCCTATGCGGAGCAAACCGCGTAGGCGCTTTCGCAGGGCAGCCCGAACCGTTGGTCTGCATAACCCAACACCCACTGAACCCCAGGTTGCCGACAGTCCTCCACACCCCTGTATGTTCTGAAAAGACAATGAGGTGTTTGGCATGAAAGCAATCAGGATTGAGCAGTTCGGCGGCCCCGAGGTCATGCAGCTACGCGATGTCGACGTGCCAGAACCGAAAACGGGCGAAGTGCTCGTAAAGAATTTTTTTGTGGGTATCAACCCGGTGGACTACAAGATTCGCCAGGGCCAATACCCCGAGGTCAAGCAGGACAAACTGCCGTTGACCCTGGGCCGTGAAGTGGCCGGTGTGGTCGAGAAGGTCGGGCAGGGTGTCAGTGATTTCAAACCGGGCGACCGGGTCTTTGCAATGATCGGCGTCGATGGCGGCTACGCCGAATACGCCCGCGTGCCTGCCGCGCATCTGGCGCGCATTCCGGCCGCGCTCGATTGGCCGGTCGCCGCCGGTGTGCCGCTGGCAGGCCATACCGCCTGGCAGGCGTTGGTGGAGCATGGTCACATCGAGCAGGGGCAAAAGGTCTTGATCCACGGTGGCACCGGCGGTGTGGGGCACTTCGCCGTTCAATTTGCCAAGGTCAAGGGCGCCCAGGTCTACGCCACGGCCTCCACCGAAAGCCTGGCGTTTTTGCGTGAGCTGGGCGTGGACCGTGCGATTGACTACAAGACCGAGCGTTTCGAAGACATCTGCAAGGACTTTGACCTGGTCATCGACTTGATTGGCGGCGATACGCAAGCGCGCTCATGGCAGGTGCTGGGCGAGGGCGGGCGGCTGGTGTCGACCCTGACCCAGCCCGATGCCCATCATCCGCAGGCCACGGGCAAGACCGGTACGCGGTTTACGGCTGCGCCACGTGGCGAAGAGTTGACCGAAATTGCCGGGTTGATCGAGGCCGGCAATGTGCAGGTCTATATCGCCAGGCAGTTCGAGCTGGCGGCGGCAGTAGAGGCATTGGACTTTTTGGCCAACGGGCATGTGCACGGCAAGGTTGTCCTGCACGTGAGCGATTGAGGCGGCTGCATGAGCGATCATTTGAAGCCACCTGAAGGCGCCCCTGCCGGGCAGAAAGTACGCCCCGAGACGGCGAAACGAAGTGACACGTCTGAAGATCCGAATGTCGTCCGGCCCTGGAAGCCTGATGTCAATCAGGGCGCGGTTGCCCCCGGCGGACCGTCGAAGGATCCAGAGTCGGGTGCATGAGGCCAGCAAGCCAGCCAGCCCTGCCGTGACAGGGCTGGCGACTGACTAGTTGCGCATCGCCTGCTGTATTCGCATCCATTCTTGATGCGCGGCGGCGCGTTGTCTGTCGGCGGTCTGCTTGGCCTGACTGAAGCGTGCCCAGGTCGCCGTGTCACCGCTGTAGGACTCGATGATGTTGTAGGCCGCCGCTTCGAGTCGATCGGCCTCGAAAAACATCTCGGTGGTGTGCGCGATTTGGTCATCCCACGCCTGTCTCGTGGAATATTGAAGGGTTTGACTAGTCATTGCGTAAGTTCCTCCATCCATTGAATCTCTGCGGCGCTGTTCCAGCGCACGTGAGTAATTCCATATTGCTCCGCCATCGGCCTGGAAACGCGCTTGAGCGTGTTCTGGCCAAATTTGGGTATCACTGCGACGCCGGCGTCGCAGCTGGCCCAGTGCCAGGCCTGGGCGTTGTCCATCTGCGGCGCGCGAACGATGAAAGACTTCGGCACGCCGTGCAGCTGATACTCGATGGTAAATAGATCGCTCGCTTTCATGAGGCCTCCTGTTGCTCATGAAGTACAGATATTTGGCGTCAAAAAAAATTCAAAAAATTGTCCGACAATTCGATGACCGTGCCGGCGACCCTCGCGCGTGTCAGTCGTCCACGGTAAACGTCACCCAACCTGGGCCGTCATTCGCTCTTTCGATTTCCATAATGACGCCGCCAATCGAGGCGCCGTCCGGCAGGTTGACCGCGACAAAGTTGGGGTGACCGGGCCATTGCAGGGGCTTGTCGAAGCTCAGGCGCGCAATCGTCGGCTTGCCGCTGCTGGTCAATTGGATGTTCACCGACTCATTCAGGTGTTCGTCTGAGCGGGTGCCCAGGTGACGTGATGCAGTAATGACGCTGGCAATACCTTGATAATCGTAGGACATGACGGGCTACCTTCTGTAGTGACTGCGAATTCAACAGTGTCGATTTTCGACCCTCTTGTTCATTCGATAGTTGCGCGCTGGGCAGACCAATGTGTGCAGACCGCGCCTGCGTCACCCTGAACCGGGTCTTGCTGTGGAAACGCCAGGCCAGCAATGCGCTGCAGTTGCGCGTCGCTCGGTGCCTCGCGGCCTATATCTGCGTGCTGACCGGGCGGGTAGGCGCCAACCACCAGAAAGTCTTCACTGCAACCGAGATTGCAGTGACCGGTACCGGCGGGAAGCAACAGCACGTCGCCTTGCTTCACCGACACCACGTGGCCATTGGGTCCGCCGAGTATCAAGCGCGCATGACCACAAGCGATGCCCAACACCTCATGCCCTTCGCAATGGTAGTGGTGGTAGTCGTAGACCCCGTCCCGCCATTGGGGCGGCCAGCCGTGTGCCAAAAACGTCTGCTCAAACAGCGCAGCCGGATCACTTCCGGTTACGCGGATGGCGTTCGGGTAAATGATCACCGGCAAGCGCGGGTTGTTCGGCACCCAGCCGTTGCGGTCGAGCAGCAAGGTCTTGAACGTACCTGCCGATGGATGCGCGTTCTTCATGCCGTGTTCTCCTGCGCTTAATAACGATGCAAAGCCCCCAGAGCGCCAGTGTGGCGCGCCGATAAACAATCTGAGCGGCCAGGTCTAAGGGACGTTCCAGAAACTTTAAACCTTCGCGATAAGCGAGGTGTCGATAGCTGGAGACACTTCGCCAGGTAGAGGGAACGTCAATGATAGGGATTGTGATACCTGCCCATAACGAGCAAAGGCAAATCAGTGATTGCCTGGCTTCCGTGCTGCTTGCCATAGCGCACCCGGCGTTGCAAAACCAGCGCGTCGAGGTCCTCGTAGTGCTGGACGACTGCTCGGACCAAACGGGTGAGCGGGCAACCGCAATGGGCGTGGCAACGCTTGATGTCTGCTTTAGAAACGTCGGCCAGGCCAGGGCTGTCGGCGCAGAGCAGCTACTGGAGGCCGGTGCCCAATGGCTGGCCTTCACCGATGCCGATACCCTCGTGCCGCAGGATTGGCTGGTGCGTCAGCTCGCGTTCGGCGCCGACGCGGTGTGTGGCACCGTCGAAGTGGACAGCTGGAGCGAGTACGACGAAGTCGCACGTTCTCGATACCTTGCCCTCTACCAGTTTGTCGAAAACCATCGGCATATCCATGGCGCCAACCTGGGCCTGAGTGCAGACGCCTATCGCAACGCCGGTGGGTTTCAGCATTTGGTTGCTCACGAGGACGTGCGCCTGGTGGCTGACCTGGAAAGGACCGGTGCGCGGATTGCGTGGACGGCCACCAACCCGGTGATCACCAGTGCGCGCCGTGATTACAAATGTCGGGGCGGGTTCGGCGAATACCTGGCTTCGCTCATGCCTGGCACGGGCCACGCGGTCAGCGAGCCCAGTGCGAGTGCAAACGTCACGCTCGGGGCCGGGTGACCTCGAATGTTTATCGACTGGGTGCAATGGCCCGCGATGGTCGTGACGGTGATCTCGGCCTGGTTCATCGGGTCTCAACGGCCTGGCCGGCGCATGTTCGCGTTCTGGGGCTTCATCCTCAGCAACGCCTTATGGGTGGCCTGGGGATGGCACGCGAATGCCTACGCGCTGATCGTGCTCGAATGCACGCTGCTGGGCATGAACGCGCGTGGTTTCCGGAAAAATCTGCGCACCCACCGGGCTTCTGAATGACCCACCTTACTGATTCTGAAAGTTCTTTTTAAACCCGCGCAGGTTCATCAAGCCCAGGCAGATCTGCAGCACGATCAGCGCATAGGCGTCAGCGTAAGCGCCCCAGACAACCCACAGAACATTGCTCAAACAAAAGCACACGAACCCCGCCATTCTGCGCGAGGGGCGCTGAGAGCCGATCAGCCACGCCGCCAGAACCGTGACCAGCATTGCTGGCCACTGCACCCAATCCAGATCACTCAAATCCGCTTCCTTAATTGCCAGACCTTTAAATAGGAAGAGGGCGGTTGGGGTGAATGATTCAGTTTTTTTAACTCGCGTAGCGTCCTAACCACTCGTCAGCTATTGAGCCTAATAGTTGAACGAGCGCGGCTGCGCTCCGGCCAGATAAATCATGTGTGGACGAACAGCAGGCTTCGTCCGGCCACCGCTACCCATCATTCCCAGGAGCAAATCATGACAATTCTAGTGACCGGCGCAGGTACGGGTTTCGGCTATGAAGTAGCCCTCAGGCTGGCCAAAAAAGGCCTCGACGTGATTGCCGGCGTCGAGATCGTGGCCCAGGTGCATGCGCTGGAACAGGAAGCCCGCCGCCGGGGTGTCAACCTGCGTATCGAGAAGCTCGATGTCACGCACGAGGGCGACCGCTTAAGGGCTGCTGAATGGGACGTCGACGTGCTGCTCAACAACGCCGGTATTTCAGAAGGCGGCGCGACCGTGGACATTCCTGCTGAGCATTTGCGCCGTCAGTATGAGGTCAACGTGATTGGCCCATTGATGCTGACTCAGCTGATTGTGAAAAAAATGGTCTTGAAGAAAAAGGGCAAGGTCGTCTTCATGTCATCCGTTGCCGGCCTGACCGCCGACCCTTTCGCCGGCGCCTACGCGTCGTCCAAGCACGCCGTGGAGGCCATCGCCGAGTCGATGAGCCTTGAGCTCAAAGAGTTTGGCATCGAGGTGGCGACCGTCAACCCGGGGCCGTTTCTCACAGGCTTCAATGACCGCATGTTCGAAACCTGGAAAACCTGGCAAGACGAACCTTCCGAGCGCCTTTTCGACTACAGCAAATTGGCCTTTCCCCATGAGCAATACGACCCGGAGCCGGTCTTCGAGACCACTATCGGGGTGATTACCGGGGCTATCGACACCTATCGAAACGTTGAGCCCAAGGCAATCATTGACCAGCAGCGCAAGCAGATGGACTCGGCCTGGACGCGCAAGAGCAACGAAGGCCTGGGCAAGCGCGCGCAGCTGGTGCAGAAAGCCTATGACATCAAGCCAGGTACGCCGGTCTGACGCCTGGCAAGGCCTTGCGCTTTCACCCACCTCACTAACAGGTAGACGAAGATGAAGACGTTATACAGATGCTTGGGGCTGTGCAGTGTGTTGATGCTTCACGGCTGTTTTGACAGCGCCAATAACACCACCAAGGACAACACCAGCGGTAGCAAATCCTCGGTGCAGATGCAGGAAGGCAAGTCACAGGAAAGCCAGTAGATCCTGGGAGGGTCCGGGCTGTCGCGAGCAGCCTGGACTGCACCGCTTACAACGATAAAAACGGTGATTGCGATGAATTGCCTCATTTGTGTGGGGGCGGCCGAACGGGTTTCCTGCGACGGCCCCTGGGAAGAACGCGACTGCCCGGACTGCGGACGTTACCGGGTGGCAGACGAACTGATCCTGGCATTGATGGACAACGGCCAGATCTTCGATATCGCCAAAACGCGCGGCTGGTTGGACAGCCGGCGTTGCGAGGGCGCTACACCGTGCATTCAACTGCATGAGGCGCTGCTTGTGGTGTGAGGGGGACGGGCTTGAGACGCTGGGGTCTCGCCCTGTGTCACCGTCTGGTTGCAGACAGCTTTGCCGTGCCTCGCGGAGCAGTTCGTGCGTGTGATCCACACGCAACAGCAGGGTCATAAACCTCTGGTTGATGATGATTTGCGCCACGATCAGCCCGCTGATCAGCGGTGCGTTCACCAGCCAGTACCTGCCAGCCATCCACGTGCCGCATCAGCACATCCAGCAGCGACAGGTCGGACTTGAGAGCCAGATGCAGTGGCAGCGCGCCGCGTTATTGTGCGCGACCCAGGTGCATTTTCATGGGAGGTCTTGTTTAGGAAAGATGGAGGCGAGCGGTTTATTGCCTGAAGGGAAGGCGGATTGACGAGTCATACTTAAAAGTCCAGTATGGAATTATAAGTACAAAAAACGTGCGTCAACGCTGGCTTTATTTCTTCACGCTTGCCAAACCAACAATAACTCGCGAGACCCAATCATGAAGAAACACACACTTATCACCGCCCTGGCCTTCAGCCTGCTCGCTTCCAGCCATGTGCTGGCGGCCGAAAAAACCTTGCGCATCGGCATTGAGGCGGCGTACCCACCGTTCGCTTCCAAGACCCAGGATGGCAAGATCGTCGGGTTCGACTACGACATCGGTAACGCCCTGTGCGCGCAGATGAACGTCAAATGCGTGTGGGTAGAGGGTGAATTCGATGGCCTGATTCCTTCCCTCAAAGTGAAGAAAATCGACATGGCCCTGTCGTCCATGACCATCAATGAAGACCGCAAAAAGTCGGTGGACTTCACCCACAAGTACTATTTCACCTCCTCACGCCTGGTGATGAAGGACGGCGCAACCGTGGATGACCAGTACGCCAGCCTCAAGGGCAAGACCGTCGGGGTGCAGCGCGCCACGACCACCGACCGTTATGCCACCGAGGTCTTCGAGCCCAAGGGCATCAACGTCAAGCGTTACAGCAACAACGAAGAAATCTACATGGACCTGGCGTCGGGGCGCCTCGATGCGATCTTCGCCGACACCATCCCGCTGAGCGACTTTCTGTCGATGCCACGTGGCAAGGGCTATGCCTTTGTCGGCCCTGAACTCAAGGACCCGAAATACGTGGGCGAGGGCGCCGGGATTGCGGTACGCAAAGGCAATACCGAGCTGGTCGGCGAGTTGAACGCGGCCATCGACGGTATCCGCGCCAATGGCGAGTACCAGAAGATTTCACAGCAGTATTTCAAGTCCGACATCTACGGCGACTGACGCCTCAAGCCGGCGTGCCGACTCCTCGCAGGGGCCGGCACGCCGGCTCGTGCGCCGGGTCAGCCCTTCAATTCCTTGAGATGTTTGTAAACCGTCGCCCGTCCCATTCCCAGCACATTCGCCACATAGTTCGACGCGCTCTTGCCCTTGAACGCGCCTTCGGCGTGCAGCGCCAACACCAGCTCGCGCTTGTGGTCGCGTGTCAGCAGATTCAGGCTCAACTGGCGTTCGCGCATCCACGCATGCAGGAAGGTGTTGATCCGTTCCTGCCAGTCATCGCGAAACAGCGAGTCCGGCTGCGGGATCAGCTTGCTCGGCGACAGAAACAGGTCCAGCGCCGCCTTCGCGTTTTCGAACAGCGAGATATTCAGGTTGATGCACAGCACGGCAAGCCGGCGCCCTGTGTGGTCGTGCAGCACGGTGCTCAGGCTGCGGATTTTCTGGCCGTCCCAGTTGAGCTTTTCGTACGGGCCGATGTTCACTTCGCTGACGTCATCGCTGAGCATGTCCTCCAGCGACGAGTCGTCACCGATAGCGCGTTTGGACAGGTTGTTGGCGATGTAATCGACCTTTTGCGTGCGCAAGTCATGCAGCACCACTTCGGCATGAGGGAAGAACAGCGTGGCGATCGCATCGGCGATCGCGCGAAAATTCTGCATGACTTTTTCTTGCTCGGCGGTGTTCATCAATGCGGCTCCAGGCGGACGGGCGAGAGCATACCAGCGTCCAGGCCGAACCGCGTCAGTGCCTCCGGCAACGGGTTGCCGCGCACCAGGGCCGCGCTCGCCTGGCCCATGGCCGGTGACGTCTGGATACCATAGCCACCTTGCGCCGCCACCCAGAACAACCCCGGAACCTGCGGATCGAACCCCGAGAGCAAATCACCGTCGTGGACAAAGCTGCGCAGCCCGGCCCAGGTGCGGGTCGGGCGGCGGATGGTCAGGGTGGTGGCTTCTTCGATCTGGTAAATGCCCATGGCGATGTCCAGCTCCTCAGGCTGCACATCCTGTGGCTCGACCGGGTCGGCGTTGGCCGGTGAACCCAGGAACATCCCGGCGTCGGGTTTCATGTAGAAGGCTTCGTCCAGCGCCACCAGCATCGGCCAGTGGTGGGTGTCCACACCCTCGGGCCCGGCGAAGATAAACGCCGAGCGGCGCTTGGGTTGCAGGCCGATGGACGCCGCGCCGGCCAGCCCGCCGATATGATCAGCCCAGGCGCCGGCGGCGTTGATGATGACTGGGGCGGTGTAGGTCGCGTCCTGGGTGCGCACATGCCACAGGCTGTCGGCGTCACGGCTCAAGCCCAGTACGTGGCTGTCGGTGCGCACGTCGCCGTGGTGGCGACGGATGCCGCGCAAATAGCCTTGGTGCAGGGCGTCGGTGTCGATGTCGCTGGCGGTAGGGTCAAAGATCGCGCCGTGGACTTTTTCCCGCCGCAGGATTGGCAAGCGTGCGCAAGCCTCGTCGGCACTCAGCTGCTCGACTTGCGGCACGGTGGCCTTGGCGCTCAGGTATTGGCTGTTGAGTTCCACCGGGTCGCCATTGAAATCCACGGTCATTTCTCCGCGGGGCGTCAGCAATGGATGTTCGCAAAAGCCAGGCGGCGGGTTGTCGAAAAATTCACGGCTCGCCAGGGTCAGCGCGCGCACTTGCGGGGTGCCATAGGCGGCGGTGTAGAGGGCTGCCGAGCGCCCGGTGGAGTGATAGGCCGGGTGGTTTTCGCGCTCCAGTACCAGCACTTTGCCGTGCTGCGACAGCCAGAAACCGGTAGAGGCGCCAGCAATGCCGCCGCCGATAATGATGAAGTCTGCAGAGTTCATGAACGTCTCCTCAAAAGGCGGTTAGCGCTGGATCTGATACAGGGCATTGGCCAGTGCAATGTCTTCCAGGCCCAGGCCGATGGAGCGGAAAAACACAGGGCGGTCGTAGTCCGGGCGCTGCGCCATGTCGCTGAGCAACTCAGGCAAGTCGCCGACGATGGTGCGCTTGTCCCAACCGTGCCGTTCGCCGGCGATCAGCATTTCGCCGGCCGCGCCTGGGGTGGTCTGGCGATAGTCGCAGAACACGTGCATGTGCTCGAGGCATTCGGGCGGCACTTCATGGGCGCGCGGCGCGTTGGTGCTGATGGAGGTGATCAGCGCAGGTTTGCTCAAGCGTGTCGGGTCGATCACAGGTGTTGCCGAGGAGGTGCAGAGCAGGATGACGTCGGCGTCTTCCAGGGCGGCGTCACAGCTCGTGGCGAGGGTCAGGCGCGGGTCCAGGCCCTTGAGGTGGGCGAGGGTCTCGGCATTCGCGCGGCCAAGGCGTGGCGAATACAAGCTGATGTGCTGCCAGTCGCGCAGGTTCTGCACATAGCGCACGTGCGCCTGCGCGACCTTGCCGCTGCCGATAATCGCCAGGCGCCGCGCGGTTGCCGGTGCCAGCGCGTCCACCGCTAGCGCAGTGGTAGCCGCGGTGCGCGCAGTGGTCAGTTCGGCGGCATCGCAAAGCAACAGAGGCTGGCCGGTGCGCATCGACATCAACAGCGTCCATGCGCTCACCAGCGGCCCTTGCTCGCGCACGATGTAGGGCGAGGTCTTGACCCCGTACACCCCGTCTTCGGCCAGCACGCCCAGGTAGTTGATAAAGTCGCCGGCACCCTGAGGGAACTCCACCAACTGTTGCGCCGGCTGTACCGCAAGCCCTGCGGCCAGGTCGCGGAACAACTTGCGCAGGATGTGAGGCACATCGATTTGCGCAAGTAATTCGTGGGCCTGGGCCTGGTTGATCACGTGAGGCGTGCTGGGCATGGCTATCTCCGCGGATAAACTGATTTGTCCATTATGGACTTATAATTCTGTTGAGCAATATCCGTGTCAAAAAAGCTACAGCGCTGCCTCCCGGTAAGTTGTGATACGCACTGAATCAATGCATCAGGACTGATACAAATGGGTACATTTAATTGACGCCATCATTTCGCCACCCTATTATCGCCGCCGATTAGTGGCTCAGTGCCATATAGAGGGATCTAGACATGTGGCGTTTGGAGCGTCGGACAAGGCTTGGCCTGCTGTCCGCTTTTTTTTGCCTGGGCGTTGCCGGATTAGCACAAGCTGCCCCCCCGCAGGCGACCCCGGGCATCACCGACCTGATTCGCGACCGCCAGGACCGGCTGCTCGAAGACCAGCAGCGGCGCCTCGAAGAACTCAAAGACCTGCCCGGCAAATCCGCCGCGCCTGCAACGCCGACCACGCCCGTGGATACCCGTTGCTTCCCGATCAAAATCATCGAACTCGCCGGCGCCGATGCGCTGTCCGAAGGTGAGCGTGACGCGCTGATCAAGCCCTATATCGGCCAATGCCTGGGCGTGCCGCAGCTTAATGAAGTGCTCAAGGTCATCACCGACCGTTACTTGGCCAGAGGCTTGGTGACCAGCCGTGCCTACCTGCCACAGCAGGACCTTTCCAGCGGCAACCTCAGGATCCAGGTAGTCGAAGGCAAGCTCGAAAGTTTGAAGGGCGTCGAAGGCAGCGGCATCACCGACCGCCAGTTGGCGATGAGCTTCCCAGGCAAGTCCGGCGAGTTACTCAACCTGCGCGAAATCGAGCAGATGGTCGACCAGCTCAACCGCCTGCCGTCGAACCAGGCGCAGATGGAACTGGCGCCGGGCAGGGCCGTGGGTGGTAGCGACGTTCTGGTCAAAAACACTCCGCAGAAACCGTGGCGTGTCGGCTTGTCGCGCCATAACGGCGGCCAGCGCAGCACTGGCGAGCAACAGTGGGGTGCGAGCCTGGATTGGGACAACCCGCTGGGGTTGGCCGACCAACTTTCGCTGCGCGGCGGCCACGATGCGGTGAGCGACCACCAGAAAACTTCACGCAATTCGATGCTCAATTACAGCCTGCCGTTTGGCTGGTGGAACCTCACCTACAGCTACACCGAAAGCGAGTACCGCTCCCAGGCCCAGGCGAATAACTTCACGTTCAAGCAAACCGGCGACAGCCAAAACCACCAACTGCGCCTGGAGCGTGTGATTCATCGTGACGCGCTGAGCAAAACCTCCCTGAGCACTGGCGTGGCCTACCTGCGCACTAACAACTTCATCGAAGACAGCAAGCTGGCGCTGAGCAGCAATCGCCTCAGCGAAGCCCAGTTCGGTATCAACCATGGCCGCCGCATCGGCGGCTCATTCCTGAACATCGACCTGGGCATGCAAGACGGCATCGGCGCCTTCGATGCCCAAGCCAATCATCACCCCAAGCCCGGTCAGGCCGATGCGCGCTACCGCAAATACACCGCCACGGTGAGCTACTTGTACCCATTCCAGCTGTGGGGCGAGTCGCTGAGCTTCAGCAGCTTGATGACCGGCCAGCACAGTGAAGACGTGTTGTTCAGCCCACAACGCATGAGCCTCGGCGGGCAATCGTCGATTCGCGGCTACAAAGACCAGATGCTCGCTGGCGACAGCGGCGGCTACTGGCGCAACGACCTGCGCTGGAGCCGCCCAGTGACCTGGGCCTGGCTGCAGCCGGTGCTCAACGAATACGGCACCAGCCTTGGTTATGACCAGGGCGTGATCAGCCACGGCCGCTACAACGCCGAACAGCATGGGCGCATGAGCAGCAACTCGCTGGAGCTGTTTGCCCGCGGCAAGAACGTCGCGGCGACGGTGACCTTCGCCCACTCTTTGGAACGACCGGCTGCGATCACAGAACGTGAAGCGCCGATCTATTTCCGCCTGGATTTTTTCCTTTAAATTTTTTACCGCCCTCGGGCATCGAGACATGACATGGACGTTCGCCAGTTCGCCTTCCTCGCGCGCCAGCCTTCTGCTGCCGTAAAAAGCCGCTCCCACTTTCTGGGGCTGCCTAAACGTGGGTTAGCGTTGATCCTGGCCAACGCGATGTTCTGGCAGCCGCTGCTGGCCCAGGCCGACGGCATCGTGGTCAGCGCACCGGGCACCACGCTCGGGCAAGCGGGCAATGGCGTGCCCATCGTCAACATCGCCGCGCCAAACGGGAGCGGCCTGTCGCACAACCAATTCCATGACTACAACGTCGGCGCCAACGGTGTCATTCTCAACAACGCCACCGATCGCACCCAGTCCACCCAACTGGGCGGCATCATCGTCGGCAACCCGAACCTGCGCGGCACCGCCGCCAACATCATCCTCAACGAAGTCAACGGCGGCAGCCCCAGCCAACTGCGTGGCTACACCGAAGTGGCGGGGCAGTCGGCCCATGTCATCGTTGCCAACCCGTACGGCATCAGCTGCAACGGTTGCGGCTTTATCAACACCCCACAAGCCACGCTGACCACTGGTAAAGCGGTGATCGAAAACGGCCAGATCAGTCGCTATCAGGTTGACCAAGGCAACGTCGCCATCGAAGGCGCCGGCTTGAACGCCAGCAACGTCGACCAGTTCGAAATCATCACCCGCGCCACCACGATCAACGCGCAGATTCAGGCGAAAAAACTCACCATCGTCGCCGGTCGCAACGACGTCGACGCACGCACCCTCAACGCCACTGCGCGGGCGGCAGATGGCAGCCAGGCGCCAGACCTGGCGATTGACTCCTCGGCGCTCGGCGGCATGTACGTGGGCGCGGTCAAGCTGATCGGCACCGAGGCCGGTGTGGGCGTGCGGCTGTCGGGTGACATGGTTGCCGGCGGCGATATTCAGATTGATGCCGCAGGCAATGTGGTGATGGGCCAGACCTCGGCCGCCGGCGCCGTAAATGTGAAGGCCGCAAGCGTGGCGGCACAGGGATCGGTCTTGGCGGGCAGTGCTTTGAATGTGCAGACCCAAGGCGCACTGATTAACCAAAAAAGTCTGGTTGCGCGTGATCGCGTGCAGTTGCAAAGCGGCGGGGCGTTGACCAATAACGGCATCATCGAAGCTGGCGTTAACGCCGACCAGACACGCAACGCGCAGGGCGACATCCAAATCAGCGCTGGGCAGTTGAATAACAACGGCAAGACCCTCATTGCCAGTCGCGACCTTTCACTGAATGTCGACGGAACGCTGAGCAACCAGGGCGGCACCCTGAGTGCGAAAAACCAGCTCAAGGTCAGCGCCGCAACGTTGGATAACCAGCAACAAGGCCGCGTGCTGAGTGCTGCAAGCATTGAGCTGAATGCCGCTCGACTGCTCAACTCTGAGGTCGGGCTGGTCGCCGGCGACCGCGGGCTGCGCGCTAACGTCGGGCAATTGATCAACCGCAAGGGCGAACTCTCCAGCCAGGCCGACGTCACCTTGCATGTCGATGATCTGGACAACGTCGCTGGCCTGATCTCCTCGGGCCAAGCGCTGCGCTTGAGCGCCGGCGCGACCCTGAATAACCAGGCCGGTCGCCTGGCCGCTGGGCAGCACCTGCAGATCGACGCCGGGCAACTGAACAACAGTCAGTCAGCCGTCGTCAGCAGCCAGGGCAGCCTGGGGCTGAACATTGCCGGCACGCTGGATAACCAGCAGCAGGGCCGCATCGAATCCGGCACTGGCGCACAGATCAATGCCGGCACCTTCAATAACCAACAGAGCGGCGTACTCATCAGTGGTGACGCGCTTGATCTGGTTGCAGGGCCGGTCAATAACAGCCAAGGCGGCTCGATCAGCAGCGCCAAGGCTCTCAATGCCCGCGTCACCAGCCTCGACCAGCATGATCATGGGCGCCTTTACAGTAACAACGACGTCAACCTGGACCTGGGCAATGGCCACCTCGACAACCGCGACAGCGGCTTGATTAACGCGGGCGGCCAGCTGTCGTTCAACAATCTCAATAGCGTCGATAACCGCAGCGGTGAGATTTCCAATACGCATGGTTTTCAACTGACCGCAAACAGCCTGGATAACCGCAGCGGCAAATTGCTCAGTGACCGAGCGCTGGGCCTGCGCATCGCGCAAACCCTGAACAACGGCGCCGGCGTTATTACCGCCAATGGCCTGGAGATTGACGTCGCCAGTTTGATCAACGACCAGGGTGGTCTTTTGCATAGCCGTGATCGGCTGAACGCTCGGGTGAGCGGCGCACTCGTCAACCAAGATGCACGTTTGAGCGCTGACGCTGGCGCGCAGTTGACCGTGGGGAGCCTAGACAACAGCAACGGCGGTCAGCTCTTCAGCCAGGGCGACCTGAGCCTGAACCTCAATCGTGGTCATCTGAACAACCAGGGAGGCTTGATCTACTCGCCGGGGCGGTTGCTGCTGACGCAACTGAGCAGTGTCGATAACCAAGGCGGTGAAATTTCTAGCGTGCAGGCGTTCGTCCTGAGCGCCGATCAACTTAACAACGGCGCCGGCAAGTTGCTCAGCGAGCAAGCGTTGAGTGTGCGCATCGCCCGGGCTCTGGACAACGCCAAAGGCCTGGTAACGGCCAAGACTCTGGAGGTTCAGGCCGGCACGCTGAACAACCAATCCGGCCGTTTCGCTGCGGTAGACGACCTCAACCTGCACGTCGATGCCGAACTGGATAACCGCGCGGGCAAGTTGCTCGGCAAGCAACTCGTATTAGGGCTTGGCGCGCTGAATAACGATCAGGGCCAGGTGCAGGCTGGATCGACGCTTGCGCTTCACACGCAGGGTGCAATCAGCAATCAGGCCGGTACGTTGGCCGCCGGGCAAAGCGTGACCCTCGACAGCGCCAGTCTGGATAACCGTCGCGGCAACTTGAACAGCGACGCGTCACTGACCGCGCGTATTGCCGGGAACATGCTCAACCAGGCGGGGCTCTTCAGCGCCGGTGCTGACCTGCAATTGACTGTCGCCAACCTGGACAACTCCCTCAAAGGTCGGATTTCCGCCCAGCAACTGCACATTTCGGGTCAGACAGTGGACAACAGTGCGGGGGGCAACCTGGCTGCCAAAAGCCAGCTGGGTTTGGCGCTTGGCGGTCAGTTGAATAACACGCAAGGCTCGATCGTCAGTGATGGGCGCCTGGTTATTGATGCCTCTGCTGTGGCCAATGATGCCGCCGCGCTGTCCAGCATCGATACCCTGCAGATCACCAGTAGCACGTTGAGTAACCAGGGCGGGCGCGTAAGCAGCGGCACGCAGTTGGGGATGACGCTGACGGCGCTGGATAACAGCCGCGCGGGGCATATCTCCAGCCAGGCCGATGTGAGCCTGAACCTGCAAGGCGGTCACCTCAATAACCAGGGTGGCTTGATCAGCGCGCCTGGGCAGTTGCTGCTCAAGCAACTCGGTACCGTGGATAACCAGGGCGGCGAAATCTCCAGTGCGCACGCTTTTGAGCTGGCGGCAACGGCCCTGAACACCACGGGCGGCAAGCTGCTCAGCGAGCAAGCCCTGGTCTTGCGTATCGCCCAGGCGCTAGACAACACCCGCGGCCTGATTGCCGCCGCCGCCGTGCACGTCAACAGCGCCAGCCTGGACAACCAGGACGGCAAATTGAGCGCTGCCACTGACTTGAACCTCAGCATCGAGGGCGTGCTGGGTAACCGCCATGGTGAACTGCTCGGCCAGCGCTCGACGGTCAACGTGGCAGCACTGGATAACACTCAGGGTCGTCTCCAGGGCGACAACCAGTTGACCTTGACCGGCCAGGGCGCCATCACCAACACCCAAGGTACCTTGGCTGCCGGGCAGGTGTTGACGGTGAATGCCGCCAGCCTCGACAACGGCGCCGGCAAGCTCACCAGTGAAGGCGCCTTGACGGTGCAGGTTTCGGCCAACGTGCTCAACCAGGCCGGGCTGTTCGCGGCCGGCGACGGTTTGCAGCTCAATGCTGCCAGCCTGGACAACCAGGCCAAAGGCCGCATCACCAGCAAAGGTGATGCGCAGCTGCGTGTGGGCAAACTGGATAACCGCGAGGGCAGCATTACCTCGGTTGGCCAACTGCAGGTTCAGGGCGACGCGTTGGATAACCGCCAGGGCGGGTTGCTCAATTCGGGCAAGGCCATGAACGTGACCGTCGATAAGGTAGACAACCGTGGCGGTGAAGTGTCCAGCGTGACCGAGTTGACGTTGGCAGGGCATGACCTGGACAACAGTAACGGCGGTCGTGTGCTGGCTAACGGCGCACTCCAACTGACGCTCGACAGGCTGAACAACCAGCTTAAGGGCCTGATTTCAGGGCAACAGGACGTCAGCCTCAAGGCCGGCAACCTGGACAACAGTGCTCAAGGTAACCTCTACGCCAAGCGCAACCTTGACGTGAACCTGGCCGAGCACGCCGACAACAACCAAGGTGTGATTCGCAGCGATGCGGGGGTGCAACTGCGCACTGCCATCCTGGGCAACAACGGCGGGCGTATCAGCAGCGGCGGGGCGCTGTTACTAAGCACCCAGGGTGAAATCACTAACCAGAACGGTGAAGTGCTCAGTGCCGGCACCGCGACCGTGAACGGCGCCAGTGTCGACAACAGCCAAGGGCACATCATCGCTGACGGCGCATTGCAACTCACAACGGGTGTGCTGCTCAACCAGCACCAAGGCCGTGTCACCAGCGCCGATCGCCTCAACCTCAAAGCGACCAGCGTCGACAACCGTTTCGAAGGCCGTATCGCCAGTGGCCAAGCGCTCGCCGCCAGTGTGACCAGCCTCGACCAACGCGGTGGCGGCGAGCTTTACAGCAACAGTGAACTGACGCTGGACATGCAGCATGGGCTGTTGGACAACGCCGATGGCTTTATCAATGCACCGGGGATGTTGCTGCTCAAGAACCTCAAAGACGTCGACAACCGCAACGGTGAGGTCTCGAGCACACACGCCTTCACCTTGACCGCCGACACCTTGGATAACAGCGGCGGCAACCTGCTCAGCGACCAGGCATTGACCCTTAAAGTCGAACACGCCCTGCTCAACGTCAAAGGCTTGATTTCAGCGGCTGGAGTTGGGCTTGAAGCCTTGCGCCTGGATAACCGCGAAGGCAGCGTCAGCAGCACCTTGGACACGCGCGTGGCCGTCCAGCAAGATCTGCTGAACGACCAGGGCGAGATTATCAGCGCAGGGCACACCCAGCTGGGTGCAGCCAGCTTGAGCAACACCAAGGGGCAAGTGCTTGGTGATGTGAGCCTGGGCCTCAAGGTCAAGGGCGCAGTGAACAACCAGGGCGGCACAGTGGGTGCCGGCACGTTGTTGGACGTGCACGCCGCCAGCCTGGATAACCGCCAGGGCGGGCAACTGGTCAGCAATGGTCAACTGAACGCAACCGTTGACGGGTTACTGGACAACCAAGCCAAGGGCCAGGTGTTGGCCAAGGGCACCATGGAACTGCACACCGGCCAGCTGGACAACCGCGAAGGGCGGCTGATCGGCCAGGACCTGCTGACGTTGCACAGCGCTAATGTCGACAACCGCAGCGGCGTGGTCCTCGCGCAAAAAGACCTGCAACTCAATGTGGCTGAGTTGGACAACCAGAAAGGTTTGCTCAGCAGCAAGGCGGCCTTGGTGTCCGCCGGGCAACAGTTGCGTAACCAGAACGGCCTGATCAGTGCCGTGGGGCCGCTGCGGCTGACCGCCGCTAACGTGCAAAACGCGGCGGGCCGTATCGCCAGCCAGAACGACCTGCAGGCCACTGTTGGCGTGCTGGCTCAACAAGGCGGTGAGTTGGTTGCCCTGGGTGAGCTGAACTTGAGCGGTACCTCGCTGGACAATCGCGACGGCGGCTTGGTAGGTGCTACAAAAGCGCTGAATCTGAAGGTCGACGCCGTTGATAACCGCGCCGGCGAAATTTCCAGCCAGAGCAGCATCGACTTCAAGGGCCAGCGCCTGGATAACAGCGGCGGCAAACTCGTCGCCGGTACGGCGCTGGAACTGGCCGTGGCCCAGGTGATTAACCAGGCCCAAGGGCTGGTGTTTGCCCGCGATAACCACTTCAACGGCGCGCGCCTGGACAACAGCCATGGCACCTTCTCCGGCCAGCAATCCCTGAACATTGCGCTGGCAGCCATTCCCGGCACCGAACTGAACGGGCAGTTGGACAACCAGCAGGGCCAGATCAGCAGCGAAGGCACGCTGCAACTGACCAGCGCCAACCTCAACAACGCAGGCGGCGCAGTGTCTTCGGCCGCTGCGCTGACGCTGGAGGTCGGCGGTGCTGTCGCCAACCAAGGCGGCATTCTGGAAACCGATGCCAGCCTCAACCTCACCAGTGTCAGCCTCGATAACGGCCCCAAAGGCTTGCTCAACAGTCGCGGCGCGCTGACGCTGACCACCGGCGCCTTGAACAATAGTGGCCGTATCACCAGTGCCGACCGCCTGGACGTCTCGGCCGCCCAACTGAACAACAGCGGGCGTATCGCCAGTGAAAACAACCTCACGGCCACAGTGACCGGGCTGGACCAGCAGGGTGGCGAACTGTTCAGCAAAACCGGGCTCGACCTTGACCTCAATCACGGCCAGTTGACCAACGTCGCCGGCCTGATCAATAGCCCGCTGTTGATGCTCAAAAACCTGGCGGATGTAAACAACAGCCAGCTCGGCGAGATCTCCAGCCAACAAGCGTTCACCCTGGCGGCTCGCAACTTGAATAACGCCACCGGCAAGCTGATCAGCAATCAGGGCCTCACGCTGCAGGTGAAAGAGGCGTTAGGCAACGCCCACGGGACCATCAGCGCAGCCTCGATCAACGCGCGTGCCGCCAGTCTGGACAACAGCGATGGCCTGCTCAGCAGCCACGGGGCAATGGACATCGCCGCCGACCAGGCGATCAACAACCAGCGCGGTACGCTGATCGCCGACGGCGCGTTGCTGCTGTCTTCCGCGCGGCTCGACAACCGTGCCGGTGATGTGACGGGCAAGGCCGCGGTAACGGCCACGATCGACCAAGTCGATAACCGTGGCGGTCAACTTATCAGCACCACCGAGCTGGCGTTGCAGGGCACGTCCCTGGACAACCGCAAAGGCCTGGCAGGCGCCGAAAAAGCGCTGAAACTGCAGGTCGGCAATGTCAATAACCGTGGCGGCGAGCTGTCCACGAATGGCGACCTGGGCTTCACCGGACAAACCCTGGATAACAGCGACAGCGGTCGTGTGCTGGCCGGGCAAGCCTTGAGCCTGACCGTGGCGAAACTGCTCAACGGCAACGACGGCCAGCTCAATGCCCAGCGGCTGATGCTCACGGCGCAGGACCTGGACAACAGCAACGGCAAGTTGCTTGCCCAGCAACTTTTGCAACTGGAACTCAACGGCGAGCTCAATAACAGCCAGGGCGTGCTCAGCAGTGAAGGGCGCCTGAATGTCAACGCCGCCAACCTGATCAACCGCCAAGGCCGTATTTCCAGCGCTCAAGCGTTGGAGCTGGACCTGGCAGGCGCGGTGGATAACCAAGACGGCCAGTTGGTGACCGACAGTACGTTGCAGCTGCGCAGCGCCAGCCTGGACAACCAGAAAGGTGTGGTCAGTGGCAAAGGGGCGGTCTCGGTAACTACCGGTGCGCTGGACAATACCAACGCTCGCCTCAACAGCGGCGACACCTTGAACCTGAAGGCTGGCCTGTTGAACAACGCCGCTGGCAGCATCGGCAGTGCCCAGGCCCTGACGGCCAGCGTCGATGGCCTTGACCAGCAGGGCGGCAAGCTGTTCAGCAATACACGCCTGACACTGGACCTGAACAACGGGCAGTTGAACAACCAGCAAGGCCTGATCAACGCGAACGGGCCGCTGGTGCTCAATCGTCTCAATAGCGTGAACAACCAAGGCGGTGAAATCTCCAGCGGCCAGGCGTTCGACCTGCTGGCGCGCAACCTGGACAACAGCCATGGCCGGCTGCTCAGTAACCAAGGCCTGGCCTTGCGTATCGACCAGGTACTCACCAACGTCAAGGGGTTGGTTGCAGGTGCGAGCCTGAGTGCCAATGCAGCCTCTGTTGATAACAGCGGCGGCACGCTCACCAGCCGTGGCGACCTCGAATTGACCAGCACCGGTCTGCTGAATAACCGGCAACAAGGCCTGATCAACGCCGCACAAACACTGACGGTGAACAGCGGCGACCTCAATAACCAGGGCGGCAGCTTGCTCGGCACCCGCGCCTTGACGCTCAATGCCCAGGCCCTGGACAACAGCGCCAAAGGCCTGATCAACAGCCAGGGCAGCCTTGTGCTGAATGCCCAGGCGCTGGACGCCAGTGACGGTGGCGAGGTGTCGGCCAAGGGTGATATCGACCTCAACCTCAGCGCATTGGCACTGCGCAGCGGCAGGCTGATCAGTGATCAGCGCCTGACCGTGGACCTGGCCAATGGTGACCTGGACAACCGTCAAGGCCTGATCCTCGCCAAGGGACCTTTGACCTTGAAGCGTCTGCGCGACGCGCAAAACCAGGGCGGCGAGATCTCCAGCCAAAGTGCCCTGAGCCTGAGCGGGCGTAGCCTTGACAACAGCGCCGGCACACTCATCAGCCAACAAGTACTGAGCCTGAATGCCGACGCTGTGGTCAATCGCGCTGGCCTGATATCGGGTTGGCAGGGGCTGAATATTGCCGGCGCCAGCCTGGACAACCGCACTGGCGGCACGCTCTCCAGCCGCAACGGCGACCTCGACCTGCGCCTCAGTGGTGGCTTGCTCAACAGCGGCGCAGGCGTACTGGTCAGCCAGGGACGCTTGGGTGTCAGCGCGGCCAGCCTGGACAACAGTGACAAAGGCATTATTTCCAGCGGCGCGCAGCAGACCCTGAATGTGATCGGTTTGCTGAGCAACGCCCAAGGCGGCTTGATCGACAGCGGCTCAACACTGGACCTGAGCGCGGCCAACCTCGACAACAGCGCCGGCAGTATCACGGCAATGCGCAACCTGAACGTCTTGGGTGGCAACCTGATCAACACCGGCGGCTCGCTGATGGGCAACGACCACCTGGTGCTCGACCTGCAAGGTAACCTGGGCAACGTCAACGGCAAGATCGCCGGCACCGGGGCGCTGGTGCTCAAGCAGGCTGTCGAGGTGGATAACCGTGGCGGCCAACTCGCCAGCCAAGGGCGCCTGTCACTGGCCATGGGCGGCCTGAACAACAGCCAAGGCGGCACGGTCGCCGCCAAAGGCCCACTGGCGATTGATGCCAGCGCTATGGTGCAAAACAACGCCGATGGTTTGATTTACAGCCAAGAGGGCGACCTGCAGATCAAAGCCTTCGGCCTGAGCAACGCGCAAGGCAAGCTGCAGGGGCAAAACGGGTTGCGTGTCGAGGTCAATGGCGAACTCGATAACCAAGCCGGCCACCTCATCAGCCAGACCGGTGACGTGCAGCTCAAAGCCGGTAATTTCGACAACCGTGGTGGTGTGCTGGCTGCCCTCAAGGGTGATATCGACGCTGGCGTGGTCGGTGTGATGCGTAATGGTTATGACCAGAGCAGCAGCCGCAAGGGCGGTTTGATCCAGGGTGAGCGTCTTCTGCTCACTGCTGGCCAGCTCGACAACCAGGGCGGCCACATTGCGGCGCAGTCGGGTGACGCGCTGCTGACCCTCGCCACCCTGAATAACCAGCAAGGCGCGCTGTATGCCAAGGGTCTGATGCGGGTCCAGGGTGACAACCTCGACAACAGCAACGGGCAGATCGCCGGGGACCAGATAGCACTGGGCCTCACGGGCCAACTGACTAACCAGAATGGCCTGATCGAAAGCACCAACGCCCTGACGGTGGCGGCCAATGCCATCGACAACCAGGGCGGCAAGCTACGCGCGCTGGGCCGCACGGGCGCCACGCAATTCCAGATCGGCAGCCTGTTCGATAACCGCAACGGCGCCGTAGAAACCGCCAACCAGGACCTGATCCTGGCCGCTGCCAGCTTCCAGAACAGCGGCGGGCAATTGCTGCACATGGGTGAGGGCAATTTCGATATTTCCCTGCCCAATGTCACCGGTGCCGGCGGCACCATTGTCACCCGTGGCGGCCTGACCTTGAACGCGGATACCTGGACCAACACCAGCGTCATCCAGGCCGGGCGTTTGAACGTCAATGTCAATAACTTTACCCAGACCGAAACCGGGCAGCTATTGGCCTCCACGCACTTGGAAGGCAAGGGCGGCAGCTGGGTCAATAACGGGTTGATTGCCAGTGACGGCAGCTTGAAGCTCGATTTGGCGGGCGCTTACTCGGGCAATGGCAAAGTCACCAGCCAAGGCACCCTCAACCTGCACGCGGGCCAGTTGGACCTGAGTAACAGCGCGAAGATAACCAGCGGCGGCGATGCGGTGATCAACGTTGATGGCCAGCTCAATAACCGTGGGCGCCTGACCTCTGCGGCCACTCTCAACCTCGCGGCAAGTGGCCTGAACAACTATGGGACCCTGGGCGCAGCGCAAAAGGTAACGCTGACCAGCGCGACCCTGCTCAACGATCATGGCTTGCTGTTCAGCGGCAACGACATGGCGATGTACAGCGACTCGATCACCAATCAATACGGCGACATCTACAGCCTTGGGCGCCTGGACGTTGCCGGCCGTGACGGCGTGAGCAAAGCCGCCCGCCTGGAGAACGTCTCCGGCAGCATCCAGTCCAGCGGGGATATGTCGCTGAAGGTGGCCAACCTGACTAACCGTCGGGATGTGTTCCAGACCAAAGAAATCCCGGGCAGTGGCGGCTCGCTCGGCACCATTTGCTGGGACTGCAGTGGTGGCAGTTTTGTCGTCGACTTCGTCGGCACCGAGAATTATCAAAGTGAGCTGCTGAACACCTCGGCTGCCTCGACTATCCAGTCGAACGGGCGAATGGACATCGCCGCAAACAACGTGCTCAACGAATACAGCACCCTGGCTGCCGGCACGGACATGAATATCACGGCGGACACACTCACCAACAAAGGTGCGACGTCCGGCTCCGGCACGCGCACCCGTACCTGGAGGTTGACCGCGTCCAACGGTACTTACTGGCGTTTCAAACGCAGCGTCGTAGACCCGTACAACGCGCAGGGCGGCCCTAAAAGCTTGCCGGTCGGTGCGTTGTCGGCTTTCCCACTGGTTTCCGACACCCTGGTATCGACCGCCGGGGCGTCACTGGCGCCGGCGATCATCCAGGCCGGTGGTGCGGTGAACATCACCGCCACCAAGACCTTGATCAACAGCAGTGAGACACCATTCACAGCCTTGACCGAACGCGCCGCGCGCCACGAAGACACCGCTATCAGCACCGGCCCGGCAACGGTGGTGGTGCAACTCGCTGCGCAACTGCCGCCTGACCTTGCCAAACAGCAAGTCAACCCGCTGACACTGCGTGAGTTCAGCCTGCCGACCGGTACCCACGGCCTGTTCCACCTCAGTACCCAAGCGGTCGACGGCACCCAGGCGGTACAGGCCAACACGGGCCCGCAAGGCTGGACCATGGGCGGCGCCAGCCTCGGCCTGGCGCAACGCAATGACGCGCAACCAGCACCGACGACGCGTACCTTCGATTTGACCCAAGTCGATCAACAGAGCGCCGCGACTCGCCAATTGGGCTCGACAGCACGCCAGGTCAGTGGCGTCACCGCCAGCGCCACGGCGTTTGACGTCTCTGCGGTCACCGATGTGGACAACGGCGGCGTCTGGACGCCTGGCCAGATCACCACCGGTGAGATCGCTCGTGGGGATGGCATCAACAACCAAAATCCGTCCGCAGGTTCGACCCTGCCTACGGTCAAGGTCAGCGGGCCTGGTGACCAGCCAAATCTGGCGCTGACTGAGCGCGATACGCGCATACAGGTCACTACACCCGGCGACCTCGCGCGCCCCACAGTGAACATTCCCGGTGTCACCCCGGTGATGCCAGGCATCCAGCCGGTAGCCGGCACGCCCAATACACAAAGCCAAGGCAATCGCCCAACACAAGTAGCCACGGTGGTCGCTAAACCACTCGACGCAGGCGCGCAAACCACCTCGGTCGCCAGCCAGACCGTCAGCCGTGTGCAAGGCTTTACGCCCACCGGGCCGGTGTCCCAGCCGCACAAATACCTGGTCGAAACCAACCCGGTGCTCACCGACCTGAAACAGTTCATGAGCTCGGATTACCTGCTGGCGGGCCTGGGTTACAACCCGGATGAAAGTGCCAAACGCCTGGGCGACGGGCTCTATGAACAACACTTGATCCAGCAAGCCGTGCAAGCGCGTACGGGGCAGCGTTTTATCGACGGCCAGAACACCGACGAAAAACTGTTCAAGTACTTGATGGATAACGCCATCAGCAGCAAGCAACAGCTGAACCTGGCCGTGGGCGTGTCGTTGACCTCGCAGCAGGTTGCCGCCCTGACGCACGACATCGTCTGGCTCGAAGAGCATTCAGTGAACGGTGAGAAAGTGTTGGTGCCGGTGCTTTACATGGCCCAGGCCGATAACCGTCTTGCGCCGAACGGTGCCCTGATCGCCGGTAACGACCTGAACCTGATCGCCGGGGAGAACCTGGAGAACGCCGGCACCCTGCGCGCTACCAACAACCTTTCAGCCAAAGCCGGCAACGACCTGACCAACAGTGGCGTGATCGAAGCCGGTAATCGTCTGGACCTGCTGGCCGGCAACAACATCGTCAATAAATCCGGCGGTATCATTGCCGGGCGCGACGTCACGCTCACGGCCCTCAAGGGTGATGTGATCAACGAACGCGCCGTGACCAGCACCGGTAGCGGTACCGCGACGCGTCGCGACTACCTCGACAGCGTGTCACGCATCGAGGCTGCCAATGACCTGACCCTGAATGCCGGGCGCGACGTGGCCAACACCGGTGGTGTGTTGCAAAGCGGGCGCGACACCCTCATCACCGCCGGGCGCGATGTGCATATTGATGCGGTTGAGCAGCGCGATGGCTTCAACATGGGCAGCCGCCTGCGCACCGAAACCGTGACACAAAACGGTGCCAGCGTAGAAGCCGGCCGTGACCTGACAGTCTCGGCAGGCCGCGATTTCAGCGCCATCGCCAGCCGCATCGACGCCAAGCGCGACCTGAGCATTACGGCCACTGAAAACCTCAGCGTTTCCTCGGCTGCCGATGAGCAGCATTCCTCCAGCAAGTCCAAGAAAGTCACACAGTCCAAAGACCACATCAGCCAAGTCTCCAGCGTGCTGACCGCCGGCGGCGACGTGTCGTTAAATGCTGGCAAGGACCTGGAACTGACCGCCAGCCGAATTGCCGGTGGCGGCAACGTCGCCCTGGAGGCACAGCGCGATGTGAGCATCCTCTCGGTACTCGACGAAGACGCTTCGTTCTACTCGAAAAAGAGCAAAGGCTCGTTCGGTCGCAGCAAAAGCGAACAACGTGAAAGCTACGACAGCACCAACGTCGCCTCCGTCGTCGAAGCCGGCAAAGACCTGACCATCAATGCCAGCAAAAAAGCCGATGGCGGCATGAACATCGAAGGCGGGCGCGACGTCACCGTGATCGGCAGCCAATTGAAAGCCGGCGGCGACATGCTGCTGGGCGCCACGGGCGATATCGCCGTGCTGTCGGGTGTCGAGGAGCACGGTTCCTACAGCAAGAAGACCAAGTCCGGGTTCCTCGGGCTTTCGAAAAGCGGCAAGAGCCAGCTGAAAACCACCGCCAGCCAGGTCGGCAGCGAGTTGGAGGCCGGCAATGACGTGGTGGTGGCTGCGGGTAATGACGTGCGGTTGCGGGCGAGTGAGATCAGTGCTGAGAACGACACTGAACTGCGCGCCGGGCTGGTGAACAGCACCGGCGACATTAACCTGGTTTCTGCGAATGACACGGCTTACACCCGAAGTGAACAGTATAAGAAAAAGGTTGGCCTCTCTTCTTCTGGTGGGTTCATCTCCATTTCCTCGGCCAAGGAGTCGGGCAGACAAGCGCAAAGCAGCACAAGCGTTGGTAGCCAAGTGTCCGCCGACCGCGATGCAAGTTTGAAGGCTGAACGCGATATCAATTTGGTGGGTAGCGGTATCAGTGCCGGGCGCAACGTCAGCCTGGATGCCGGACGGGATGTCAATGTAGTCGCGGCACAGAACGCCAAAGCGGAACAGGGCTGGTCGAAGGCCAAACAAGTTGGCATTGGCGTATCCAGTGATGCCAACGGTGTCAGCTTCTTTGCCGGTGCCGACAGCAGCAGGGAAAAGAACCGCTTGGAACAACAGACCGCTGCCGCCAGCCAGATTAATGCCGGGCAGGACCTGACGGTCAAGGCAGTACGTGATATCAATCAAGTCGGTTCAGACTTGAGCGCCGACAAAGACATAAGCCTGACGGCAGGTCGAGATATTCGCATCGATGCTGCACAGGAAACTCAGTTGACCGAGCTGCAGCGCCAAACCGAGCGCAATGGTTTGGGTGTCACCCTCAACCACAACTACGGCCGAACCAAAGACGCCGTAAGCGGTGCGGGAAAAGGCGAAGACGGCGTCAGTAAAGGCTCAAGCGCGCTCAAGGGCGTCGATGCCGTTAGCCAGTTCGTGTCGGGGCCGACGGCCGATGTCAAGTTCGGCAATAGCAAGCAGAGCAGCGGTCTGGAGACCATCGAACAGACCAACCGGTCTTCGACGCTCAATGCGGGTAATGATCTGAACATTGCTGCCAACAATGATGTGGTGGTCAAGGGCGGGCAACTGCAAGCGGGGCGTGACATCAATGTAAAAGGTCACGACATTGTTCTTGATGTAGCCAAGGGGAGCGTCAGCCAGGAAAGCACCCAGAGCCAGAGTTGGGGGGGGATTCATGGTGGAACTAGCGGTGGCTTCAAAATCGGTATCGGTGGCAGTTACGGTGTGGCCACCGAAGACGGGGAACATGGTACATCCAGCACCACTAAGGTTGCGGCAGGACGGGACGTCCATCTGGACGCCGCCCACGATTTGAGCCTGGTGGGAACTCAGGTCAAGGCCGACCGGGACATCGAACTCAAGGCAGGCAACGACCTCAACATCACCTCGGCACAAAACAAGAGGAGCAGCGACAGCAATCGACACAATGGTGGCGGTGAAGCCGGACTGGTGTTCGGTTCTGAAGGTGTCGGCGTCTATGTCAGCGTCAGCATGGGCAAGGGCAACCTTGAGCGCGAGGGTGAGCGCCAGCAAGACGCTTACCTTTATGCCGGCAATCAATTGGGCTTCAACAGCGGCAATGACACCAATATCAATGGCGCCACGTTGCGCGGCGACGAGGTGGTTGGCCGTGTGGGCGGAGATCTCAACGTTTCGTCCGTTGCCGATACCGGTAAGGTCAAGGGCAAAGAGTTCGACATCAGCATCACCGCGACCATTGGCCCGGGTGCCGGGATCAGCGGCTCGGTCGGCTACGGTCAGACAACTGGAAAAACCAACTGGGTTGAACAGCAAACCAGCATTACCGGCAAAAACAAGGTCGACATCCGGACTCAAGACCACACCCAACTCGATGGAGCACTGATTGCGGCCGACAACGGCAACCTCAAGTTGGATACCGGCACGCTAGGTTTCAGCGATATCTCTGGAGAAGACAAGGAGCGCGGTTTTTACCTGAATGTCGGCGGCAGCTACACCGCAGGTAAAGGCGGCACGACCCAGGACGGCAGTCAGGTCGGTAAAGGCACGGAAGGAGAGAGCGGTTGGAGTGTCAACGGCTGGAAGTATGACAAAGAGCGCGAGCAGGCCGTACGGGCGACCGTAGGGGCCGGTGAGATTGTTGTGCGTCGGGATGCGACGACCGGCAATGACTCCACGTCGGGACTGAATCGGGACGTGGGCAAGGCGTATGAAATTACCAAGGACAAGGAGTCTCGAACCGATCTGTATGTCACCAAATCTTCTCTAGAGGCCGTGGCCGATCCGTCCGGTACGGTACAGGCTTGGAAAACCGGAATAGAGAACTATGCGGGCAGCACTGAAAAAGCATACGAGTCGGCTCTTTCTTTAATCAACGGGCCGATTCAGGCCACCGCACAGGCCTGGACCAATATCCAGGCTCAGCGTGTTTCTCTTGACGAAGTGCCCGCCGAGGCAAGAGCCCAGTTGGGTGATGACATTGCGTTGAGCATTGCCAAGAACCTGGTGCGCAATGGTAGGGACGCTCGTGACATCGAAAAACTAAAGCCTGAGGACGTGGCCGCAATCCTCAACTTTGCAAAGCGAGTCGCAGAGTTCTCTGACAAACAAGAAGCCTGCAACGCTTCGGGTGGCTGCACCTCAGGTGACGGGAGTCAGCAAGACCCTGTGTACAGCCACTATCGTGATCAGGGCAGCAACAACTGGGCCACAGGGCTCAAAGGTCTGACCCCGAATTCGCCGGGTGGCAAATTGCTCGCGCAGACGGAACAGCTGCAACACTTTATGGATCAATTGCCAGTCGAACAGGCTCAACTTTTGGCCATGGGAGTCCAGGCCGTGATGGGGCCTGCGAAAATGGCAGTAGGCCTGGCAGGGAATGTCCTGATCAACAAACTGTTTGGCGACAAAATCGAGGCGGCAAAAGACGCGCTGGCAAAATCCATCGCGAGTGAGCTGAGTGGTAAGAGCAAAGACAGCTTGGAGAAGAGCGATAATACATTCAAAAAGCTGCACGAAAATGGAGCGAGTGACCAGAAGGGCGATATCTATGTCCAGGGTGCCTCCACACTCCTGAACATCGCTTTGGGGACGACGGCAAAAGCCACTGTTGCGGTGGCTGGCAAGATCAGTGGAGTCATTGGGGGCCGCGAGACTACAAAGGTCAGCGAGCCGATGACCATTGATTCGAAGTTTGGAGAGCCGTCAGGGAAGGGATGGATGGAGCCTGGCCCTGGCAAGCCGACGCCTGTTTCGGGTGAGGGGCCCAAACCGGTCGGCGGCGGTCACTCTACCGGTTCGAGCCATCCGGACCTGCCTGTTGTAAAGGTGAACACCAGCAATTCCGTCAAAGGCTCACCTGAGTACGAAATACTCAACAACCCTAGTGCCCGAAGCCCTAATACACGCTACCAGGTTGATAACGGCGATTCGTTCACCACCAACAGCAAAGGGTTCGTGGAAGAGCTGACGTTCACGCCAAGCAATACCAAGGTTCCTCGAGATTCGAGGCAGACGGCGGCAGGCAAGGAAGGGCGGGATACTGATGTGGGTGGGCATGCCAAAGCGTGTAGCCAAGGTGGAACGTGTGATGGTTATAATCTGTTCCCGCAGGACCAGAATTTCAATAATTCGGCGTACAAGGTTTTTTATGAGAATAAAATCAGGGCGGCGTTGAATGATCCTAGTAAGACGGTAGGGCCGACGACGATAAAGTTTTATCGTGAGGATCCGCGGTCGCCACGTCCTGATAACATGGAAGTGACCTATACGATAAATGGGAAGACCGAAAAAGTTTTCTTTGAAAATGAGGCCCATAAGATTCCGGAGGTTATATAGTGATTACTCAAGACCTACAGTTAGTGAAGCAGATTTTTGAGTTGCTAGATGCTGGCATCGTGGAGGGCTACGACTCTTTCTGTTATGAGGTAGTAGTAAGCATGGGGTATATGGAAACTGTTCTTACTGTCGAGAAGGAAGGGGTTCGGGTGACGGATGCAGAAACGGATTACAATGGCGCAATCCTCTATCGTTTGGTGAAGGAATTGAGGGAGTGCGCCACCCGACGTGGTGAAACTTGGAATTCATTTGTGATGACTTATACGCGTGGTGGAGAAGTTAAAACCAAGTTCAACGTTTGATTGATAAAAAGCCTTATATCAAAAATATCCGTGAAAGCGGACGAGAAAGGGCGAGGTTATCTATTTGGCTTTGCTCGGTTATTCAGGCGGTGAAAGCCCGTGCTGTCATTATCCAGGTGTTGCGGTAGAAAAGGGGACAGATTTATTTGATTTTTTGGTTGCGTTCGACTAAATAAATTTACCCCTTTTTTCTATGCATCTAAGTGGTGTTTATGGATATCTTGAGCAAAGAGTGCATTGCCAGCGTCACGCTGTTTGATGTGAGGGTGTCGGAGGGCGAACTGATGGTGTTTGCCGACTGCATGAGAATTGTGATGGAGCACTACACCGATTCTCAGATTGCCGAGATGACCGTGTGTGAATCTAAGCAAGAGCTGTCTTACTTTCTTTCCGGGGTGACGGATGTCGTGAGAGAGATGGAGAGGCAGGAATATTTGCCTGATCGGTTCAAATCCTAGCGTGTGCGCGAGAGGGCAATACCCAAGTAAAGTTTAACGTGGACTCATGTGGGAGCAGGCAAGCCAGCCCCCACAGTTTTTGCCGTGTTCAGGCACTCAATAGAGCGGTCCACGGTGGTCTTGGCCATTTCCAGCAAATGCCACACAGCCAGAATCTTCGCCCGCTCGGGGCTAGGCAGCAGCTCACTGCAATTGAGTGTTGTGGCCGAAGCGCTGTCGAGCAAGCTTTAGGTGTAGAGCAGGGCGTCTTCGAAGCTGAGGTCTTCGATTTGAACACCTTGTGTGGGCAGGTAATGATCGATGGCGCGGTTGAAGGCGGCGCGGTCTTTAATGGTGTTGCGGGGTGGATCGGGGACGACTTTTTTCATGGTGTAACTCCACATGGTTGGAGCTGACACCCGTCGCGACTAAACGTTGGGTGGCGGCTGTACGCAGGTTAGTCGACCGGTCACATGGAAAACCGGCGCACCCGAAGGTGCCCTACGCACAGGCACCATAAAACTTCATGGAGGACCATGGGAGAAATAGGGGTCAGACCACGGTTTTGTAAAGGTAATCAAGATTGCTCTTCGAAACATGTGAATGGTGGTCTGACCCCTATTTCTTTCGTGTACTGTCGTAAAGAAGGAACTGGAACTCAAGTTGATCATGCGATTCCAAAGGCTAGAGGGGGAGACGCTACACTGGAAAATGCTCAGATGGCGTGCCCACACTGCAACGCGTCAAAAGGCGCACGAGACTTTCCTGTCAATCCCCCGCCAGGGTATCGTGGTGAATGGCCTCCTTCCCACTGGTAAATGAGTAGAGGATATATATGAAGTATCAGACCGGAGAATACGAAGCTGTTCATAAAGCGCCTGTTTGGCGTGATCGTGCCAATTTCATATTTGTCGCTCATCTTGGATCCAAGGATGGAAGTAACGAATGGGAACAGTTATGGGGGCAGAAAACAGCCGCTCACAGATTTGTTCTGTGCTGTATTCCTTTCTTTGCTCAAGACATTGCTCTAGGCGACGAAGTAGAAACGAATGTTGACTTTGTAGTCCAGCGAGTTATTCAGCATGGAGGGCGAATCACCTTCAGGGTATGGTTTGGTGCCAACGATAAAACTATACGCGAAGTATTGATGCTAGAAATTGAGACCATGAACCCATTAATGGAATGGTCTTCAGAGAATTTGCTCGCACTTAGCCTTTCTGATGGGATCGAAGCGCAACGCATGGCCGATTATTTGCACGCGCGTGAGGAACAAGGTTTGCTTAAGTATGAAACTGGGCGGCGCTGATATTTAGGCGCGAAAGAAGCAGATAGCGCTAAAAGAGAGCAAAAAGGGGACAGATTTGAACGGCACTTACTTAACCTCCTTCGGGTGTCCATTTCTTCTGACACGTCCATTAAATTAATCTGTCCCGTTTCTCTTGGTCCCCTTTCTCTAGGATGCACCGGCAAGCGCAGATATCCAACTGACAGAACCGATCAAATGTGGGAGCGAGCAAGCCCGCTCCCACAGTTTTTATTGTGTTCAGGCAGGCGGGGCAGTGGGTTTCAGGCACTCGATGGAGCGGTCCACCGTAGTCTTGGCCATCTCCAGCAAATGCCACACCGCCAGATTGGAAAAAGGAGAAATAGGGGTCAGACCACGGTTTTGTAAAGGTAATCAAAATTGCTCTTTGAAACATGTGAATGGTGGTCTGAGCCCTATTTCTTTGTTCCCCGGAAGAATGGCAGTGGTTACTGTGATCATTTGAACGAAATGCAGGAGCGGATAAGAGCGCTTACCAACCATGCAGAAACGCTTAAGAATTTAAGTAACCCAGAGGCGCAAGCGGCCCGACAGGCAGCTTTGGATACTTTAAAACGTATTTCTGACTCTCTAAATGGTGCGGGTATATGAAAAAGACATTTCGTCAAATAGATGAGAGTAATGGGTTTAAGTGGGAAGTTGAGCCTGATTCTGATGAGTCTGCGCTGGAGTCATGGCACAGGTCGATTCTGGACACTCCGATAACTGAGCTCGAGATCGGCGACCTTTGCAGATCGGTCAGGCAAGATATGTATACGTCGGAATTATTGCCTGTCGTGGTTAGCGAGTTGGATAAGGAAGTGCTGGTAGGATTTCTGGATGACGCCGAGTTGCTAAAAGGAACCTCAGAATTATCGGAGGCAGTCTGGGCGAAAAATTTACTGCTGACGCAAAAAATGTTGAAAATTCTGCGGCGAGATAAAGAGCTTATTGCTGCGGAGCCTCGCACTGTCGAATATGTCGAATATGCTCAGGCGCTAGAGAGGAAACTGCTGGCAGCGCTTAATGGTAAATGACACAAGAGGGAAAAGGGGACGGATTTATTTACAGCAAAAAGAGGACAGATTTATTTTTAGCTAGGCTGTAGCGCCTATACCGGAGCGTTGTAAGAAACATTTCCCGAGTAGCGCCAAACTCCACTCGCAAAGCTCACTGGCCGCTGTGGATAACAAACCAACAGCTCTGCGACGAACTGACAAAAGGATACGTCAAGTCGCGTTACCCAACAGGGAAAAGGGGACAGTTTTATTTAAGTAACAAAGAGCTCGGAGAATTAAATAAATCCGTCCCCTTCTTCCGGATTTATTTGATTTTCTTAGAGGTATTTTTTTCGGTTAAATAAATCTGTCCTATTGGCGCCGGCGCCGAATTGACCCAGTTGCCGAGATATCACTGACCCGGGCAGAATCCTCGCGAACAACTATTTTGACTGAGAGAAATAGGGGGCAGGCCACGGTTTTGTAAAGGTAATCAAAATTGCTCTTCGAAACATGTGAATGGTGGTCTGACCCCTATTTCTTCAAGTCGAGGGATATATGAGTCCGAAAACTACCGTCTATCCAAAGCTTTAGGTGCATAAAATGAAATTGCATTTTTCATGGGAAGAGTCAGCAGGAACTCTGTCGCCGGTTTGTAATTCAAACATGGTCAACAGAGATGGCGTTAGCCCGTTAGCGTGCCTCTTAACTGATGATGGCGGGCAATTATTTTTAGACACTGTGCCGTGGTTGGATGAGGGACTGGATAGAACAAGATTAGTTAAGGGGGATAAGGTTGATTTTGTAGACTGGAGTCGCGATGCCTGGGGGGCTGAATTGACTAAAGAACATGTAAAAATCTATTCGCTCCATGATGAAAGTTACTTCGAGCTAATTGCTATCGACTCATTTGAAATAGCACTATTAGCGTGGTTGGACTTTATTAAACTGAAACCAGCGGTGGGAATAATTCAGGAGGTTGAAATCTAAACTGCCATTTGGCAGTTGGAGTTGACAGGAAAACGGGGTCAGACCACGGTTTTGTAAAGGTAATCAAAATTGCTCTTTGAAACATGTGAATGGTGGTCTGACCCCTATTCTACTATTCAGGCAGGCGACTTTGTGGGGTTCAGGCACTCGATGGAGCGGTCTACGGTGATCTTGGCCATTTCCAGCAAATGCCACACCGCCAGAATCTTCGCCCGCTCGGGGCTGGGCAGCGGAGAAATAGGGGTCAGACCACGGTTTTGTAAAGGTAATCAAGATTGCTCTTCGAAACATGTGAATGGTGGTCTGACCCCCATTTCTTTCCGGGGGCAAGAGGTGATATTTAATCCCACGATTAATAAATGGGTGCCAGAATGAAACAGGTTAGTCAGTTTTCAATATCTTGGGTAACACCAATCGTGCCATCGGTGTCTCTCGCAGGTATACCTTTGGGTGTTGGTGCAGAGGTGCTGGCGCGAGTGTTACTCAACTATTTGATTGATGAGACTAGCAAGTTATACCAATTTGAGTGCTCTCCAGAGCTTCGATTAAGAAGTTGTGGTGTGGATGAGTTTGGAAATTGCGGTTATTCTTTTTCGTTATTTGATGAGTTTGTGGTTAATGATCTTCTAAAGGGGACGCCTGCTCTATCAATAGTGATTAGAGATGGAGCGGTATTTGCACTCAATGCTTACAGCTTCAGTTTTCCTGGAGAGCGAACACAAGAGCTTATGTATAAAGGTGTTTTGCCAATTGGTATTGGTTTGGGCAGTTTAGTTTCTGATTTTTTGCCATTTACTACTTTGGAGTTTGATGACGCTGAAGAGTGGTTTTATTCTGAAAGAGAATATGCGGGGTTAGAAATTACCGGTTGGGGCGTTCCTTTAGATGATCAGCCGGAACAAATTATTACTGCACTATGTGTGATATTGGCAGCGACTGAAGAAAATGGGGCAGGCATTGAGGGATCGCCGATAAATGGCGTCAGACCCTGAGGGGGGGGGGGCGATTTTTCTTATCGCAGAAAAACGGGGTCAGACCCTGAGGGATCCCCCAATTTATTGTCATGAAAGCTGTTGAGGGGACAGCGGCGGGGCAAGTAATATCAGAAAATATGGACAAGGCAAGCGCCTTCGTAGGGAAACAGGTCGCCGAAGTTATAGAAGGCTATGAATTAAATCCCACGTTTCAAGATGAAAAATATCTGATCGGCGGTGGCGAGCTGCTTGCCAGTGTTTTGTTTGGGGTGATGCCTGCACGCAAAGGCAAGGGCGGGAAGGAATCAGAGTCAAAGGGGCCTCGACCCCTTGCGGAACCTGTCTATAAGACGAGTAAGCAGGCTGCGGAAGCTTTAGGGTACAAAAAAATTAATGAAACAGTGCACGGTGGGCAGGCTGTTTTTAAGCGAGGTAATCGATATATTACTAGAGACCTAGACGGCCATAACGGCGGTGCTTGGAAAGCAGCTAAGTCGGTTAAGGATCTTGGCTCTAGAGAAACAAGATCCGGAACGTTTGATGTGAATATGGAGCGCATAGGTGATTGATATGAATGAATCTAAAGTCCCAGATTGGATTACGCGCGGAAAAACTATTTCTCAACTAATTAAGGAGTTGAGAACCTTTGAAAATCAAAATCTCATGGTTGAAATTTCCGTTGACGGGGGGGCGACTAAGAAACCAATAAGTCTCGTCGGAAAAGAGGATGGTGTGTGTGTTTTATTAAATTGCGAGTCTGAGGAATAGTCAAATTTTAATGTTGTGGGGCGGCCAGCAATAACATGAAGCTGGAGAAAAGGGGACATGGAGAAAAGGGGACAGATTTATTTGATTTTTCGATTGTGTTCGAATAAATAAATCGGTCCCCTTTTTCGGTGTTCAGTATCCGTTGCAAGGGCAAACTCCCGATTCTTATGCGAAGCTTGGAAATGGGCATGTTGTTGTCTACGGTCCTGAGGGGTGTGCACTATATGATGTGTCTAGCTCTCGGGTTAAGGTGGTCGAATGGAATCAAGCTCAGAATGGAAAATATTTCCCTAAGAAGGGAAGTGATACAAAAGTTTTTGAGGGGAATGTTCCTCAGTCGATTCTTGACAGCTTGGGGTCGAAATGATGAAAATTTATCAGGGTAATATTTCCAAAGAGTCGTTGAGTCTGTTTGTTTCAGATATTGGATCCAGATTACTAGGAGGGAATATGCGGCCACTTGAAATTAGCTTTGGGGGCATTGAGAAACTTTCCATTATTCCAGATTTTGATTTCTATAATCTAAATCTTGTGCTGGGGCTCAGCTTGCAGCGAGAAAATATGGGGCGCGCAGTTGATACTTACAAGGTTACCCTGGAGATGCTTTATGAGTCTGAGCAGTCGGCGTTTGAAGTTGTTTTAGGGTTTACAGGGGTTCGTCGTTTAGCAGTTCCTGATGTGTGTGGGAGTTTGTACTTGAGCGAAGTTGAAGTGGATGACGTCTCAGCTGATCAGCTTGAAGGAGTTAAATATAGTTTGAAAGACTATGGAGGCACAGGGTTTGAAGTGCTTGCCCGGGAATTTTCAGTTGTCAGCTGCAAGCAACACTTGTGAAACGAGAGTTAAGCGCGAAACGGGGGCAGATCACAGTTCTGTAAAGGTAATCAGTATTGCTCTTTGAAGCATGTGAATGGTGGTCTGACCCCTATTTCTTCGCTGGGAAGACAGCGATTGGTGCTAGCAATGGTGCCGTAGTGGCAGAAATGTTACATCCAACCACCGTAAGATATCTTGAGGATAAGCTAGGTGTGAAGATCGGCGAGTTCACTGATTTTTGTAAAAATAAGGCTGGCGCTTGCGCGGAGGTATCTGCCGCAGACTCGCTTGTTAGGCAAGGGGTGGATCCCGCTAGCATAAGGTTTACTGAGGCAGTTCGCACTCGAGAGGTCTGGGGGAAGGATCGTATTCCTGAAGGGGCGATAATTTCACCTTGTGAAAATTGCAGTGTAAGTTGGCCTCGAGGAGATCTATAATGATTGTTTTAAATGAAAGTTGGCGACCTGGATTTGGAACAATATTTACGTGGTTTGCCATAGATAAAAATGGAAGGATCGCTGTGATGGTGAATAATTGTTACGGAGAACTGCCGCAAATTTTGTTAAGGCTCGAAAATGTAGATGCTCAACTTGATAGGCTATCTGAGTTTGTTTGGGGCGAGTCTTCTGAGTTCTTAAGTTGTTTTCCCGATAAATGCGGTGAACTTAAGGTTGACCTTTATTCTGCCTGGCGATATCAGAAAAAATTCTCGAAGGAACGTTTGGTTGAGTACCTGGAGTCTGACCTGTTGGAATCAAAGTCCTTTGCAGAGGCTAATCTATCAGTCAATAAAGGCTTTTATGTCTATCATGGCGTAGAGGGCGATGATGTCGGTGTGGACTATCCTGTTGGCTATGAAGGGCAGACTGTAATGGGTGACTATTTCAGGTATTTGGTCCCTACAATATTCGGTGGCATTGATGATATTCCGGAGCCTTTACGTCAGGTGTTGGTGAAGTCTGATAGTTTTGACTTTGCGAGTGATCAGTTGTTGAGGAATGATCAAGTGAGCTATCACTTTTCTCGTATGCTCTACTAGGACCGGAAAAGGGTATGGATTTGAGTGTCACTTACTTGATTTTTTTCGGGTGTCCATTTTTCCTAACCTCGGCTCTTCCGCCGAACGCGTCTGTATCAGTATCGAGTAAGGCTAAGGCCTTCGTTTTATGGTGCGAAGCTCAATCCGTCCCGGCCGGTTTCCGATATGTTTCCTAGCGATCAACTTGAGTAAAACCTGCACACCTTTCGCCTTATTCGTCAGGAAATAGGGGGCAGGCCACGGTTTTGTAAGGGTAATCAAAATTGCTCTTTGAAACATGTGAGTGGTGGTCTGACTCCTATTTCTTACTATTTCTTACTGGTGACTTGTAGGTGACTTCGACTCAAGCCTGATTTGGGTTTACTGGTAAAGGTGTCCTGTCCCCTATTTTTCTGGGCAACCTGACATGCATCCTAAGCCCCACTATCATGTGTGAGAGGTGGAGCTAAATCAAAATGTCAAAGGTGCCAGGCCTGCGCGCATCCAGATTACTAGGAGGGAATATGCGGCCACTTGAAATTAGCTTTGAGGGCATTGAAAAACTTTCCATCATTCCTGATTTTGATTTCTATAATCTAAATCTTGGAGAGAAATAGGGGTCAGACCACGGTTTTATAAAGGTAATCAAAATTGCTCTTCGAAACATTTGAATGGTGGTCTGACCCCTATTCTATTTTGTATCCTGTTAAAAGAGTAGATGGTGTTGGTCGTTTGCCTTTGGTGCAAAGGTGGAGCTGCTAGCTCCAGCGCTGAAAATGCGGCCTTATATCCAAAGTTGAAGGATCAACTGATATAAGAAAACCTGAGCAATATTGCGACCCAAGACTCAAGATTAGCTGCTGCTGTGAATGGCAGTGGAACGAAAAATCCGGAGCAAAAAGAGAAATAGGGGTCAGGCCACGGTTTTGTACTTACCTGATCGGTTCAAATCCTAGCGTGTGCGTGAGAGAGCAATACCCACGTAAAGTTTAATGTGCGTTCATGTGGGAGCAGGCATGAACTGGCCTAATGATTTTGGATGCTTCAATCGGGCGCTATGATGGCGCCCAAATCTGAGGTGTTTGGATATGAAGAAAATAGGGGTTAGGCCACGGTTTTGTAAAGGTAATCAGAATTGCTCTTTGAAGCATGTGAATGGTGGTCTGAGCCCTATTTCCTTAGGTGAGTATAAAAAGTGGAAAAGTTGGAACTCTCCGAATTAAAGTTTCCCGCGATGAGAGATGAGTTGATCTCTTACTTGCAGGGGCTGTCGAGCGCTGAGTATCAATACAACGCTTGGGTTGCAAGAGCAGACCCGGTTTTAGCTTATGATGAATTTAATTATGTTGTGCACTTTTTGTATGATGACACTGATCTGGCGACTGATGCCGACTCGTGGGTCGGATTGATATTTAGGGGGGAGAGTGAAGCGCTCGCTATTTCTGAGGTTGTGCGTAGCTTGGACGTAATATTTGAAAAGTATGGTACAGCGCTTTCCGATGCTGACTATTTGACGAAGCCTGGATGGGCTTACGTCATTGAGTCATCTAAACATGCACTACTGGAGCTGTCCTGAGCATAAGCAAGAAAAGGGGGCAGATTTATTTTTAGAGAAAAGGGGACAGACTTATTTAATTTTTAGATTATGTTCGAATAAATAAATCTGTCCCCTTTTTGTCATTGAATCCAGATGATTTCAAGAAAAGGTGATGATGTATGGTTTTTGATCATTTGACGGCGGGTTCAATTGGCCCCCTAAGCGGTGGTATGCCGAGAGCAGAGGTTCGCTCTTGCTTAGGTGAAGAGTTTAGAGCGTTCAAGAAAACGTTTTTGTCGTCAAATACGCTGGACGCCTTTGATCATCATGCTGTGCACATTTATTATGACGATGCTGATCTTGTAAAGGGCGTGGAGCTGTTTTCTCCGGTAAACTTTTTCTGGCGTGGAAAAAGACTTTTAGGTGAAAGTTATGCTGAGTTGAAAAAATATTTGGCTCACCAGGGCGTCGTTTTTTCTTCAGATGATTTTGGGGTTGAAGTCGATGCGCTTGGGATGGGGTTCTATATTCCGGACATTAGTGATGATGGTGATTTTGCGGCAGTTAAAAGTGTATATATTGACTTGACTGTCGGCTGAGTGGGGAGGCGCCGAAGTCGGAGGCAAGAAAAGGGGGGCAGATTAATTTAATTTTTCGGGAGAAATAGGGGTCAGACCACGGTTTTGTAAAGGTAATCAAGATTGCTCTTCGAAACTTGTGAATGGTGGTCTGACCCCTATTTCTTTCCGGGGGCAAGAGGTGATATTTAATCCCACGATCAATAAATGGGTGCCAGAATGAAACAGGTTAGTCAGTTTTCAATATCTTGGGTGGCACCAATCGTGCCATCGGTGTCTCTCGCAGGTATACCTTTGGGTGTTGGTGCAGAGGTGCTGGCGCGAGTGTTACTCAACTATTTGATTGATGAGACTAGCCAGTTATACCAATTTGAGTGCTCTCCAGAGCTTCGATTAAGAAGTTGTGGTGTGGATAGGTTTGGAAATGGCGGTTATTCTTTTTCGTTATTTGATGAGTTTGTGGTTAATGATCTTCTAAAGGGGACGCCTGCTCTATCAATAGTGATTAGAGATGGAGCGGTATTTGCACTCAAGGCTTACAGCTTCAGTTTTCCTGGAGAGCGAACACAAGAGCTTATGTATAAAGGTGTTTTGCCAATTGGTATTGGTTTGGGCAGTTTAGTTTCTGATTTTTTTGCCATTTACTACTTTGGAGTTTGATGATGCTGAAGAGTGGTTTTATTCTGAAAGAGAATATGCGGGGTTAGAAATTACCAGGAAAACGGGGTCAGACCACGGTTTTGTAAAGGTAATCAAAATTGCTCTTTGAAACATGTGAATGGTGGTCTAACCCCTATTCTATTTATGTATTACTTAATGTTGTGGGACAAGAAAATGGCATCCGTCGATAAAGATGGATGTCTTGATAAGGTTGAGGTGCCAATAGAAATGGCAAATTTATTGTTCGATTTGGATGCTAAGGAATTTCCAATTCTCAGCAGCCTTAGCTTTGATGACTACGATATGTTCTCAGGTTCGCAATTAGACTCGCTTGCGGATGAGCTGCTTACTGCGGCTAGGCTGAATCCGCAGGTTTCAAAATTAGTTAACCCGATGTTGGGTTTGATATATGAGGCGAAGTCCTCAATGAAAGATGTTTTATTTAACCCTTTTGGGCGGTAATAGAAGTGAAAAGAGAGAAATAGGGGGGCAGACCACGGTTTTGTAAAGGTAATCAAAATTGCTCTTTGAAACATGTGAATGGTGGGCTGACCCCCTATTCTATTGCTCCCACAGTTTTACTGAATTCAGGCAGGCGATTTGGTGGGGTTCAGGCACTCGATGGAGCGGTCTACGGTGGTCTTGGCCATTTCCAGCAAATGCCACACCGCCAGAATTTTCGCCCGCTCGGGGCTGGGCAGTAGCTCACTGCAATTGAGTGTTGTGGCCGAAGCGCTGTCGAGCAAGCTGGAAGTGTAGAGCAGGGCGTCTTCGAAGCTCAGGTCTTCGATTTGAACGCCTTGGGCTGGCAGGTAATGGTCGATGGCGCGGTTGAAGGCGGCGCGGTCTTTAGTGGCGTTGCGGGGTGGATCGGGGACGACTTTTTTCATTTTGCAGCTCCTGGGTGATCAAGGAACCGACACATTTCGCGACTAAACGTAGGGTGGCGGCTGTACGCAGGTTAGTCGACCGGTCAGGAGCATCCGGCGCGCCCGAGGGCGCCCTGCGCACAGCCACCATTAAACTTTATGGGACGATGCGCCTACTCCTAAATCCGAGCGACTAAACCCGATCACTGATAAGCAGTGACTGACCGCAGACTAGCCATCGATTCGAGGAGGCACAAGGCGGCAGGAATTGTCTAGGAAACGTCCTGCAATTTAAAGAGACACGCCCTGCTGGCCCTTCAAAAACCATGACTGAATGCCACTAACCCGCCCATCAACGGTGGTGGTGAATGGCTTTTTGTAGGTGCTTTTCCCCTGCGACGTAGGCAGCTTCTGAAATATCGCTCAGCCTACCCAGGCTTGTGTGCGGGGCGTATCCGCTTGCTTATATTCCGACGCCAACTTCATTGCATCCAGGGATGTGAGGCATGGCGCAGGGCTATATCAACGACCGCACCACGGACTACAGCGGCTTGAAATTCCGGTTGATGGGCAGTGCCCCGAGTCGGCAGCGTTCCGACCATTTCGACGTGCTGAACAGGCACCTGCGGCCTGGGCTGGTGATGCCTGGGCAGTTGGTGATTGTTCCCGATCCCTACAGCGTGACCTGTTCGATGGAAGAGGCCTGGCTGGTACGCCGGGCCGAGGCAATTCGTCGGGAGTTGGACGCTGGCGCCGGACCCCAAGTAGTCAATAACTATGACCTGCTACAGAGTTTTTTGGGGTACGGCTCGTTGGGCGTGGGCAGCGCGACGTCAGCGTGGGCCCGGCATCTGGATGAAGTGGCGCAGACCCTGGAGGCGATTGAACAGCTGTATCAGCGCCTGAAAAACACTGGTTTGGACCGTGAGGCGTTTCTTCGCCAGCGTAAGGCGTTGTTCGGGCTGCTGGACGCCCAGCTGCAAGGTGCGGCGCGATTTGGCACCGGGTTGCAGGGCAATCAGGCGCTGAAGAAGGTGTTGGGGATTTCTACCAAAAGCTATCTGCAAAAGGGCGAGATCGCCGGGTATGCGCAGCGGATGCGGGATATTGCGCAAACGTCGAAATGGTTGGGCAAGGGCGCGTATGTGGGATTGGCACTGGACGTGGGCGTGGCAGGGCTGGAAATCAAGGAGGCGTGTGTGGCGGGGCGGGAGGCGCAGTGTCGGCGGGCGAAATATGTGGAGACGGGGAAATTGATGGGAGGGGTGGGAGGGGCTTATTGGGGAGGGAAGATAGGTGCGAGATTAGCCCGACATGGGTGTGAGGTTTTTTTGGGCGTCGCGGCTAAAGGTAACGGCGCGCTGGCCTGTGCAGTGATCGGCGGCGCTGCGGGAGGGTACGCAGGGGGCAATGCAACGGGCGAATTCGGAGCGTTTCTGGGAGGGAAGATCGAAGAGATCGACGGTGATTTGATCTTTCAGCCAGAGGGGGCTTAAGCATGGACTTTCAACTCATCCTGGCAATCATTTTAGCTGCCGGGACGCTGATTTTCGCAGGGCTGACTCTATACGCTGAGTGCACAAAGCTCGAAGCCCTGGAAAGCTACTTCAGCCAGAACAAAGTGATCTGTGACAACAAACGCTTTTGGGGCAGAAATCAGCATATCGACAGGTTTCATCGCATGCTCGTGATCAATGGCCTGTTGGGAATGCCTAAATTTCACATCAAAAGAGGGGAGGTAACCGAGGCTGAATTGGCGTCCGTGCCCTTGTCCCTCAAGCGTTGGGCGTTGTGGCCGTATCGTTTTGGAATGGTGTGGTTTGCCGGCTGTATGCTGTGGTCCATTTTGTATGGCTGGTAGCCCGGGACGCACCACGTTTCTGGCGGCATTCTCACGGGTGCTTGACACTGGCGTCGCGGCTAAAGAAAACGGTGCGCTGGCCTGCGCAGTGATAGGCAACCTATTCGGCACTGGCGGTGCGTTTCTGGGCGGGAAGATCGGAGAGATCGACGGTGATTTGATCTTTCAACCAGAGGGCGCTTAAGCATGGATTTTCAACTCATCCTGGCAATCTTTTTATTTGCAGGGGCGTTTGTTGGCGCGGGACTCACTTTATATGCTGAGTGCACAAAGCTCGAAGCCCTGGAAAGCTACTTCAGCGAGAACAAGGTGGTCTGCGACAACAAACGCTTTTGGGGCAGAAATCAGCATATCGACAGGTTTCATCGCATGCTCGTGATCAATGGCCTGTTGGGAATGCCTAAATTTCACATCAAAAGAGGGGAGGTAACCGAGGCTGAATTGGCGTCCGTGCCCTTGTCCCTCAAGCGTTGGGCGTTGTGGCCGTATCGTTTTGGAATGGTGTGGTTTGCCGGCTGTATGCTGTGGTCCATTTTGTATGGCTGGTAGCCCGGGACGCACCACGTTTCTGGCGGCATTCTCACGGGTGCTTGACACTGGCGTCGCGGCTAAAGAAAACGGTGCGCTGGCCTGCGCAGTGATAGGCAACGTATTCGGCACTGGCGGTGCGTTTCTGGGCGGGAAGATCGAAGAGATCGACGGTGATTTGATCTTTCACCCAGAGGGCGCTTAAGCATGGATTTTCAACTCATCCTTGCAATTTTTATGTGTGCAGGTGTGTTCGTGTTCTCGGGGCTCACTCTATACGCTGAGTACACAAAGCTCGAGGCCCTGGAAAGCTACTTCAGCGAGAACAAGGTGATCTGCGACAACAAACGCTTTTGGGGCAGAAATAAGCATATCGACAGGTTCCATCGCATGCTCCTGATCACTGAACTGTTGGGAATGCCCAAATTTCACATCAAAAGAGGGGAGAGGTAACCGAGGCTGAACTGGCGGCCGTCCCTTTGTCCCTCAAGCGCTGGGCGTTGTGGCCGTATTATTTTGGGATGGTAGTGGCTGCCAGCGGTGTCCTCTGGACCCTTTTGTATGGTTGGTAGCGCGGGACGCACCGCGTTCCGGGCTGCATTCCCACGCGGGAGCGTGGGAGCCCTCTCTCAGCGCATATGCAAAATGATCGGGCTGCTGCTCGCCGGGTCCGTATGCCCGCGCAGCTTGTTCACCGCCGCGGCATCGACCGCACCGCCGTTGTTGCCCCACGTACCTCGCACGTAAGTCAGCACCTGCGCGATTTCCTCATCCGACAGCTGCTCCCTGAACGCTGGCATCCGGTAAGCATCCGGCATACCCGCCGTCACGATCCGTTGTGAGCCATTGAGCGTGATGTTGATCGCCGAGGCATTTTCCTTGGCCAGTGCCGAAGTCGCGCCTGCCAGCGGTGGCATCCACTCGGGCTGGCCCTTGCCATTCAGGCCGTGGCAGGAAGCGCAGCGGGTCGCGTAAGTGTGGGCACCCGGTACGTCCGCAACCGCGTTGACCGCCTGATACTGCCACGGCGAACCGTCCCGCTGCGGGTCGCCAGGCAGTGACTTGAGGTAGCGGGCGATGGCGTTCAAATCCTCATCGCTCATGAACTGCGTCGAGTTGTTGAACGCCTCGGTCATCGAGCCATACACCACCGCATGCTGGTTGCGCCCGGTCTTGAGGAACCGCACGATCTCTTCCTCGCTCCAGCGGCCCAGCCCGGTGTTGTGGTCCTGGCGCAGGCTCGGTGCATACCAGCCATCGAGCAGGCCGCCGGCCAGGTAGGGTGCGCCGGACTCGTCCAGCGCCTTCTCGTTAAAGGCCAGGCCGCGCGGCGTGTGGCAACTGCCGCAGTGCCCCGGGCCCTGGACGATGTAGGCGCCGCGGTTCCACAGCGCGTCCTGGGCGGGTTTGGCCGCGTAGGTGGCGTTGGGTGCGAACACGCCGTTCCACAGGGCGATGGGCCAGCGCATGTTCAGCGGCCAGGGAATGCTGCTTTCGATATTGGGCTGATTGGCCGGCTCCACGCCTTGCATGAAAAACGCGTACAGCGCACGCATGTCGTCATCGCTGAGCTTGGCGTAAGACGGGTAGGGCATGGCCGGGTAAAGCCTGCGCCCACCCGGCGCGACGCCGTGGCGCACCGCGCGGTCGAAGTCGGCCGGCGTGTAGGCGCCAATGCCGGTGTTGCGGTCGGGCGTGATGTTGGTGGCGTGAATCGCGCCCAGCGGCGTGGCCATCTCCAGGCCGCCAGCGAACGGTGCCTTGCCCGGCAAACTGTGGCAGGCCACGCAGTCGCTGACGCGAGCGACGTACTCGCCGCGGCTGACCAGTGCCGGGTCGGCTTTGGCGGCGGGTTGTTGCTCAAAAGGCGAGGCGGGCTCGCGGGTCACGTACCAGGCCAGTACGCCTGCGGCGACCGCGCCGGCCAGCACCAGCCAGCCTGCGGTTCTAGCCAATCGTTGGTTGTTCATGCGCGTTCCTTGTCGGTCAGGCGAAAGTGTATCGGCTCAAAGGCAGGCTACGAATGCGCTGGCCGGTCAGGTGCGCGACTGCATTGGCCACGGCCGGCGCCACTGCAGGTAACGGCGGTTCGCCGATGCCACCCATTTTTTCACCACTCTCGACAATCTTCACGTGCACCTGGGCCATGCGCGACAGCGGCAGGATCGGGTACAGGTCGTAGTTGCGCGCCCGTGGTTTGCCGTCCACGTACACCGCTTCCTCCAGCAAGGTTTGCGACAAGCCCAGGGCCACCGCGCCATTTACTTGCGCTTCAACAATCGCCGGGTTGACGATGCTGCCCGGGTCGATGGCTTCCCAGATGTGGTGCACTTTGACCTGGCCGTTTTCGATCGACACTTCGGCGACCACCGCAGCGTGGGAGCCGAACGGTGAGGCCATGGCCACGCCGCGTGCACGGCGGCTGCCGTCCTCTGCGGTGTAGGGGCCACGCTTCCAGCCGCCGGACAACTCGCCCACCGCCTTCAGCAGCGTGGTCAGCCGCGGGTTATCGCGCAGCAAATGCAGGCGCAGCTCGTAGGGGTCTTGGCCGCCTTTGTCGGCCAGCTCATCGAGGAACGCTTCATAGAAGAAGTCATTCAGCGAATTGCCCACCGAGCGCCAGTAGCCGAGCATGGTCGGGCCTTTGACGTAGATCTGCGCAATGCGCTTGTTGGGGATCGCGTAGCTTTTGCCCGACAACCCTTCGAGGGCCGTGGGGTCGATTTTGTCGCCCTGTTTACCGGCGATGGCTTCGCTGGGGCCTTCGGTGGCACTCACCGCTTCAATGGCCACCGGCAACCCTTGCGCGTCCAGCGCGGCGCGGAACTTGACCACGGCGACCGGGCGCAGCACATCGCGCAGGAACTCCTCTTCACGGCTCCAGATCAGCTTGACCGGGCGACCGACTGCTTTGGCCAGTGTGATGGCCTGCGGGTAAGGGTTGGCCGAGTCATACAGGAAGTGCCGGCCGAAAAAACCGCCCAGCAGCGGTGAGTGCAGGGTGATCTTCGCCGGGTCGAGCCCGGTGCGTTTGGCCATGTCGGCGCGGAACATATCCGGCGCCTGGTTCGGCAGCCACACCTCCAGCGTGCCGTCGGGGTTGAAGCGTGCCAGGGCAGAAGGTGGCTCCAGCTGGGCGTGGTTGACGTACTGGTTATGGTAGGTGGCTTCGACTTTGGTTTTGGCGTTGGCCAGCGCGCCGGCTACATCGCCTTCGTTTTCATCGTCACGCGCCGGGCCTTGCTGGGCGGCGAGGAAGTCGCGGTACTTGTCGCTGGAAAAATCCGCCGGCATCGCGCGTACGGTCGAATCTGCAGCGGCTTCCAGCCATTCCACCTGGATCGCCTCCACCGCGCGCTTGGCGTGCCACCAGCGCTCGGCCACCACGGCCACGGCGCCGGGCAGTTGATGCACCGAGTGCACGCCCTTCATGGCTTCGACCTGCGCCTGGTTACGCAGGCTGCCCACGGTCATGCCCAGGCGCGGCGCGTGCTGGACGGCGGCGTGGAGCATGCCGTCGACTTTCAAGTCGATGCTGTATTGCGCCTTGCCGGTGGATTTGTCGTAGGCATCCAGGCGTTTGACCGGCTTGCCGATCCAGCGGAATTGGCTCGGGTCGCGCAGGGTGATGGTGGCCGGGTCGGGCACCGGCATGTCCAGGGCGCGCCCGGCCAGCTCACCGTAGCCCAGCGAGCGGCCGGAAGCGGCATGCACCACGCGGCCGGGTGTTGTGGTCAGTTGCGCGACCGGCACGCCAAGCTGCTCGGCGCCGGCCTGCAAAAGCATCGCGCGGGCGAGGGCGCCGAGGCGGCGCATGGTCGGGTAACTCATGCGCACCGACATGCTGCCGCCGGTGATGCGCATGCCGTTTTCCATCACCACATACGCATCGCCGGGCGGCGCGGCCTCGACAATGAAGGTGGCGGGGTCGGCGTCCAGCTCTTCACCGACAATCTGCGCCATGGCGGTGTGAGTGCCCTGGCCGCCTTCCATGAAGGGGCTGAGCAACCGCACGGTGCCATCAGGGCGAATCTCTAAAAACGCCGGCACCTGGGTGCCGCGTTCTGCCGCGTCGGGCGTGGCGGCGTAGGCCCTGAGCGTGCCCAGCGGCAGGCCGAAGCCAATGACCAGCGCGCCCACGGCGGTGCTGGCCAGAAAGCGGCGCCGGGACAGGTTGATCGGTTCGCCCAATGGCGTGTCGAGGAGGGCGTTGCGCGTGTTCATCAGGCGCTCTCCTGCCGGGCAGGCTGAACGGCCAGGTCATGCACCGCCGTGCGAATGGCGTTATAGGTGCCGCAGCGGCACAGGTTGATCATCGCCGCTTCAATCTGCGCATCGCTGGGCGCCGGGGTGTGCTTGAGCAGCGCAGTGGCGGCCATCACCTGCCCGGACTGGCAGTAACCGCATTGCGCCACTTGATGCTCGACCCAGGCCGCGACCACGCGCTTGCCCACGTCATCGGCTTCGATCGCCTCGATGGTGGTGATCTCGTGGCCAACCACACCCGCCACTGGCGTGACGCACGAGCGCACCACGTTGCCGTCCACCAGCACCGAGCAGGCGCCGCACTGGGCCAGGCCGCAGCCGTATTTGGTGCCGGTCAGCCCCAGGTCATCACGGATCACCCAGAGCAGCGGCGTATCGGCGTCGGCATCGACCTCGTAGGATTTCTGGTTGATACGTAATTGCATGGTTCACCTGCTGATCATCGGTTGGTGTGGCTTTTTTTATAAGTTGCCCATCGTTGCACTCTAGACCACGGCGCAACAGCTATCGATCCCGTCATCGACAACTCGGAGGATCAGGCAAGAATTCGACAGGATTGCACCACTGCGCGTGCTTTTAGCCTGTAGGCCTTTGCTGATCCACGCCGGCGCGCTGCACTTTTTTTCATTCTTCTGATCTATCCCTGTCACGACCGCGCTCATTCTGCGCGTGGACAGCAGCCAGACCCGGTGCCGATGGATCGAACGTCAATTGCTTTTATCACCCGCTGGCCGCTGCTGATCGCAGCGGTGTTTATGCTCTGTGCCACCGGCTGCAGCCAGCAACAGGGCCGCGATATCGCCAGGCAGTTCAGCGATGGCAAGCCCGATGAGTTTTTTCAGACCAGCGTCGACCGCATGGCAACCCTGAGCATGCGCGACAACCTGCAAAGCCTGTACGTGCTGATGAACAAGCTCTACCTGCGCAACCCCAACCAGTGGCGCCAATCGGGTTATACCGATGCGGTGAGTGCCGCACGGGAAATTCGCCGCGCCATCGAGAACCGGCAACCGCTGCCTGCCCTGGGGGACCGTCGTGACCTGGTGGCCTTGAGCTATTCGCTGAGCCCGGACTTTCGCGGCGACCGGGTCGGGGCGTTTATCTATGCCATCGGTAGCATGCTGGTGACTGCACACGGTGGGCGCACGCAGTTTTATGTCACCGACTCGATCAACCCGCAATTTGTCAGCAATGCCGCGCGCAATATCGAGAAAGCCACCTGGCTGCTCAGCCAGCGCCAGGACGCCAATGGCGTGTTGCTGTTGTTCTCCAATGAAATCTCGGAGGAGGGCAGCAACCTCAGTTTCGCCGTTGAGTTCGGCAAAGTGGTTGCGCGCCTCGACCTGCTCGCGCAGATGCTTGATGAGCGTTACCGGCGCGTTGCCCTCAATTACGCGCAGAGCTTGCTGCTGATGAATTTTTTGCCCGTGCAGTGATGCGTGGACCGATCTTGCAGTGCGGCATTTCCCTTTCATATGTGGGAAACGGCCTATCTTGCCCCCCTTTGCTTGAAACATACCCACGGTCGGCAATAGCCTCGGACTTTTCTTGACGATGAGTGCCTACCTTGGGAAAGCGCAAAACGGTTTGGCCTACTGATCGCGAAGTCCGCCTGCGATTTATCCTGTTTGCCGTGATCGACGTGGCAAGTGCTCAAGGCGTCCCCGCCGACGTGCTATTGCCCGCCCACAAACTGCTGCGCGACGCACCGACAGAGGCGCAGTTGCGTGAAGCGCTCGCAAGTGTTCTGGCGTGTGACGAAATGCTTGGGTTCAGGTTTCCACAGGGCACGGAGGCGGATGATTTGCTGCGCTTGCTGGCGCCGACGGCCGATGAGACCCCTGCGGGGTTTATTTGAAGCGGGTTAGATCGTTTATTTCCTTACGATTGGTCTGAAGAGCGTAATCGCATATCTACAGCGACGTTTATCTGCCTATACAAGAGGTCAGCGACGTCGCGACGTCGCTTGCTCTGTTATCGCAGCGTGCGCAGCTGTTCTGGTCAACTAAGCTTGCCCCCGAACAGCCAATCCTGCTGCTCTGCCGCCGTCTTGCGCCGCTGCCCGGCGTCTCTAGAATCGGCGCCAGAACTTAGCCATTTCCTGTCGATTACGGAGTTTCGAACATGATGAATGCGATGCAGATGCCGATGAACACTTCCATGCCAATGATGCCGATGATGATGGGCATGCCGATGATGATGGCCACCATGCACTGCGAAATGGCCGGCGACGCCATGATGTGCACCATGAAGCCCGCAGCCGGTATGGACATGGCTCAGTTCAAGACTAACGCCGAAATGATGGCGATGATGATGAACTGCGGTATGCCGATGATGATGCAGTGCGCCAACCTGTCGATGATGTGCCTGTCGGCCGACGCCATGAAGATGAACATGGAAATGCCGAACATGATGCCGATGATGGCCATGGGCATGTCGATGCCGATGATGAAGTGCATGATGGAATGCACCCTGATGGGCGACAGCCTGCAGTGCAAAATGATGCCGATGCCGGGCATGAGCATGGCCATGATGGAAAACTGCTGCATGCTGATGAACAAGCTGATGAATGACTGCGCCATGCCGATGATGATGAGCTGCAATGGCATGCCGATGATGTGCTGCACCTGCTGATAGCACCCGCAGACTAAAAAACGCCCCGATGATTCGGGGCGTTTTGCATTCAGTCCAGGCGTTCCGGGTAGGTGATCACTAAAAACGCCACCGCCTCGCTGTCCGCCGGGTTGCGGTAGCGGTGGGGCTGGTCGGCGTAGAACAGGATCGAATCGCCAGTGGAGAGCAGGTAGCGTTCGTCGTTGACGCTGACTTCCAGCACGCCCTGTGCCACCACCAGGTTTTCCTGGATGCCCGGGGCATGGCCTGCGCAGACTTCCTCGCCGAGGGCGCGCAGGCGGATCTCGTAGAATTCGGACTGGCGGGCGGTGTCGTAGGGGAACAACGCGCGGCTGACAAACGCACCATCGGCACTCACCAGGCGTTTACTCTGCTGCGCCGGCAACACCTCGACGCCTTCAAAGGCGCGGTCTTCCAGAAAGGCCGCCACTGACACCTTCAACCCCTTGGCGATTTTGCACAGCACCTTGATCGACGGCACGCTGCGGCCCGATTCGATCTGCGCCAGCATTGCCCGGCTGACGCCGCAGGCGCGCGCCAGCCCATCCAGCGACAGGTGGCGTTTGCTGCGCAGGCGCTGCAGGTTCTGCGCAACACACAGGCTGGTGTCGTCGTCATCGGTGCCAGGTTTTGGAAGCGGTTCGGGTGACTCGGCAAGTACCTGCAGAAAATTCATCGGCCTTACGCCCGGCGCGTATCACTGGAGGGCGTCGCCTGGGCGGTCAACACGGCAAGCCCGGCGCGTGCCGCATACATCGCCCACATCAGCTCGGCCGCTGCACGCGCTTGGCGGCGCTTACGGTGGAGGGTGAAGTCGATGACGGGGGCAGATGTTTGCATGGGCGCGATCTCTTGGGGCCTGGGTGATTCACGTAGGTGACTCAGTGGCTCCACAGTACTGCGTGGCGGTTATTTCCTTAAATACTGAGTTTGCATGTGTTAATTCGATTTTGGACTTAACCAATACAGGCAGTCCGAACCTGTTGTGGGAAGGGTCTGGTCCGTTAATAAGGCGTGACTCGGTAAGCCTGCGTGGCTTCCCACCCCTGTTAGCGTGCTCGGCCCCGGCCTGTCTCGCCCCTACATTCCAAGGATCTGTCCATGCTGTTGCGCCAACCTCCGCTGCTTTTTGCCGCCTTGACCCTCAGTTCGCTGGCGCAGGCCGACGCCCTGCAATTGGCACCGGTCGAGGTCACCAGCAGCGAGGTCAGCGCAGGCGAAGTGGCCCAGGCGCAACTCAAAAGCGTGCCCGGTGGCACCAACTACATCGACATGAGCAGCGTGCAGCAGGGCCGGGTCGGCACCAATGAAGACGTGTTCAAGTACCAGGCCGGGGTGTACGCCAAGGCGGCCAACAATGAAGGCGTGAAGCTTTCGATACGCGGTTCGGGCTTGAACCGCAGCCCCGGTTCGCACGCCTCCGGCCTGTATGAAATGTTCGACGGTTTGCCGCTGACCGGCCCGGGCGGCACGCCCTACGAACTCAAGGACCCACTGTGGCAAAGCCGCGTCGAAGTGCTGCGCGGCGCCAATGGCTTTGACCAGGGCGCGCTGGCCTTGGGCGGGTCGGTGAATTACGTCACCCGCACGGGTTACGACGCACCCAAACTGCAAGTGCGTTATGAAGCAGGCAGTCGCGGTTATGCCCAGCGCGAGATCAGCTCCGGTCAGGTGCTGGGCGATGCCGACTATTACATCAGCCTCACCGACTCCGAATCCGATGGCTACCAGCACCAGAGCGCCGGTACCGGCAAGGGCATCGCCGCCAACTTCGGCTACCGTTTCAACCCGGACCTGGAAACGCGCTTCTATTTTCGCTACCGCGAAACCACCAATGACACCCCCGGCAAGCTGACGCGTGACCAGATCAGCCACGATCCAACGGCCGCCAACAGCCTCAACGCCGCCCGCGATTCCAAGCGTTTGCAGCCGGGTTCGACCTGGATCGCCAACAAAACCACCTTGCAATTGGATGACAATTCCCGCGTTGAAGTCGGGCTGGCCTATCACGACTATCCGATGGACTTGCGCGAGGGCACCAATCGCCTGAAAGTCGCCTACACCGACGTCAGTGGCACGCTCAATTACATCCGCCAGGACCTGCTGTTCGGCCACGACAGCAAGACCACGATAGGGCTGCGCAGCACCCAGGCGATGCCGAATAACGGTGCCTCGGAATACGTGCGCACGCCTGCCGGCAACACGGCTATTTACGCGCCCGGCACCAAGACCCGCGACTACAGCTATCTCGGCGCTGACACCGTGCTGCATGTCGGCAACGACTTGGAGCTGGTACCGGACCTGTGGCTGACCACCGGCCTGGCCGCGATCTACACCCGCCGCGAAACCCAAGTCACTTATCCCGAAGGTCAGGCGCCGTTGAGCCAGCACGACTGGGACTACGCCCCGCGTATCGGCCTGCGCTATGACTTCACCGCGCAATTGCAGGTGTATGGCAACCTGAGTCGCTCGGTCGAGCCACCGCATGCGTGGTCGATGATCTGGGGTTCCAATAAATACTTTCCCACCGGCAGCGGCCCGGCCACCGGCTTGCAGCGTGAAGGCGTGAGCCTGCGCAACCAGACCGCTACCACTGTGGAAGTCGGCGGCCGTGGCGAACAGTGGTTTGGCCAGTGGGACCTGGCGCTGTACCGCTCAGAAGTGCGTCACGAACTGCTCACCGTCGAAACGCAGGCGCAAACCGCCACCGCCAACGCGATTGTCGCCGAGGCCAACGCCAGCCCCACCGTGCACCAGGGTGTGGAACTGAGCCTGCTCAGCCCGCTGTGGGACGGCGGCGGCAATGGCCAGTTGGCCTTGCGCCAGGCCTACACGTTCAGCGACTTCCACTACCGCGACGATGACCGCTTCGGCGACAACACCCTGCCGGGCATCCCCAAGCACTACTACCAGGCGCAGTTGCGCTACAGCCATCCGACGGGGTTCTACACCAGCCTCAACACCGAGCATTCCTCGCGTGTGGCGGTGGACTACGCCAATTCCTACTACGCGGCGGCCTACACCACCCTCGGCGCCACCTTCGGCTACGACGCGCCCAAGCAGGACTGGCAAGCCTGGGTCGATGTGCGCAACCTCACCAACCGGCGCTACGCCAATACGGTCACCCCGGGTTATGACGACAAAGGCCTGGATGTGGCGCGGTCCACACCGGCAGACGGACGAGGCATTTTTACCGGCGTGTCGTGGAGTTGGCGTTAAGCAACCGTGTGGTGAGCAGACTTACTGTGAAGCGCGGGTTTACCGTGAAGCGCGGGTTTATTGACGGCGGGCGGGCTTGTTGTGGCGAGCGGGCTTGCCCCGCGTTGGGCTGCGCAGCAGCCCCAAAACCGGCTAACGCGTTCTAACTGTAAAAACGCGGTGACCTTACTGGGGCCGCTTCGCGCCCCAACGCGGGGCAAGCCCGCTCGCCACAACAATCCCATTGGCCACCACAAGCCCAGTCGCCACAACAAGTCCGCTCGCCACGGGAAGCCCATTCGCCACAACTACCAGCATGAAAGCCCGAAAAGCAGCAGACCGGAGCCCCCTTGCCCTCATACCGTTTTGCTGGCATTGTTCGCGCAATTGGTAACATTTCCCATTTGAGAAGTTTTTGCGCATGCATGACATTCCGGCCGCGCCGGGCGATGGCGCCCGTCAGCAGACCCTCACGGCAATGTACCGCGAGCACCACGGCTGGTTGCACGGCTGGCTGCGCAAAAAACTCGGGTGTTCGCAGCACGCCGCGGACCTCGCCCACGACGCGTTCATCCGCGTCCTGATGCTGGCCGAACCCCACAACATCAAGGAACCGCGGGCTTTTCTAGCCACTACCGCCGGGCGTTTGCTGATTGATGGTGCGCGGCGCCGCCGCATCGAAAGGGCCTATACGCAAGCCCTGGTGATTCAGTGCGAAGACGCCGGCATGCCCGATCCGGCGGCAATCCACGTGGCGTTGCAGGCGCTGGAGCGCATCGCCGAGATGCTCGCCGGTTTGCCCGCCAAGACCCGCGAAGCCTTTCTGTTAAGCCGCCTCGACGGGCTGACTTACAGCGAAATCGCCAGCTGCCTGGACGTGTCGCCCAGTACCGTCAAAAATTACATTTCCACGGCGCTGGTGCATTGCTACCACAGCCTGCACGCGGCGGACCCGCTGTCGTGAGCACTGAACACATCATCCAGCAAGCGGCGAACTGGCTGACGCGCCTGCACGACGAAGACGTCAGCGACGCCGACCGTCAGGCTTTCAATACCTGGTGCCAGGCCGACCCGCGCCATGCCGTCGCCATCGACCGCATGCGTGCGCTGTGGGGCAATTTCGACGCCGTGCCCGCGCGCCCGGCGCGCATCGCCCTCAACCATGCTTTCGCCCCCCAACGCTCGCGGGGTGCGCAGGTGCTGGGTTTACTCGGCGTATTACTCTGCGGCTGGGTCGGTGTGGAGCGCGCGCCAGTGTGGATGGCCGACCAGCGCACCGGTGTCGGCGAACGCCGTCAGGTCGCGCTCGAGGACGGCAGCCGCTTGCAGCTCAACAGCAACTCGGCCGTGGACGTGAAATTCGATGGCCACCAACGCGTGATCCAGTTGCTGCAAGGCGAGCTATGGGTGGAGGTGGCCAAGGATGCGCAACGGCCATTCGTGGTGCGCACCGATCAAGGCACGGCCACCGCCCTGGGCACCCGCTACCTGGTCAAGCGCGCCGCGGACGGCACCACCGTGGTCACGGTGATCGAGTCCAGCGTGGCGGTCAAAGGCGAGGGCGCAGAAGGCGTCAAGGTCGCAGCCGGCCAGCGCGCGGTGCTTGACCATGGCCGCGCCCAGTCGCCGCAGGCGATTGGCAATACCGACCCGGACGCCTGGACGCGTGGCCTGCTCAAAGTCAATGACCAGCCCTTGAGCGAGGTGCTGCAAACCCTCGCCAGCTACCGCCATGGCCTGGTGCGGTTTGACCCACAGGCCCTGCAAAACCTACGGGTGTCCGGCGTGTTCAAGCTCGACGACACCGCGGCGGCGCTCGCGGCACTGGCCGACAACCTGCCGATCAAGGTGGAGTACTTCACGGACTTGCTGGTGGTGGTCAAGCCGCGTTAAGTCAAGGCTCATGTTGGCGCAGGCGCTTGTACAGCGTGTTGCGACTGACGCCCAACTCCCGCGCCAGGTGGGAAATATTGCCGCCAGCGGCCTTCAAGCGTTGCGTGAGGTCGATGCCATCTTCCACATCCTCGCTGGCAGGCAACGGCGCTGGCACGTTCAAATCCACAAAAAAATCATCCGGCAGATGCTCGGGGCGCACCGGCTGCTCCTCGGCCATGGCCAGTGCTACCTGCAACACGCTGCTGACCTGGCGCAAATTGCCCGGCCACGGGTGTTGCTCGAACAACGCCAGCACCTCGGCACTCATCCCGGCCCATTGAGTTGGCTCGCGGTGCTGCTGCCACAACTGCTGGAACAACGCCTGCTTGTCGGTGCGCTCGCGCAACGGCGGCAGCTCCAGGGTCAGGCCGCCGATGCGGTAGTACAAATCCTCGCGAAAGCGCCCGGCCTGCACCCATTCGCGCAACGCGCGGTTGGTGGCGGAGATGATCCGCAAGTCCACCGGGAACAGCTCGCTGCTGCCCACCGGCTGCACGCAGCGCTCCTGCAGCACCCGCAGCAAACGGGCCTGGGTCGGCAGCGGCATGTCGCCGATCTCATCCAGAAACAACGTGCCTTTGTCCGCCTTGCGAATCAGGCCGATGCTGCCTTTTTGATTGGCGCCGGTGAAGGCGCCTTTTTCATAGCCAAACAGCTCTGACTCGACCAACTCCGCCGGAATCGCCGCACAGTTCACCGCGATAAACGCCTGCGCGCTGCGCGAGCTGGCCTGGTGCAGGGCTTTGACGAACACCTCTTTGCCGACGCCGGTTTCGCCGTGGATCAGCAACGGAATGTCTTTTTCCAGCAGACGCTCGGCCTGGCGCACGGCTTTTTCCACACGCGCATCGCCAAAGTGCAGGGTCTTGAGGTTGATCGCGGTCGGCTTCAGCTCGGCAGGCTTGCCCGGCTTGGGCTCACTGAAGATCCGCGCCTGCACCGGCATCTTCTTCGGCCGCTTCAATAAACACTGAAACCGATTGCGTCCCGCCGCCTGCAGCGAGAACGGCAAGCCTTCCGGCTGGTTCAGCAACTCCAGCAACGAGACCTTGAACAAACTGTCGATCAGCACCCGCGACAAACTGATGCCCAGCAAATTGTCCGCCCGGCGGTTGGCCGACAGCACTTGCCCGCTCTCATCAAAAATCAGCAGGCCGGCCCACTGACTGTCGAGGTTGTTCAGGCCGGTGTTGAAGGTCAGCTGAAAATGCTCGCCGCGAAACAGGTTGAGGATCAGCCGATTTTCCACGGTCTGGCTCATCATCTTGACCATGCCCAGGGTGTGGGAGGGCGGCAGATAGCTGTCGCTGGACACATCCAGCACCGCGATGATTTCGCGCTGGGCATCGAAGATCGGCGCCGCCGAGCCGGTCATGAAGCGGTTGGCCTTGAGGAAGTGTTCGTCGTGCTCGATATGCACCGCCTGGGCACAGGCCAATGCGGTGCCGATCGCATTGGTGCCGCTGCTGCGCTCCCTCCAGCTGGCGCCGGCGCTGAAACCGCGCGCCAGTTTCGGCTCGATAAAGCGCTGGGTGCCCCACGAGGTCAAGACCTGGCCCTGATTGTCGGCCAGCATGATCAGGCAGTTGGAGTTGCTCAGGATGTTTTCGTAATAGGGCAGCACTTCCTGGTGAGTGGTCTGCACCAGCGAATGCTGGCTTTCCAGCAATTGGCTGATGCCCTCGGCGGGCAGTTGGTCGAAGCTGGGCGTGCTCTGGTGATCCAGGCCAAACGCGCGGCAGCGGCGCCAGGAATCCTGGATGAGGGTGTCGTGAGCCAAGGGTTCGGCCATGGGGGCGACCTTCTTTTTTATTGTTATTGGGCGTGCACAATCGGGCTGAAGAAACAGGGCCGAAATGTGGGAGCGGGCTTGCCCGCGAATGCGGTGGGTCAGCCAATACCGATGCCGACTGTTCTACCGCATTCGCGAGCAAGCCCGCTCCCACCTTGAATCTGTGTCGCCCATCAATTGTTGTTCAGAACTGTTCATTGTCAACCCGCCCGTTGTTCAGTTGTTCAGCCCCAGTTGTTCACTTCTGTTGATGCCTGAACAGCCAATCGGGCCCATGTCCTTACAGATCAATCACCTGCCAGTTCTGGCACGAAACTCGCTCTGGGCTCTCGTCGAACGTATTGCCAGATTCATTCCAATAATAAAAAAGGGCGTGTCATGTCATTGACCCTGGAACATGTCTCCCGCGTCGTCGAAGGCCAGACCTGGATCGACGACGCCAACCTGCGTTTCGAAGCCGGTTCCTTCAATGTTTTGCTGGGCCGCACCCTGTCCGGCAAGACCAGCCTGATGCGCCTGATGGCCGGCCTGGACAAGCCCGACAGCGGGCGCATCCTGATGAACGGCGTAGACGTCACGCACACGCCGGTGCGCCTGCGCAACGTGTCGATGGTCTATCAGCAGTTCATCAATTACCCGACCATGACCGTGTTCGAAAACATCGCCTCGCCGTTGCGCCAGGCCGGTGTGTCCAACGAGATGATCCAGAGCAAGGTGCTCGAAACCGCGAAAATGCTGCGCATCGAGAAATTCCTCCAGCGCCATCCGTTGGAGTTGTCCGGTGGCCAGCAGCAACGCACGGCCATGGCCCGCGCGCTGGTCAAAGACGCCGAGTTGATCCTGTTCGATGAGCCGCTGGTGAACCTGGACTACAAACTGCGCGAAGAACTGCGTCAGGAAATGCGCGAGCTGTTCAAGGCCCGCCACACCATCGCCATCTACGCCACCACCGAACCCAACGAAGCCCTGGCCCTTGGCGGCACCACTACGATTCTGCATGAGGGCCGGGTGATCCAGAGTGGCAAGGCTGCCGAGGTGTACCACCAGCCGCAGACCGTGCTGGCCGCCGAATTGTTTTCCGAGCCGCCGATCAACCTGATGCCGGGACGTATCAGCGGCAATGAAGTGAGCTTCGCCAATTTTGTGCACTTCCCGCTCAACGTCGACCTGCGCCCCATCGGCGAGGGCGAGTTCCGCTTTGGCGTGCGCCCCAGCCATATCAGCCTGGTGCCGAGCAACGACGATGACCTGGAACTGGCCGTGACCGTGGAAGTGGCCGAAATCAGCGGCTCGGAAACCTTCCTGCACGTGCGCAGTGAGCATTTCCTGCTGGTGCTGCACCTGCCGGGCGTGCACGAGTACGACGTCGATGCGCCGATCCGCGTGTACATCCCCACCCATAAACTGTTTGTGTTCGATGGCCAGGGCCGCTTGGTCCAGGCCCCCGGGCGCCGCGTAGCGAGGGTTGCCTGATGGCCGAGATCCATTTGCAGAACCTTGCGCACAGCTACAGCCCTACACCCGCCGGCCCTGAAGACTACGCGATTCGGGAAATGAACCACGTGTGGGAGCAGGGCGGTGCCTACGCTTTGCTCGGGCCTTCCGGGTGCGGCAAGTCGACCTTGCTGAATATCATCTCTGGCCTGCTCAACCCTTCGGAGGGCCAGGTGCTGTTCGACCACAAGGTGGTCAACGAACTCACCCCGGAACGCCGCAATATCGCCCAGGTGTTCCAGTTCCCCGTGGTGTACGACACCATGACGGTGTTCGACAACCTGGCCTTTCCGCTGCGCAACCAGGGCATGCCCGAGGCGAAAATTCACAGCAAGGTGCAGGAAATTGCCGAAGTCCTCGACCTGCAAACCCTGTTGAACAAAAAGGCGCGCAACCTTACTGCCGATGAAAAGCAGAAAGTCTCCATGGGCCGTGGCCTGGTGCGTGACGACGTGTCGGCAATCCTGTTCGACGAGCCGCTGACGGTGATCGACCCGCACCTGAAGTGGAAACTGCGGCGCAAGCTCAAGCAGATCCACGAGCAGTTCAATATCACCATGGTCTACGTGACCCACGATCAGCTCGAAGCCTCGACCTTTGCCGACAAAATCGCGGTGATGTACGGCGGGCAGATCGTGCAGTTCGGCACGCCGCGCGAGTTGTTTGAGCGGCCGAGCCACACGTTCGTCGGCTATTTCATTGGCAGCCCCGGCATGAACCTGATTGAAGTGCAGGCCGAGGCGGGCGGGGTGCGTTTTGCCGGCACGCTGCTGCCGTTGCCCGAGGCGATGCAGCAGCGCATCCGCGAGACCGATTGCCAGAAGCTGCAGGTGGGGATCCGCCCGGAATTTATCCACGTGTGGGACGAGTACAACCCTGACGCGCTGCAGGCCGACGTCACCCATGTCGAAGACCTTGGCACCTACAAGATCATGACCCTCAACCTCGACGGCGCGCCGTTGAAAGTACGCCTGGCCGAAGACAAACCGGTGCCCCAGGGCAGCGCCTCGATCAGCTTCCCGGCGCAGTGGCTGATGGTCTACGCCAATGATTACCTGCTGGAGGTGCAGCCATGAACAAGGTGCAGAACAACAAGGCCTGGTGGCTGGTGTTGCCGGTGTTTCTGTTGGTGGCGTTCAGTGCGGTGATCCCGATGATGACCGTGGTCAACTACTCGGTGCAGGATATTTTCGACCAGTCCAGCCGCTACTTTGTCGGCGCCGACTGGTACAAGCAGGTGCTGCTCGACCCGCGCTTGCATGACTCCTTGCTGCGCCAGTTCATCTACTCGGCCTGCGTGCTGCTGATCGAAATCCCGCTGGGTATCGCCATCGCCCTGACCATGCCGACCAAGCGCCGCTGGTCGTCGCTGGTGCTGATCATTCTGGCGATTCCGCTGCTGATTCCGTGGAACGTGGTGGGCACCATCTGGCAGATCTTCGGCCGTGCCGACATCGGTTTGCTCGGTTCAACCCTCAACGCCATGGGCATCAACTACAACTACGCGGCCAACACCATGGACGCCTGGGTCACGGTGCTGGTGATGGACGTGTGGCACTGGACCTCGCTGGTGGCGTTGCTGTGTTACTCGGGGCTGCGGGCGATCCCAGACGTGTACTACCAGGCCGCGCGGATTGATCGGGCATCGGCCTGGGCGGTGTTCCGACATATCCAGTTGCCGAAGCTGAAAAGCGTGCTGCTGATCGCGGTGATGCTGCGGTTCATGGACAGCTTCATGATCTACACCGAGCCCTTCGTGCTCACGGGCGGCGGCCCGGGGAATGCCACTACCTTCCTCAGTCAGACGCTGACCCAGATGGCTGTCGGCCAATTCGACCTGGGCCCGGCGGCGGCGTTTTCCCTGGTGTACTTTTTGATCATCCTGTTGGTGTCCTGGCTGTTTTACACCGCCATGACCCACTCCGACGCCAACCGCTGAGGCCGCCAGCATGAGCAAACGCAAGCTGATACCGCTGCTGATCTACATCCTGTTCCTGCTGGTGCCGATCTACTGGCTGCTGAACATGTCGTTCAAGAGCAACACCGAAATCCTCGGCGGGCTGACCCTGTTTCCGCAGGCTTTCACCCTGGCCAACTACAAAGTGATCTTCACCGACCCGAGCTGGTACACCGGCTATATCAACTCACTGTATTACGTGAGCCTGAACACGGTGATTTCCCTGAGCGTGGCGCTGCCGGCGGCCTACGCCTTCTCGCGCTACCGCTTCCTGGGCGACAAGCACCTGTTCTTCTGGCTGCTGACCAACCGCATGGCACCGCCGGCGGTGTTTTTACTGCCGTTTTTCCAACTGTATTCGTCCATCGGCCTGTTCGATACGCACATCGCCGTAGCCCTGGCGCATTGCCTGTTCAACGTGCCGTTGGCGGTGTGGATTCTGGAAGGCTTCATGTCCGGCGTGCCCAAGGAAATCGACGAAACCGCCTACATCGACGGCTACAGCTTTCCCAAGTTTTTCGTGAAGATTTTTATCCCGCTGATCGGCTCCGGCATCGGGGTAACCGCGTTTTTCTGCTTCATGTTTTCCTGGGTCGAGCTGTTGCTGGCGCGCACGCTGACCTCGGTCAACGCCAAGCCCATCGCGGCGGTGATGACCCGCACGGTCTCGGCCTCGGGTATCGATTGGGGCGTGCTGGCGGCGGCGGGGGTGTTGACCATTCTGCCCGGCATGCTGGTGATCTGGTTTGTTCGCAACCACGTGGCCAAGGGCTTTGCCCTGGGCCGGGTCTGAGGAGTCGATGATGGAATGGATGGCCTGGACCACTCCCACCGCGTTGTTCTTTGCGGCCATTGGCGTGCTGCTGGTGGGCATGACCACCTGGGAACTGCGCTCGCCGAGCATCCCTCGGCGCGGTTTTTTACCGATCAGCACCACCCGTGGTGATCGCCTGTTTATCGGTCTTCTCGGCAGCGCCTACCTGCATTTACTGGTAATCGGCGTTACCGACTGGAGCATCTGGGTGGCGTCCGCGCTGTCCCTGGTATGGCTGTTGAGTGTGATGCGTTGGGGCTAGTGCCCTTGTGAATAAACCACCAGGAGGTCTCTATGTTGAATAAAAACAATAAGCTGCGACATAGCATTTCATTGGCCGCCGTACTGGCCCTCAGCGGTTTGAGCGCCACGGCCTGGGCCGATGCGTATGAAGACGCGGCGAAAAAATGGATCGGCAGCGAGTTCAAACCGTCCACCCTCACCCAAGACCAGCAGCTCGAAGAGTTGAAGTGGTTTATCAAGGCGGCAGAACCGTTTCGTGGGATGAAGATCAACGTGGTGTCGGAAACCCTCACCACCCACGAGTACGAATCCAAGGTGCTGGCCAAGGCCTTCAGCGAAATCACCGGCATCAAGCTGACCCACGACCTGCTGCAGGAAGGCGACGTGGTGGAAAAGCTGCAAACCCAGATGCAGTCCGACAAGAACATCTATGACGGCTGGGTCAACGATTCCGACTTGATCGGCACGCACTTTCGCTATGGCAAGACCGAGTCGATCACTGACCTGATGGCCAACGAAGGCAAGGACTTCACCTCGCCGACCCTGGACATCAAGGACTTTATCGGCATCTCGTTCACCACCGCGCCGGACGGCAAAATTTACCAACTGCCCGACCAGCAGTTCGCCAACCTCTACTGGTTCCGCGCCGACTGGTTTGAGCGGCCGGAGCTGAAAGCCAAGTTCAAGGAAAAATACGGCTACGACCTTGGCGTACCGGTGAACTGGTCGGCCTATGAAGACATCGCCAAATTCTTCAGTGAAGACGTCAAGGAAATCGACGGCAAACGTATTTATGGGCACATGGACTACGGCAAAAAAGACCCGTCACTGGGCTGGCGTTTCACCGATGCCTGGTTCTCCATGGCCGGCGGCGGCGACAAGGGCCTGCCCAACGGCTTGCCGGTGGACGAGTGGGGCATTCGCGTGGAGGACTGCCACCCGGTGGGCTCCAGCGTGACCCGCGGCGGCGACACCAACGGCCCGGCCGCGGTGTACGCCACGCAGAAATACGTGGACTGGATGAAAGCCTATGCGCCACCCGAAGCGGCGGGCATGACCTTCTCCGAATCCGGCCCGGTGCCGTCCCAGGGCAACATCGCCCAGCAGATCTTCTGGTACACCGCGTTTACCGCCGACATGACCAAGCCGGGCCTGCCGGTGGTGAATGCCGACGGCACGCCGAAATGGCGCATGGCCCCATCGCCGGTCGGGCCTTATTGGGAAAAGGGCATGAAGAAGGGCTATCAGGACGTGGGCTCCTGGACTTTCCTCAAGTCGACGCCTGAGAAGCAGAAACTCGCGGCCTGGCTCTACGCGCAGTTCGTGACCTCGAAAACCGTCTCGCTGAAAAAAACCATTGTTGGCCTGACGCCGATTCGTGAGTCCGACATCAACTCCCAGGCCATGACCGACCTGGCGCCCAAACTCGGTGGCCTGGTGGAGTTCTACCGCAGCCCGGCACGGGTCGAGTGGACCCCGACCGGCACCAACGTGCCGGACTACCCGCGCCTGGCGCAACTGTGGTGGAGCAACATCGCCGCCGCCGCCAGCGGCGAGAAAACCCCGCAGCAGGCGCTGGACAACCTGGCCAAGGAGCAGGACGCGATCATGACGCGCCTGGAACGCTCCAACGTGCAGCCGACATGCGGCCCGAAAATGAACCCCGAGCGTGATGCCCAATACTGGTTCGACCAGCCCGGCGCGCCGAAGCCGAAACTGGCCAATGAGAAACCCAAAGGCGAAACCGTGAGCTACAACGACCTGCTCAAGTCGTGGGAGGCAGCGCGTAAGTAACACAGCATCCGTGGCAAGCGGGCCTACGTGGCGAGCGGGCTTGCCCCGCGTTGGGTTGCGAAGCAGCCCCAAAACCTGATGACCGAGTACTGTCTGGATGAACTCGGCGTCATTATTGGGGCTGCTGCGCAGCCCAACGCGGGGCAAGCCCGCTCGCCACATCAAGCCCGCTCTTCACAATGGGCCGTTCAGCACACTGATTTTGTGCCTACTGACACCCCCTGTTTGCCGCCAAAATCCGCGCCGTGTCCCGCGCGGGCGGCAGCCCGAACACCCGCGCATAGTCACGGCTGAACTGGGTTGCGCTTTCGTACCCCACCGCAAACGCCGCGCCGGTCACACTGCTCGCAGTGGCCAGCATCAGCGTGCGCGCCTGCAGCAAGCGCACGCGCTTCTGATACTGCAACGGGCTCAGGTTGGTCACCGCCTTGAAGTGGCGATGAAACGCCGAAACACTCATCGCCGCCTTGTGTGCCAGCGCCTCCACGCGAATCGGTTCGGCAAAATCCCGGCGAATCCATTGGATGGCCTGGTTGACTCGCGCCATGGCAGTGTCCGGCGCGGCGATGTCGCGCAACATCCAGCCATGGGGGCCTTGCAGTACGTGGAAGAGAATCTCCCGTTCGTACGCAGGTGCCAGTGCCGCAATCGCTACCGGGTCGCCCATCAGGCGCAGCATGCGCACCCACGCGTCCATCAATGCCGGCGTTACCGCCGCCACCGAGAAGCCGGCTTCCTGCGCACGGCGTGCAGTGGGCGCAGGCAGGTCGTTGAGCAGGGTGGTCAGCAGCGTCGGGTCCAGGCTCAGGCTGACCGCCAGGTAGGGCTCGCCGCTGCTCGCCGGGTGCACTGCGCCCACGGCCGGCAACTCGATGGACATCACAAAGTATGTCGCCGGGTCGTAGTGCAGCGTGCGGTCGCCCACGGTCATGCTTTTACTGCCCTGCAGGATCAGGTTGATCATTGGCTCATACACCGCCGCCAGCCGGTGTTCCGGGATCTCGCCCTGAACCATCGCCACACGCGGGATACCGGTCTCGGTGCGGCGGTTTTCGGCCTTGGCGGCCAGGACGCGCAGTTCGATCAATTGATTATTCATAGCGGCCATGCTGTGCCTTCCTGCGAACCGCGCGCAAGCAAAAAGCAGAAACAGGCAGGATTGGAGTAGGAACGGCTGCGCTGACGGGAAGGACGATGGCTACTGTAGCCACTCAACTTTTAAAGCGTGGAGCAGCTCATGAGCGTCATCGTAATCACCGGAGGCAGTCGTGGCATTGGTGCCAGTACTGCAGAGCTGTGTGCCCGTCAGGGCCATGGCGTGATCCTCACCTACCATCACCATCCTGAAGCGGCGCACGCAGTGGTGCAGCGCATTGAGTCCGCCGGCGGCAAAGCCGTTGCCTTGGCGTTGGACGTGGCAGACGTCAGCGTTTTCGCGGCATTTCGTGAGACGGTGCTGCATACGTTGCAGGCCACCTGGGGTACCCAGCGCCTCAGCGGGCTGGTGAACAACGCCGGCTACGGCCTGTTCAACCCTCTCGAATCGGTGAGCGAGGCGCAGTTCGACGGCCTGTTCAACGTGCACCTCAAGGGCCCGTTTTTTCTCACCCAAACCCTGTTGCCGTTACTGGAGGACCACGCCAGTATCGTCAACCTCACCAGTGCCACCACCCGCGTGGCCACGGCGGGCGTTGCGCCTTATGCCGCCTTCAAGGGCGGCCTGGACGTACTCACTCGCTACATGGCCAAGGAGTTCGGCGAGCGCCGCATCCGCGCCAATGCGGTGTCCCCCGGCGCGATCCGCACCGAGCTTGGGGGCGGCTTGAACGATGAGTTCGAAGCCCAGTTGGCTGCGCAAACCGCCCTCGGCCGAGTTGGCGAACCCCAAGACGTGGCACGGGTCATCGCCATGCTGCTGTCGCAGGAAGGCCGTTGGATCAATGCCCAGACCCTTGAGGTCGCGGGTGGCTACATCATTTGAATTGTGAGGTCACACATGCTGGATCATCTGTTTATCTCGGTCAGCGACATCCGCCGCTCGGTCCGTTTCTATGAAGGGGCGTTGGCGCCGCTGGGCATCACCACACGGTTTGACTACGACGGCAAGGACGGCCCCCCCGGCCATCCCGACCTCAAGGGCTTTGGTGCCAACGGGCGGATGTTCTTCTGGCTGCGCGAAGGCGTGGTCGACGGGCGTGCGGTGCATGTAGGCTTTGTCGCCAATAGCCGTCAGGAGGTCGAAAAGGCCTACGCGGCTGCACTGGAGCACGGCGCCACCGACAACGGCGCACCCGGCGCGCGCATGCACTACGACCCCAACTACTACGCCGCCAACGTGGTCGACCCGGACGGGTACAGCCTGGAGTTCGTCTACAAGAACTGGCAGCACGTTTAATAGCCTGTGGCGCCTCTCGGGCGGTGCCGGATAACCGCTGATCCGCAGCCTCGCAATGCCGATTGAATTTTCCCCACAGCCGGATGCTCTGCACTTTAGAAGCGCGCGTTTTGAGCGCTCTTGCGGGGCTTTCTGGTGAGAAAGCCGAGTAGTATCGGACTTTGTGGAAACTGCCATCATGACGCTTTTTACAGCGCTGTCGGGCCAACCGGCCACCCTGACTGACTCGGCCGACGGCCGCCATCAACGCGTGTACCAGCAGTTGTACAACGAGGCGCAGGGTTGCGAGGCGCTAGCACGGGAATTCTTGCTGGCGCAATTGGCCCAGGTGCAGGACGTGCCCTGCGAATTGCCCGACACGCCCGAACAATTGCCCGCGTGGGTCGAGCAGCGCTGCGCCGCCGTGGCCCGCGACTACGCCGACTACCTTGAGCAACGCCAGCAGGGTCAGCCACGGCGCTACTTCCAGAACAAGGCTCACGCGTTGTACGTGTTGCAATGTGTGGCGCCGACCAAACAGGTCGATGGCGCCTGGCTCTACGGTTTACTGCGCTATTGGCAGGACCAGCGCTTCGATGGGCTGCTGACCACCTACCTCGAAGAACTGGGCGACGGCGAAGCCGCGCAGAACCATGTGGTGATCTATCGCAAGCTGCTCAGCGAGCACGATGCCGACAGTGAAGCCGGCGTCAAGGATGACGACTACCTGCAAGGCGCCTTGCAACTGGCGTTGGGCCTGTGTGCCGAGGAGTTTCTGCCGGAAGTGATCGGTTACAACCTGGGCTATGAGCAATTACCCCTGCACCTGCTGATCACCTCGTACGAGCTGAGCGAGCTGGGCATCGATCCCTATTACTTCACCCTCCACGTCACCATCGACAATGCCAGCAGCGGCCACGCGTGCAAGGCCGCGCAATCGGTGTTGAACCTGCTGCCGCTGGGCGAGGGCAGGGAGCAGTTCTACCGCCGCGTGGCCCGCGGTTATCAGCTCAATGACCTCGGGCCGGGCACCACGGCCGTGATCGAACGCTTCAACCTGCAGGAGCAGGTCGTGGCCATGCTTGAGCGTAAGCGCACGTATGGCCAGCACATGCATTCCGATTACTGCCGCTTCGAGGGCAAAACCGTCAATCAATGGCTGGCACAGCCTGGGCAGATCGCTGAGTTCCTCCAGGCGCTGCAAGACAAAGGCTGGATCAAGCGCAACCAGGACCCTGCCGACAGCCGTTTCTGGCAACTGATCGAGGGCGCTGGTGCGGCGATGTTCGGCGTGTTCAGCGGCGCTGAAAAGCAGCTGCTGCACGACTGGATTGCCGGTGACTGGGTCAGCGGCGAGCGCGTGCCGCCTGCACGGCCGGGGCGCGGCAGCCGTTTTTCCCGGGAGCAGCATCGCCCGGCCGACCCGGACACCCAGGCGCTGGTTGAATCACTGTGCAAGCTGCCCGATGAACAGCAGCTCGATGCGCTGATCCCGTGGATGTCGGCGCGGCGCCATTGCGCTCCGGCCGGGCTTTACGCGACGCGGCGCTTTATCCAACTGCGCGCGCGTCTGCGCTGAGGAGGGTCGTTCATGTCTGCACAGCAGCTCGTCGATCGCACTTTGTTGAACCTGGGCCGCGGATTGAAGGAGAACGGCTACCGGTTTATCACGCCGACGCCCCTGACCCATGAACGGGTCTGCCAGCGCCTGGCAACGCCGCTGGCGATGACCATGCGCGATGTGTTCGGCTGGTCGCTGCCATTTGATAACGCGTTGTTGCCAGAGGCCTTTCGCGAAGAATTGCAGCAAGCGCAGGTGATCGAAAAACACGACGCCCTGTGGCGCAGCACCGTGCGCTGGTCGAGCCTGGACGAGTTGCTGTTTGCCCACTCGCCGTACCCGACCACCCAGGCCGACGCGGTGTTTTTCGGACCCGACAGCTACCGGTTTGCCCACGTGATCCAAGCCTATCTGCAGCAGCGTTTCGACCCTGTGCGGCGGGCGGTCGACATCGGTTGCGGCGCGGGTGTCGGTGCATTGGTCATCGCCCGCGCCCGGCCTGACGCTGACGTGCTGGCGGTGGACATCAACCCCCGCGCCCTGCGCATGACGGCAGTGAATGCCGAGCTGGCGGGCCTGGCGAATGTCAGCGCCTACCACAGCGACATACTGGCCAGCGTCGACGGCGAATTCGACCTGATCGTTGCCAACCCGCCCTATATGAATGACCCGCATCAGCGCGCCTACCGCCACGGTGGCGGTGCCCTGGGCGCGCAGTTGTCGGTGCGTATCGTCAGCGAGTCCCGCGAGCGCCTGGCCCTTGGCGGCAGCCTGGTGCTCTACACGGGCGTGGCGATGGTGGCCGGTGCCGATCCCTTTCTGGAGGCGATCAAACCGCTGGTGGCCAGCGCTGACTATGGCTGGACCTACCGCGAAATCGATCCTGACGTCTTTGGCGAAGAGCTTGAAAAACCCGGCTATGAGGGCGTCGAGCGGATTGCCGTGGTGGGGCTCACCGTCACCCGGCTGCGCTGAGGCGTGGCGCGCGTCAGCGGCGACCACTGATCGGCTGTGGCCATACCTCGACGGAACGCTCGCGGGCGCCGCGCACCTTAATCAATAACCCTCTCAACACCCTCTCAAGAACAGGAGTGCAGAGCATGCGAGCGATGACTTTCCAGGGCGCGCACAAAGTGCAGGTCGATACGGTGCCCGATCCGATCATTGAGCAGCCCGACGACATTATTTTGCGCGTCACCGCCACCGCCATTTGCGGCTCGGACTTGCACCTGTACCGCGGCAAGATCCCGACCGTCGAGCACGGCGACATCTTTGGCCATGAGTTCATGGGCATCGTCGAGGAAACCGGGCCGGCGGTGACAGCCGTGCAGCGCGGCGACCGGGTGGTGATCCCGTTCGTGATTGCCTGTGGCGACTGCTTCTTCTGCCAACTGCAACAATTTGCTGCCTGCGAAACCACCAATGACGGGCGTGGCGCGATCCTGAATAAAAAGGCAATCCCGCCGGGTGCCGCGTTGTTCGGCTACAGCCGTCTGTATGGTGGCATTCCCGGCGGCCAGGCCGAGCTGGTGCGGGTGCCGAAAGCCAACACCGGGCCCTTCAAGGTGCCTGGGCTGCTGGCGGATGAAAAGGTCCTGTTCCTCTCGGACATCCTGCCGACGGCCTGGCAGGCGGTGACCAACGCCGGCATCGGCAAGGGCTCCAGCGTTGCGATCTACGGCGCCGGCCCGGTAGGCCTGCTCAGCGCGGCGTGCGCGCAGATGCTTGGCGCCGAGCAGATCTTCATGGTCGATGACCATCCCTATCGCTTGGCCTATGCGCAAAAAATGTACGGGGTGATCCCGATCAACTTCGAAGAAGATGACGACCCCGCCGACACCATCATTCGCCAGACCGCCGGCATGCGCGGGGTCGATGGCGTGGTGGACGCCGTCGGGTTCGAAGCCAAGGGCAGCACCACCGAGACCATCCTCACCACGCTCAAGATCGAAGGCAGCAGTGGCAAGGCCCTGCGCCAGTGCATCGCCGCCGTGCGCCGTGGCGGGGTGGTCAGTGTCGCTGGGGTGTATGCCGGGTTTATTCACGGGTTCATGTTTGGCGACGCGTTCGACAAGGGGCTGACGTTCAAGATGGGCCAGACCCATGTGCATCGCTTCCTGCCGCAATTGCTTGAGCACATCGAGCTGGGGCATCTGAACCCCGAGGCGATCGTCACGCATCGGTTGTCGCTGGAGCAGGCTGCGCGCGGCTATGAGCTGTTTGACAAGGCCGAGGAGGAGTGCCGCAAGGTGATCCTGCTGCCGGGCATGGATGAGCGGCCGATTGTCGAACCGCTGGAAGAAGTGACGCCCGATCTACGCCTGCAGGGCGTTCCAGGCTTCTAAACCAAACGCAGCGCAAACCGGGAGGGGGCAAGCCCCTCCCGCATTCACGTCAGGCTGACGCCTGCGGTTGGATCTGCAGCACGCCGTCCACGTCCTTGACCAGGCCACTGGCCACAAACAACGGCGCCACGCGCTTGTGCAATTGCGGCTCGACGAACTCCTTGACCGTGTCCAGCGCCAGCTCGCCACTGAGCGGTAGCTCGGCCTTGGTGTACGACAACCAGGCTTTTTTCAGCATCGTCAGCACATCACTGCCCGCGGTCGAGGCAAAGCGGCGGTGGGTGGGTTTGCCGTCGAAGTTGAAGCTGTGCTGATACGCGTAGCCGGTTTCGTCACCGTTGCTGGCGGCGCAGCGTACGCAGGTGCATGGGCCGTCGCCGAACGCGCTGCGCAGGTAGGCGTTGAAGTCCACCACGGGCTTGAGTGACAGGCGCTTATCCACCTCGAACAGGTCCCCGGTCATTTTATCGTCAGTGTTCAACGTCCATTTCCTCGCAGGTCGGCAGGTGCATTTCAAAGCGCGGCACAATACCAGCCGAGCGGCGCCCATGGGGATTTTTTGCGCGAAAGGTACTCGCTTCAGTGTCGACGTCCATTCGCCAATAGCCTTGTTAGAGTTTCCCCAATCAACCCCCACAGGACACTCGTATGCGCACTCAGACTTCTATCTATAACCATGGCGTGGCCTGGGAAGAGGGCAACAGCGTCAGTCAAGGCTACAGCGTCAACGGTACGATTTTCATCGCCGGGCAGTTTTCCCACACGCTTGAAGGTGAATTCGTCGATGGCGACGCCGCAGCGCAAACACGTAAAACCCTGGAAAACCTCGACCATGTGCTGGCAGGCTTTGGTGTCGGACGCTCGAACATCGCCGCCGTGGATATTTACCTGGTACACGCCAAGCGCGATTTCGAGGCGGTGGTGGCGGTGTGGAAGGCCTACATCGGCGCGCATCGCCCAGCGGCCACGCTGGTGGGTGTGAATTACCTGGCCTCGGACGCGCAAATTGTCGAGATCAAGGCCGTCGCTCACGCGGATTGATCAGCCCGGCAGCTGCTCGGCCAGCAGGTCGATGAAACGCCGGACTCGCGGTTCCAGGTAACGCTTGCTTGGGTACATGGCCATGATCTCCACATCGCCTGCGTCCAGGCCGGGCAGTACCGCCGCCAGCCGCCCGCTGGCCAAGTCGTCGGCGACCAGAAAGTCCGGTAGCAGGGCGATCCCCATGCCAGCCACGGCGGCGTCACGCAACGCCTCGCCGCTGTCCAGGCGCAGGCGGCTATGGCCGGGGGCCTTGAACCATTGACCCTGTGCGTCACGAAAGCGCCAGCTCTGTTTGCGCGTCCGGCTGCTGAAATACAGGCAGTCATGGTGGGCGAGGGCGTCCGGGTCGCGGGGTGTGCCGTGTTCGGCCAGGTAGGCCGGGGCGGCGCACAGCAAGGCTCGGTAGCGCGCCACCACGCGGGATACCAGTTGGCGGTCGGCGTGCTCGCCGCCGATACGAATCGCCAGATCGAAGCCGTCCTCGACGATGTCGGCCATGCGGTCGGTGAAGCTCACTTCTACCTGCACGTGTGGCCAGGTTTTCAAATAGGTGTCGAGCAGCGGCAGGATCACGCGGCGCCCGAAGGCATCCGGCAGGGTGAGCCGCAGCACCCCGCGCGGCGTGCCGCTGGGCTGGCCGATGGCCGTTTGCGCGGTGTCGACGGCGGCCAGAATCTGCACACCTTGATCGTACAATGCACGGCCTTCATCGGTCAGGCTCAGGTTGCGCGTGGTGCGGTTGAGCAGGCGCACGCCAAGGCTGTCTTCCAGACGCATGACGGCCTTGCCGGCCGCCGAGCGCGTAAGCCCCATGGCCTGGCCGCCCGCGACAAAGCTGGCACCGTCGACCACGGCCATGAAGATCAACATTTCATTGAGATTGGTGCGCAGCATCGAGCGACTCGCGATGGAAGGGCAGGCGCGCAATATAGCAGTTCAGCGCTGCTGATTTATTGCATAAGAATAGAGCTATATATTCTTTTCGTGTCTTAAAAAACGCCGCTAGGCTTCATCACCTTCCCGAAAACGCGGCAGATTCCCCCATGACTTTCAAGCGTTCCTCCCTGATCCTATTGGCCGCGTCGCTGGCCGCTGCTGGCAGCTTGCTCAGCCCCGGTGCCCAGGCCGAAGGCAAAATCAGCATCGCCCAGCAGTTCGGCATCGGCTACCTGATCCTCGACGTGGTGCGCGACCAGCACTTGATCGAGAAACACGGCAAGGCGCAGGGGCTGGATATCCAGGTGGAATGGAACAGCATCTCCGGCGCCACGGCGATGAATGAATCGCTGCTGGCGGGTGCGCTGGACGTGGTATCGGCCGGTGTGCCGCCGATGCTCACTTTGTGGGACCGCACCAAGGGCAAGCAGAACGTCAAGGCCATCGCCTCCCTCGGTTCGATGCCCAATTACCTGCTGACCAACAACCCTAATGTGAAGACCCTCAAGGACTTCACCGAGAAAGACCGCATCGCCGTGCCCGCTGCCGGTGTGGGGTTCCAGTCGCGCACTTTGCAGATCGAAACCGCCAAGCAGTTTGGCGATGCGAATTACAAGAAATTCGACGATATCTCCATCAGCCTGGCTCACCCTGATGCCACGGCGGCGTTGATTGCCGGTGGTTCGGAGATTAATTCGCACTTCTCCAGCCCGCCGTTCCAGTACCAGGAGTTGCTCAACCCTAACGTGCACAAAGTGCTCAGTTCCTACGACATCCTTGGGGGGCAGGCTACGTTCAACGTGCTTTACACCACTGAGAAATTTCACGACCAGAACCCCAAGACCTACAAGGCGTTTTACGACGCGCTGGCTGAGGCTGAGACGATTATCAAGGCCGATAAACCGGCCGCGGCCAAGGCGTATATCCGTGTGGAGCAGTCCAAGCTGCCGTTGGACCTGGTGGAGAAAATTGTCCAGGACCCGGAGATCGATTTCACCATCGTGCCGCAGCGGACCTATATCTATGCCGAGAAATTGCAGGAACTGGGGGTATTGAAGAACAAGGCGGCGAGTTGGAAGGATTACTTTTTTGAAGAGGCGCATGGTGGGAATGGGAGTTGAGGGGCCATTCGGGTAAATCGGGGGGCGTTATGGTGGTAGGGCGGGGTACATATCCGTTGCTGCGGTAACGGCCGCTTAGGGTTCCGCTCTTACAGCGGGTCACTTTTGGCAAACGCCCGGAATGCCGGCCCAGCCAAAAGTAACCAAAAGGTCTTTGCCCCACCACTCGGCACCTCGCCTGGGCTCGGTGTGCCCTCACTCCGGCTTGAATCCGTGGGCCGCCGCGACGGGCCATCCATGGCCCAACGCGGCTAACCCGG